>NZ_JBMDJH010000004.1:0-381056 GCF_057809085.1 Acidovorax sp. FG48 | reverse complement strand
GCCAGTGCTAGCTTTTCGTACCGTCACTTATTGCACTGAAAACGAGGAGACCCCTAGAAAGTGGAGCACCCTCCCCCACCGGGGTTAGGTGCCCCTGGTGGGTTGAGATTGCCGCGTACCGGCCTGGTTAGGCCTGCGGACCTTTGCTATTGCTCCGCGACGCTTTCTGCGGTGCGGTGCGATCAGGCAGCGAGTTTCCAGACACCACGATCGACCGGGGCGAAGTAGTCTTCGTTGGAGTTCAACGTTTGACGGATCTTCGCCTGCCAATTGGGATTCGCGGCAAGGCGGTCAGGCGCGTTTTCAGCGACCTTTGCATAGATCTCCGCCAAGCAGGCGGAGCCCCCGAGGCTCATCAGCACGGTACGAACGATTGCTTTCCAGGTGGAAGTCAGTCGCGCGCTCTGCTGGCGGGCCATGGAAGCGAGATCAGACAACATCGACATCACATGCTTAGGCTTCTGGAAGAGGAGGATGTACTCGTGACGGATGAAGGGGAACTTCATACGGCCGTAGTGCTTTTTCTCGCTCATCACGTTGTGCTGCGCCTTGATCAAGACTGCTGCCAACTCGTCGCTTGGCATGCGACTGATGACTTCTGCCTGGTAGCTGGTGTAGCGGCCATTCCGGCGCCAGTCACCAATGATAGTTCCGTAGATGCCACCAGGTACCGTTGCTGCCCTTTGGTTCAGCATGACTACCTGCAGCTTCTCATGGAAGTCGTTGTCGTCAATTGCATGCGACAAATCACTAGGGTGAGGTTCGCTACCCCATACGTTCGATGAGTAAATTACTTGCGCGCCGTATGGCGGGTGGGATACCGTCATTTCGACCTCCTGCCCAATCCGCTCAACGATGCTATCTCGCAGTGCATCAAACCCAGAGTGAAGGTCCAACCCGAAGGCCTTGATGTTCATCTCCTGCGCGACCTCGATCGATGTTCCGCTGCCCATCATGGGGTCGCAGAATGACTGCGGCTTCAGTTGCTCGAACAACTCTCGGTAAATGTGCCCCGAGCAGTTTCCACGCCAGCGGGAATCGCCCCATGGGCCACGGTCGGGGAAAGAAAGAATGCTCATTGTGGTTTCCTTTTGAAGATGGAGACCACCACCCCCTGGGGGATGGTGAAATCCCCGGTGGGTCAAAGTTGATGTGCCTATTCGGACACGATGAATGCTGTGTTGGTCTGCGACCTGGCCAGCTGCCGTCATGCCTTGTGTCGTAGACACATGGCTTGAATGCTTACCGAGCCCCCAACGCGTGAGGGATTGGCAAGCACCCTCATGAAGAGGAGCGCTCGCTTGAGACTGCCGCGTACGGAGGTTACCCCTCCGGGTGGCGTTTTGCTGTTGTCCGAATCAGATGCTCGATGTGCTCCCGTACCTTTGGTGCTTTTCTCTCAAGAGCCCCCAATGGCATGGGCATTCCGGCCTGAGCCAAGAGCACAAGGTCCTCGACCGTCGCCAGGTCCGCGTGCTCGTAGATGCTCAACAGGCGCTCACCAGACTTGTAGAGGTCAACCCAAGTCAGGAGTTTGTCGGCGAACTCACCCCCGCCTCGCGAACGGAGATAGCCGATGTACACCTCGTTTACGACTTCGCCGTAGGTGAAGACTTCTGAGATCGCGGCCGCAAGGGAAACGAGCCCGACTTGACGCTGGGTCACTTTCGCGGCGGAAGACCTTGAAGACAGCTCGATGACCACTGGGCGTTCCAGCGGTAGGCGAGAAATCCAGTCTTTTGTTCGCTTGGGGAGGTCCTTGGTGGCGATAAAGGCACCCGGGGGGTACCACTCCCCATTTGGACCTGTTTCCCCACCCTTCTTGGCCCGTTTCTGGCCATTGGTGGGGTTTTCTTGGGAGGCACAAGCAGTGCCGTGGGAATTCATGTTCGCTCCTCAATGAAAAAGAGGAGCACAAACCCATGGTGGGGATGAACTCCCCGGTGGGCTGGAAAAGGGCGTAGAGCCCCAGTTGATGCTGCTTCACCCTAGGGTACGGCCAGCTACCGCTCACAAAGGCGCTATTGGCACCGTTGTGAACAAATTGACTGCCAATCTGAGACTGGAAATCGGTTCCGGGAAGTGTACTGGAAATGAAGGATTGCGCCCAGAGCAGGCGGGCGGCGGCTAGCTCCGGCCAATTCTGGTCGTAAGAATCGATTCCAGCCGATCGGGGGCGTTTGGGAAGTGTTGCATGACCCTGGGGCCATATGCGGCAGCAGAGCGCAGACATTGGAGGGTCTCCTGCCTGCCTTCTGGCTTGCTTCCCAAATCGCACTCCAACGCAAGCAACGCGAGAAGTGCACGATCAGGTTGAGCGAGCCCCATCACCGAAAACCCCAAGTCAGCATCCAGGCGGGCGTGGTCCTTCTCTGCGGAAATTCTCCCAAGCTGCTTCGCCCCATAGAACACGCCTGCAAGAGTCAGCATCGTCCCTGCTACGACCCAGACCAGCTTACTTCGGGGAGTTCGGATCATTTTTCGCTGTCGGCAGCGTGCAGCTGCTTTCCAAACACTTCCTCCGCGTGCGCCAAGAGTTCATGACCAAAGCCACGATAGCGTTTGGAATCGCGAGCACAAAAGTAGCCCTTCCAGGTTGACTCTGCAAGAGGCCGGACCTTGATGTCCTTGTTGAAAAGCGCAAGCGCCGCTACCTGGGTGAGACCGGCCTCAGCAACAAGCACTTTCAGACGCTCATTGTTCTCATGGGGCGCGGCCCTGGCTTTCGTGTTCATGCACACCATTTTACTGACCAGGGTCTACACCGGCACTGGTGGAAGTCAGGTCCATAGGCCCTCTACAGAATGAGAGCCTCTTGGGCAGTGGAGCTTTGTCAGCCGTTCACCTGGTAGGTGACAAGTTCGCGAATCTGTTCAGCGGTTTTGCGGCCGACTCCCTTCACCTCGCAAAGCTGATCCGTCGTAGCGCTGTAGACGCGCTCAACCGACCCGAAGTGCGCGAGCAACTTCTTTGCCGTAGCGGGCCCGCACAACCCCTCAACCGCAAACTGGGCAAGGACCTTGAAGTCCTTGGGCTTTGAGCCCCGCAGAGAGATTTCGTAGCCCAGACCTTCCTGCGCGTGTCGGGCCATCACCTCAATGAAGCTGGCCGAGTCGATTGGGTTGCGGGTTTGAATGAGGCTGACCCCTTCGATGACGGCCAGCCAGGAAAGCGCACCACGCAAAGCCTCTGGCGCAATCTGGGATCTGGTGGCAAAAACATCACCCTCAACCAAGACGATCACCCGAGGGTATGTCGCCTTCATCTGGGCGATCTGGCCAAAGAGACGCTTATCGAAGATGCTTGCAACGAAGTCATGTGCCGCTTTACGCTCTACGACAACATCAGGTGACAGAAGATAGTCACCGATTGTCATCTCCGCATAGTGGACCTCGACCACCTGGTTTGCATCGAGGGCTTGCGTCAGGCCTGAGCGGACTTCTCGCACATCCGCCGTGATCTGAATTCTCTTCACCGCTCGGTGCCGTTCACGAACGCCATTGCAGTGCTCATGTCGCTGCACAACATGCTGCATGCATCCCGCTTCGAAACGAATTGGGAATGATGGCTATCTACGGGCTGTACATGCGTGCCGTTGCGGGTCTTGCGCAGTACGCGCACCAGGATCAACCATCCGTTTTTCTTCGCCAAGATCATCTTGACCTCCTTGGGCTAGGGATTGTGGGTTTGGGCTGCGCAAAGACCGTGAATGTCAAGCCAACTGCTGTTGGTCGGCCTCGGAGACCACAACCTTGACTGCTACGTCGTTGAGATACAACTTGCCATCTCCATCGAGATCTAAGCCTCCCTCGATCTGTCGTTTGATCGCATCCGCAAGCTGATCTGCAGAGACTTCCATATCAATGAGTGATGCTTCATCCACTTGAACTGTGACTTCCATTTTCGGCAGACCCTTTCATTTGCATTGACGAGCCGATTTGATTCGGCAGAGACCAGTCGCTCGACGGCCTTGCTATCTTAGTGTGCATGCACACATCAATCCATCATGCGATGAGCAACGCTTTCAGTTACAGAGGATCATGCTTGTCCAAAGGACATCTGCGCGTCAGCCCGATGAGAATTACTTGGTCTTCGTCGTAGGTCTTCAGCTTTACGCACGCCTTCAAGATCTCCCACCTCCTATCTTTAATCATGCCGGGATGGAGGGGGCACTCTTCCTCAAGACACCGGGCTCGGACCCATTCGGGCGAATAAGCTGACAAAGAGACTGAGGAGGGCATAACAGATAGTTGGTTCGCAGCCGAGTAGGTCCCACGTTTATAGTCGAACAACCATCCCAGAAATCACCCGGAAGACCATGGCCCTCTACGAAATGAGTGGTGACGACTCCCTCTCACCCATACCTCTCACCAGCTTCTCCAGCATGGGGAAGTATGAGAGAAAGCACATTCAGAAGGCCCTGCGTGCTCAGATCTCGGCGATCACTCCAGGTGTGGCAACCATGGTCCTGGCCGAAGAATTTGGCGACTGGGTTGGCGCAAACCGGCGCATCGACCTGTTGTGCCTCGACAAGGACCGCAAATTGGTAGTTGTTGAACTCAAACGCGAAGACGGGGCCAGCATGGAGCTGCAGGCGATTCGCTATGCGGCCATGATCAGCGCAATGCGCTTCGAACAAGCTGTGGAGGCACATCGCAAGTACCTCGCAAGCATCGGCTCTACCAATGACCCAGAGGAGGCCATACGCGACTTTCTGGAGCTTGACGACGGTGAGCGTGTCGAGTTGGACGAGGAGGTGCGCATCGTCCTGGCAGCGGCTAGTTTCGGCACCGAATTGAGCACGACAGTCCTATGGCTCAACAAGCAAGGGCTTGACCTGCGGTGTGTACAGATGCGCCCTCACCTGCTTGACGGCCGCTTGCTGCTCGATGTGCAGCAGGTGATCCCGCTCCCCGAAGCGGCGCAGTACCAGGTGGCCATCCGCGAGAAGGAAGCACAGCAGGCCGTCGTAAGATCCTCCGAGCGCAACATGACGAAGTACAACCTGTCCATCGATGGCAGGACCTTCGCCAACCTGGCAGGCCGCCGCGTCGTCTACGAAATCATCGCGGAAGCACTTCGACAGGGTGTGAAGCTTGATGCAATCGCAAGAGCGCTACCGTCGAAAGGTGATTCCGTTTTCTTGTCAGCGCCTGGCCAACTGAGTGAGGCACAGCTCCTTGAGCGGACTGGGAACCCGGGTAGCGGCTACTTCAGCCAAGACAGCATGCTTCTCCACGCAGAAGGCCGCACCCTCGCTGTCTCCAAACGTTGGGGCGATCAAGTCATGGACGCGATCTCCAGCATCACGGATCTGCTCCCTGCAGAGAATGTCAGTGTCGTGTTGTCCACCCCGACAGGCGAGCCTGAGATTGTCGCTTACGATGACTTCCAGATCATGCGGGACGAGAGCACTACCATCACGGTAACGAAGGGCGGTGTGGCGTGCACACCGACGATTCGTGTGCTGCGCGAACTTGCTGCCAAGCTGGGCATCGAGGTCACAAATGGAGCGGGCAAAGACATGAATACCCGTCAGCTGGGGGCAAAGGTCATGGATGCGGTACGGGCCCTGCCCTCATAGATCACTACTTGGGGGCCAAAAGCATGCGTTCCTGGGTGAGGCCAGCCCTCCCCTCCTTGAGGGCCTTCCATGCCACCTGAACTACAGCGGCTGTTGCACGATCAAGGGTAGCCCCCCACTGAGGCTCCTGTTGGGCGTACAACTGGCGTCCGCGCTGATTCGAGGATGCTGTAGCCATCCATTCCCACGCCGGAAACAGGAGCTTTTGAAGGCGAGCAACCGGCAGGCCGCAGGCTATTCCCAATCCTGCGGGATCAAAATCAACGAATGCCCACAGGGGCTCGGGCCGTACGTCCAAAAGGGCCCCAACGTTCGCTGCAGAGAACTTGTTGTCACCCCGGAAAACATACAGAACTGCCTTGGATGACACGTCGATCCAACGGTAAGCGTGAATTGCTTTCAAGGCCTCCCAGTTCTCGACGATGCAAATCACGTCACAGCCTATCGGTTTCAGTGCCTCTGCCGTGCTTACCAGACACATGCCAGGAGGACTTGTCCAAGGCATGCCGTTCAACGTGCATCCAGGGCCTGCCACCACGGCAATCTCTCCCTCATGGGGACCAAGAGTGCCTGCTTTTTCGGACATGCCGCCATACTGAGCTGCCGTAGCACGTGTTGCGCCGGATCCGAGTCCTTGGGTTGGAAGTCCATGAAGTCGGAGCAGCTGTTCTGCATGCAAATAATGGCGCTCTTCGTAGAGGACATAGCGCCCCGCCCGCTTCCCTAAGCCGTATTCATTGCAGAAGAACACCGCTACGCTCCCAGCTTCGCGGTCTGCAGGCTTCACCGCGACCAGACGTTGAAGGAATGCTCGCTCCGCCGATGTAAGGCTCACAGCGCTTCTCTCTTCACCAAGATGTCGTAAAAGGGTTCATTGAGAACGAACACACCTGGGATCGGTGTAGAGAGAACCTCCAGCCTGTACTCCGGGCCCTGCAATTGAGCAAAGCCGTACATCAACCATGCACCTTCATCCAGGTCTGCGAGGTCAGGGTACTGGCGCTTGAAACTGGCCAAGGACTGATACCCAGCTTCCGGGGCATTCAACGCGGAAATGAATTCACGCAGCGCCCTTTCGTGGGGGGCCTCCTCCTCGATGACAACGCCGTCGTCTTCGTCAGTGATCATCCTCTGGGGAACAGGTGGAGGCTTGACTTTCGGTTCTGGCTTGGGTGGAGGCAGTGCCCCTACGATCCGGGCAAGCCCCTCAGATACCAGTACATCAGAATCCCCAACGTCAGGTTGCGGCCGTACCTTGATCCGCTCAGGCCGCCAGAGGGCCACCGCAGCATTCTGCAGATCTACGCCTTCGAGCCCCCACCCAGTAGTCGTTTTGTTACGGTCAAGCCAAAGGGCGAAGTTGGAGAGGTTCTTCAGCCGAGCCTCCATACGCCGAGCATCAAAGAGCCTGCGGGTGATTGCTGCCTGAGCATCCTTGAGTTGCCCTGTCCATCCCAGCAGTCGAGAACCCAGCCTGCGGGAAATCAAGGTTCTCACCCCGCTTAAACCCGATGCAATGGCTTCATCATCCACGCGTTCAACAAATCGCCGGATGTACTCCATGTCCCTAAGAAATGAGACAACCTGGGCGGCGTAATAGGCGTTCTGCGCGATCTTCGCCTGGAGTCCCACCACGTTCCCGAACTGCGACCCTAGGAGCACGTAGAGCATCGCCAAGTTGTGCTCGATGCTGTATGCGATATCGGCAATCGATTCATCCAGGGCGGCGAGTATGGTGTCCACGTTCCGCCGCGTGCCCTTTTCCTTGAGACGGCGCAACTCCCGCCACTGGGCATTAGCCTGGCGCAGCGTTCCAGATACACCCCGCAGAGACTGGTAGGCGTGATAGCTGGACAAATGATCCGCTATGAACTCACGAAGGCGAGGGTTTAGGCGGTAGGTGTCCTCGTCGTAAGGCTTGAGGGCACCGGCCTCGAAAAGAGATTCGATGGCCTTGGCACGCTGCCGAGTGACGCCAGTCAACTCTCCATCGAATGCTTCGGATACGAGTTCGGAATGCCGGTGCAGGACCCCGAGCAGCTTCTCGACCTGATCGCTACGCTCAGTCATAGGGGGTCCTCATCAGCGTTGGCCAAGTCAATCAGATCCGGATCATCTACCTCCGACTCATCGACCTCCGTGTCCGGTATCACTTTGTTCTCGCTGAGGAACTGCAGCACGGCATAGAGCTGCTCTACCTTGCCTGTTACGCGGTAGGTCTCCGTCTCCTTGGAGGCCAGGTACACATAGCCATCTTTGGCCAGGTGCATAAGGAGGCGTCTCAGGTTCTCCCGTACGCTGTTGCGTGGATTGCCATCATGGATCACCGCCAACTTGCTCCGAAGCAACATCTCCAGGGTGCCCGAGTTGGCCACCGCAGACTCCAGCTCGAACAAGGGAATGTATTCACCTGGCGAAAGCACAAGACCAAGACTGTCCGCCTGACGGATCAAGTCAAGCATCACGACGGCAGGCCCGTACACATCACGAAAATCGAGCAACTCTCTGCGCAGGCGTGCCTGGTCAAGGGCGGTCACCACAAGAGGCGCCATGAAGAACGCCCCATCCCCCCCCAAGCGCGCGAGACGCATATTCAGGCCGGCAAGCCAGCTATCCACCCTCTCCTGTTCAGCTGGATCCTGCAGAACCTCGTACTCGGTGGGATAGCGTACGTCGCAGATGTATTCCCCTTCCAGAAGCAATCGTGTGCATTGGGTGTTCATACGCTGGTCTCCTCCACGACCGCCTTAGGTTCGCTTGATGGATGCGGTTGATACAAGCGCACCCGGCCACGATCCTCGAAGAGATACCGTCGAGCGAAGTACCCGCGCTGCATCAGGTCCAGTGAAGGAGAGGCGGTCACGAAATCGATGCGGTTGTCCTTGAGCATCTGCAGCAGTGCTTTGAGGTTCCCCTTGTCGAAATCTCCAATCTCGTCCGTGAGCCACGGCACGTACACTGGATCGCTTCCGCGCATGGTGTTCACCAGGGCGATCATCAAGGTGATCATCACCAAGCTGGTCAGGCCGTTACTGGATATGGCTTCAAGTTCGCTTTGACGCTTGAACTCGCGCAGCGTGCCGTTGTCAACGACGCTGCCACCGACCGTGATGTACGCCCCCAGATTGATCTCAAGGCTCCCATCACGGCCCAACACGCTTGAAAAGTCGCCCAGTGCACTGGCAATCTCCCGTGGAGCGAGTTCGCGGTCATCAATGTAGGCGGGGCTGGATTGGTAGTTTTTGATCAGCTCGGCCATCTTCTTCAGCTTCGTGTAAAAGCCTAGATCCTCGAAGGTGGTCTCAATCCTGAGCTTGAGGTCACTGATCCGTTCAAAACAGGTCACGCCGCTGAGACCATCCTGGACCTGGCGGTTGACGCGGCCCACCTCGGTCTTGAAATTCAGAAGCGTGTTGTGCAGTGCGTCGATATTCGCGAAGATGGTCTTCAGCTCCAGATTGTTGGGCCGAATGACCTCAGCGCCAATCTGTCCATGGCACTGGCACAACGCGATCGCCTGACCGATGTCTGACCCCATGCGAGCAGTGTCTTGGCTGAGCCAGTTTTCAACGAACTTGCCCAACTGCTTGTGACCAGAAAGCAGCTTCCCTGAGATGTGGTTGTGGCGGGTTCGAATGCCCCCCATCACCAGGTCAATGTCTGAGCGCGCCTCCTCAACCTGACTTCGAAGAACATCCGCCTTATCTTTGAGCGTTGTCGTTGGCTGCACATAGGCTGGGCGCCCATCAAAACTGCTCAATAGGTGGTCGAGACTGTTCGCCTCAATCTCCAACTCAGAAATTCGCCTCTCCAGAGCCTCCACGTCAGTGTTGAACTGGCGATTCCTGTTGCGGACTTTGTCATCGAATGCATTGAGGTCACGACGAGATGCCTCAGCGCGATCGCCCGCCTGTTTGGCAACATCCCTGGCCGCTGAAACGCTGGCGATGCCACCCTTTGCCTGGAACTCCTCCCAGGCTTCCACAAGTGGCTTGTGGGACTCAATTTGGCGAAGCTCATCCTTGACATCCTCCAGTTCCTTCTGCAGCCCAGAAAGTCCTTCGACATCAACCCCGCTGTCTGCTAAGCGTTTTTCTACCTGCTCATCCAGGGACGTAAGTTCGCTTTGAAGTTCACGTTCCGCTTTTTCGATAGCCTGGTCGATCTGTTTCAGCGCGCTATTTCTGGCTACGAGAGCAGCATTACGTAGGTCGTTGTATTCGCGTTGGATACTGGCGAGACGGGCGCTTTTATCGCTTTCGACTCCTGCCAAATCTCGGTTGAGCGCCGCCAATTCAGCGTTCAACTCCTCGACTTTTTCTGCAGCTCTAGTACCAGCGTCACGGGTTGCATTGGAAAGTTCCTGCTCTGCCTGTTCCTTGGTGATGTCAAGCGTGTCGGCCTGGCCTTCACAGATGGCTAGTTCACCCTTCGCATGATTGAGGTCGGCAACAGCGGTCTTGACAGCCTCCGAGCTAGTCTCCAATGCACTTAAGGCCGATTGAAGGTGGGCTTTTGCAGTCGATACCTTATCCAGTGCGACCTGAATCGCTGCCCGCGAAGCCTCATCGTCCGCCCAAGCTGGGGTTGAAACCTGGTCTAGGTGCAGTCCCCACCCGTACAGCGTTGACGACTCCAGTTCGATGAACTCTGGTGCAAGATCGGAGCGCTTCAGCAGCTCCTCGTTCAAGGTCTTCGCTAGATTCGATTTCCAGTGATCATTGGGATGGTTTCTCAGCGCGCGGAGCAAGGTTCCTTCGGCGGGTGATGCAAGAGCCTGCACGTTGTCGAATTCAGTTTCCGCGATGCTGAGCTTGGAGCGCATCTGCCGAACCACTTCCTCCTGATGCTGAAAGGCCGCTATCGCGGTCACCTGGGCGGCCGTCTTGACTGCAAGGTTTTGCTGTGCACTGTTCAACGACCTGCCATGCGAAAGGAGCGCTTCATTGGCACTTCGCAAGGCATCGACGAATCGCTTGTCAGCTTGAGGTCTATTAGCCGTGGCTTGCCACCCCCCCAGCTCAATCGACTTTTGCGTGATTGTCTGGGAAAGATCGCTGGCCTTCTTTTCAAACCAATTCCGAGCCTCATTGCTGGAGACAACCTCCTGCGAGTTGATCTTTTCAACACTAGCGTCGTACTCTTCGCGCGGGCCGGTTTTTTTCGCCTCAAATCCCTTGACTATCTCCGCTGTGGCTTTTGTCGCTGTGTTTTTCAGTTCATCGAAACCCTTTACCACTTCCGTCATCGCGGCTGTGGTCAGCCCGATACGTGTTCCCAATCTTTCCTTTTTTTCCAGCAAGGCGGGCTCGTTGAGAATTTTGGTCTGCCAAACTGCAGCGTCTTGCTCTACAAAGCGTTCCCACTTGGCTCCAAGCTCACTACTTAGCGTGGCCGCAGCCAGAGCTTCCCCATTTCTCTCGCTTACCAATGCTTCAAGGGCGTTTCGGTCGGTGGTTTCCAATTCGATTTCCGCTGCGCGACCAGTGTTCAAAAGGGTCAGACTTTCCGCCGCCTCTTTTTTTGCGCTTTGCTTTAGGTCTCTCAGGTTGCTGACGTTCCAATACAGCCCGCGCAGAGTGGATTCAAGCTTCGCATACTTCTCGATAGCGTCCCTCTGCTCAGCCACTTTGGGGGCAAGTTGGATCGCCTCCTCGCATGCACGGCGGAGCGACACCCAATCTTCGATTTGAGAGGTCTTCTGCTTGAAGGGAATTTTCCCGTGTTCGCTCTGTCCCATGTTTGTTTGGACACGGCTGATGGCGACCTGAACGATGTCATTCAGATCAACCTTGTCCATCAACATGGCGCCCATCAGGCGGTCCAGAAGGTCCAATGAATTGGGGCCGAAGGAATGCTCTACGCGATAGTCGCGCAACCGCTTGTCCTTGAGCGGATTTGAGGAACGAAGGATTACAGACCGGTACTCTGGGGATGAGAGCATTTTGGTCGATTCAATCCCCAATTCGTTGGCCTGATCCTGAGACTCAGCGTCCGTTAGAAAGAGGCCGTCCTTGACGAACAGCCGCTCATCGAAGCCACTTCGGTAGATTCGATATACCGGGGCATTTTCGTCATCAGTGCGCCTGCGAAGCACTGCAAGGCGAAGGTCCCCCACATCACCGCGCTGGTACTCATAGGCAATGGCGCTTGTGTCGTTTGGGAGCAGGAACCGGATCGTTCCTGAAGGTCCACTGGCACCTGTAGCCAGCTTGCTGGGAAGGTAGCCGAAGAAGAGAGGCAAGAGGCGTAGCGTCGTGGTCTTTCCAACGCCATTGGCACCAAGGACGGCCGCGCCACCGCGTGGATCTATAGCGGTGATGCGCGCGCTGGGAACATTCTTGTTGGTGCCAGCATTGATCAAAACCATCTGGCGGAGCTGGTATCGCTTTTCCTCGGTGCTCGATTGAGTCTGCATGTCATGCCCTGCCGCTCCTCACGGGGGCCTTCCTTCCATCAATATGAGATTGGGTCAATCGAGTCCGAACCATCCGCCTTTTGTGGCGGTCATTTGTTCCTCGATTGATCTTGGACCCGTAAACAGCATGAGCTTACGGTCAGCCCTGGTGTGGAAATGCACCTCAGGGTTCGCCTGCTCAAAATATGGCATGACACCCACCGGTTCACCAAGGGAAAGATTTTTTCTCAGCTGCGCGGGCGTTTCACGACGGTGCTGCGACGCCTCTTCGGCAGTGTGAAACAGACTTGGTAGGGCTATGTCGGTCGTTCCGTCGTAGACGAAGTAGAGAAGATGGCCATCGCCAAAGCGAACAGCGCCAATGTATCGAGCCAAATCAAGCTCCCTCACTGGGCTTGGTCGGGCCGTAGGCAAAGCAGACTGCGCGCCTGGAGTGATGCGGCATTTGCGGATCGCCTGGGATCAATCACGGGGCTGTGGCGTAGCACGCCACACGGTCAGCATGTGGGCCATCCACTCTGGGCCTACACGATCCACGGCATATGCGATCGAGTCGTTGGGTGCAAGCTCTCGCATGCGCCCAGAAGCCAAGGCGACGTAAAGACGCTCTCCTGTGGAAAGGACACCCACACGACGGTATTCACCGTCCCAGGCTTCCCTTGCAATTTCGTCGAGATAGTTGAGATCAGACATTGGCGATCCATCAAAAAAAATTGGCGAAGTCGATTTAAGCACTAATTCTCTTTCGTTTCGACTCCATTGCAAGTCGAAACTATGTGCTCCAAAACCATTCTTCTATGCACTCAAGAAGAGGCTTACGTTTCTGACAGTTTCTTCGACAGTCGAGAATAAAAAACCAATACCGGAGACAACCACAAGAACAAAATTATCAGACACCTTCCATACCAAGGGAACATGTCCAACAATTGCCATTTGATGATGGTTCCACCAACCAGCAGAACGGCGATGAAAAACAGGCTGATGGTCGATAATATTCTCTGACGGTTTCTAATTCTCGTCCTAGCTGACGCTACTTCAGGTGACATTGGCATGAGAAATCCTTTCTCTAGAATCAAGATTTGCGCAACTGAAGCCAGATTTTGTCAGCCCGCTCTCCAATTTGATTCAAGGTTGGGGTTCGTGATTCATCCGTTACATACCATCCAGCAGCGATCAAATCCTTTAATGGAATGACCCACTTGTTCGCTAATTTGATACATTGAAAGGTCACCTCAGACAACTTACGACCAGGAATCAATAAAGTGGTTGATTCGCAACTAACCACGGTTCCTGCTGGCGAATTATTGATTCGATCAAGAATCTCTATTTTTTCTTTTTCGCGTTCAGCATTGGCAATGACTTTCTGCTTTTGCGCCTCCGCATTTGCAATAGAACTGTATTCAGCATTCCTAGATGTAAAAAGTGATTGATACTCGTCTGGAGACATCAAAGCAAACTTTTGAACTAGCTCACGCTTAGGGCAACGCGATGTCGAGCAGGAAATTGCCAATGCCCATAAATCACTGAAATATTGAATGGACTGAACTCTGACAGCACCAGATATAGGCTGCATCGTTATAGTCCCGGTTGAAGGCTGGAAACAGGTCTGAGGAGTTGGCGCTGCTCCTTTGTCGCATTTCCACAGCTGGGTAGTGTCAATGTCTTCGAATTTACTTTCGTTCGTTGCGAACCGATTTGGCAAAAAAACATTAAGCGAAACCCATTCGGCAGAAACCAGGCTCGCAAGAGGCACAATCGCCGTTGGCAACCCACTACCCTTTTTAAAGAGAGCAATCATCAAATCGCCGTCAGACTTCGGAAGTAAAGAGTATTTTCCAGCAACTGATCTCCAGGACTCAATTTGTATTTTACCCAGAGACTCCCTCTCAGTCCCTTTGTCGATTGAGAACGTGATTAACGTCGGCTGTAACTTCTTGGCAGATGCAGGAACGGTCTGTGCTGCCCCCATACCTGGAATAGCCATTGCACCCAAAAGCATGGTGAACGCGATGTATTTGTATTTCATTATTTGGATTTCCGCAGTGAGCTTTGGGTTGTAAAAAACGAACGACCTGTCGCTTTGAAAATGCAGGACATTCGAGAAGAAAAATTAGCTACGAACGACGTTGAGCCCAAGCTCTTGGGCACGCATTTTGGCTTTCTCAACAGTCTCACAGCAGTCGATCCAGAATGCCTGATCAGAAGCAACTGCGATCGCAATAGGGGGCACGTCCGGACCGCACTCGTCTTGAGGGCCAATCACTACGTCTACCCCTTCGGCAAGATATGTCTCCATCTGGGCCTTTACTTCAGGAAACACTGCAGCGACGTGCGCAATTTGGATGGGAGTGAGCATTTATCGGCCTTGAAACATAGGACTCTTTGATGAAGATTTTCACGGAAACTACAAACCTATATCTCCAACATCCCGAAGACCTCCTTTACGATCGCTTTGCATGATATTGATGTCCCTGACCCCGCCACTCTCGAATTGAGTTCCCGAGTCTTCGAAATCTGGCGATTGAAATGCTCCTGGTGATGCATCGTCTTTTCTTTTGTTTTTGATATAAAAACCCACAATCAAAACCACAACTATCACCAACAACAATTCCATATATACACCAATTTTTTAGAACTATATTCATGCGCAGAAAACACACGCAAATTCAAGGAAAAACATGACGTTAGACGGTCGGGCTTCTTTCCCACCAGCGGGCCATAAGGCCACCGATTAAAACAGGTGTTCTGCGGCTTTCGCTTTCCATGCCGCTGTCTACTCTGCTGTGTCTTTAAGTGGCGCAGCCAGTGCGAGACCCCAGCTCCCAGCTTTTCATGTTTATGCATTCCCTTTCGGTCGTTTTACATGGCTCTTTCCTTGGTGGCGCATGTCTTGAATCTCTATGCCAAGATCTGTGCGACGCTTGATCACTGCAGAGCGGCTAAACCCGAGCTGCATGGCAAGCTTTCTATCTGACATGGTACCCAATAGCGCAATTTTGTCGGGCGTCCATCGCGTCTCAAGAACAGAGGGAATGCCAAGAGTAATGCGGCGCTGGCGTACCGCTGTATATGGAAGTTTCAATTTCTGCGCTACTTCCAAATCGGTCATGGTACCCATTAAAGCATCTTGTTCTGTTGTCCATTGCCTTGTTCTGACACCAATATCGGAATAAGGCGCGATGCTCAGCTCCCTCCGCCGCGAGCGGACAGTTGAGAGACCTACTCCTATCATCTCAGCAATTTTGTGATCCGGCATTGTCCCAAGCAGCGCGATGTTTTCCGGCGTCCAAAATTTTTCTGTGAACGCAGGAATTCCCAATGCAATACGACGGTTGCGAATCGTCCCGTAAGACATCCCCAACTTTTTAACTAAATTCATGTCGGGTACTGTTCCCAACAAGGTATCAATTTCAGGCGACCACTTCACGACTCGGCCATTGCCAGAAAATGCACGAATATTCAGACTTTTACGACGACTGCTAACAATATTTGCTTTGCATCCAAGCTTCTTGGCCAGAAGCCAGTCGCTCATGGTCCCCAGTAGTGCATCCATGTCCGGAGTCCACGGCATCGGTCCTGCCTCCGGGATTTTCAGGGCTTTACGACGCGCAATTACTCTCCTGCTGGAAAGTCCTAATTTTTGCGCTAATTCGGCGTCAGGAATGGTTCCCAGCAGGGCTTCCATATGAGGGGTCCAGCGGCGTGACAAGTCATACGCGGGAATATTCATTTGTTTTCGGCGGGCCCGCACAACTTTCGCCGATACTCCCCATTGCGCAGCGAGTTTTTTATCAGGTTCTTTTCCCAGCAATGCGATTTGTTCTTCGGTCAACGTGTCGGCTATTCTTGGCGCCACATTGAGAGCAATACACAGGAACATGCGCCGTCTACGGACACTGGTTGTAGATATGCACAGCTGCTTTGCAATCTCACTGTCAGGTAAGGTTCCAAGCAGGGCGTCCATTGATGGGGACCAATCGATTTTGCCGCTGGGTGATTCAGATTCAACTTTCGCCGGTATTCCAAGCAACTTGCGACGGTTGGCGACATGGGTACGGGAAACACCGAGCTTCTGTGCGAGCTGTCGATCCCCCATGGTGCCGAGTTGGGCCTCGATCTCCGGAGTCCACTCATATTTTTTGTGCACTTTCCGAGGATTTTGCTGTGCATTGGCTGTAAGGACTTCGCCTCTTACTGTCGATTCAGCATGGATGAAGCTCTTAATGGTTTTAAAAGCAGATTCCCAGGGAGAGGGAAAGGTCGCTGATACATTCTTCAACATAGCCAGGCTTCTCAAATTTCAGTTAGAAGAAAGTAAAACAAATATGCCTTGGACATTGACGGGGGTAGTCTTCACGTTTTCGCAAGATATTGCAATTAATTAGCAATGCAAGAATCTTACATTGATTAGCCAGCCTGGACAACCGTCTGTTTGAAAAGCTCGTCAAAGCCCCTCTCAAGTGCAAGGGACCGCACCGATATTCATCAGATGTTTCCAATACCTATAACGGTGAAATGTTTGGCATCACAAACGCGCTTGACACTTATTTATCGTAGATTTACATGGCTATATCACCAGTTTTGCATGGCCAAGACGCTTTTTATGGTTATGACCGCAATAGCATCTCTTGATCAGTGAGCTATTTCGCTTCAGCCATTGGTCAATGTTTTGGCAGACACGGATTCACCTTTGAATCAGCGTAAACGTAGCTTCGAGCATTTCGCTTTGGGCGTGTACTCGCCGCCATATAGACTTGACACCTGTTCATTGATCCTCTTGGCGGCCTCAATCTCTTGGACGGATGGTTCTACGCATTGCTCTTCGTATACCGGGCCCCAGGTCGCATAGACAGTGATAGCTGCCACCACCGTCACAAATACGACAAGCAGTGGGCTCAAAAGACCGTGACCGTACTGGTTCTTCATAGACAGGATTCCTTTTGACCAGATTGTCGGGGGCCACACCGCACAAACCACCCCCGAAAAGCGACCCAATCGGCCCTGTTTCGCCAGCTTGAGGTGGTTGATCAGAAACGGGAACAGACAATCGAGTTTGAATAGGTGTTCTGCAGGCATCGTGTTACATGCCGCCGCCACCTCAGTAGCGACGAAAAGCAACACTGAGCCTCCGATCAGGTCAGATGCAAGCTTTTGCCTTTTTGTATTTCTCGAATTAGGCGTCGTACTCAAGCAGCTGCGTAATGGCCTGCAGCTCCTCGATGGTGACAGTCCCGTTGATCGTCGCTGTGCCCGCCTCTTCGTCCACTGCGATAGTTGCCTCGGAGTTGGCCAGGATCGTCCGCGCTTGGTCGTGTGACATACAACTCTTTCGTTTCAAGCTTTCGTCGGGAACGAGAGCTAGAGGTGCATGCGCCGCGCGAGATTCGTGATCACTACTGTCAGCTCAGCACCGCAGGCAATGAGGGCGCATTCGACGACCAGAGCAACTGGGCCTTCTCCAGCGCCATCGCATTGGCCTCTTGACATGCGGCTATGGAGGTAAGTGCGCGTCCCATGCTTTTTCCTGGGACCAAAACTAGGGTGTGGTCAGATCAAGCTCTGCAGCCTCCCAGGCCTCAATACCCACCGAACGGGTGCCGCCATCCCGGTCGCGTCGAAGATCAGGCCCAAAACCCTGCACAGAACTGGAGGCAACTATCCCGTCGCGGCCAGCGCGAGTCCTAGTGGTCATCGCGAACACGGACAAAAGTGCCGACACGTAGCAGCGAAGTGGGTGGCGTTGTAGTCATGGGCGTGCGTCTCATCCTTCAAGATTTGTATCCCGGCTGATGAATTGGGTCATCTGGATGCCCCCCACAAACCTGACACCAGAAAACACCGTCTGACGGGTCCTCCATCGGAACTACATCGTGGCCAATCATCACCCCATCTTCGTCGTAATGAAGTGGATTTAATGGAGGCAGTGGAGGTGTAACGTCTTGGTTTATTGCGACCACGCTATCCCGCCTATTTCCTATAGCTCAAAGATCCCACTCGGGCGCCGGTCTCACGTCTGGGCCTGAATTCAAGAATGCATTCCATTCGAGAATATTGCCTCTCAAAGATGCTGGTACTTCATTTACGAATAATCGACTAGCAAGGAACTCTGCGATTGTCCATGTGAAGCCATCGAGAATCGACTTAGAGACGGCGGGTGAAGACTCAACCAAGATCCTTTGGTCGCCGGTATTCTGAATCAGCACACGACTGTCGAGCGCCTTCACAAAGAGAAGGAAGCACGCCGTGTCCAACACGAGCGGTGTCCACGGCGCAAAAGAAACTAACTGGCGCAGGAACGCATTCACAGCAGGAACCTCCCCGAGGAATCTGGGGTCGTCGTCATAGCCTGAAAAGCTCACAACTACATTGCCTGCCATCCTTTCTACCGCCTCAATACTCGTAGTGAAGGTATCGAAGAATAGCAATGCTGGGGCCAAGTTCATTTGGTCAACATCCGAGCGGGGAATCTCAAGAAGAATCTTTGGATCAGGCCCTTGGAGAACGGCAATGACAGGTGCAACGGCTGGCAGACTCAATTCAACATCAGCTTGAAACCTAGCCGCCTGCGAGCGCACTGTCTCAAGATCACTTGGAGTACCAAACACCATTGCAGTCCACCTGCTTTTACGCGCCGCGTAACCCTCACCGAGCAAACTGAGAACATGTCCAATGGCCTCCAGTGAGTTCACCAGTTGTTGGTAGAGAACGCCTCCATCTGGCGTGTACGTCACCACGATCCAACCCACATCCTCCTGACACTCGCGAATAAGGCGTTCAAGCGTTTCCAGTGCTCGATGCTTTGTCATCACATCCTTAACTGCTGAAAGCAATCTCTGCTTGGCATCAGGGAGGTTTTTTGAAACGAACACCACCGCAGCACCGTGCGTGTCGAGGGTAGAAGGCCCTACGCAGAGTAACTGGAGGCCTTTTAGTCGTGCTGCACGTTGTGATGCCTGTCCCATATGGTTGATTTCCTTTACATCCAGGCAAATTCAGGAGCCAGCAAATTCGCAGGCTTAGTTTCGCTACTCAAGATGAGAATTGACTGTCCAAGTCGCACCGCATCACCGCTGCAGAGCGGATTCGGTAACTGAGCATGCATATATGGCTGTATAGCTAGAAGGACGCGATTGCTCACATCTTGCCCCTCCTCGGCGAACACAGCGCTGGTCACTGTTAGATCCAATGCTTCCATCGTCATTTTTCCTTCGTGCTTCAGGCAGTTGCTAAGAAGAATGTGGCTGCTGGGTAAGAAACAAAGGCATCGTCAATTCCGGAGATTTCTGCGGCTATCGACTGGACTTCTTCCTTGTATGCCGGGTCGCTCCCATAAGCCTCTTGCAGACCCAAAAGCTCACTGAGCTGGTAGTTCAACCTCCGAACGACGATTTCCTCTTGCCACCCGCCTAGAATCAAGAATCTGCTTGCATCCCTTTGCAATCTGAACGATCCCCACAATGGGCAGGACGACGATAAAAAATAAGGTTGGGAGTGGGTTTCCAAGCAGCACTGGCCAGTCGAGCTTTAACTGCTCAGTGCTGAATTGAAAGATAAGCCACCCCAACCAAAAGAGAAACAAAGCCAGCCCAATTCCTAGCCCGATCCACCCATCCTGATCGTTTATCTCAAAAACCCGATCAGCTGACAGACTGTGGATCTTGGCCATCTGCAATGCCTCTTCTTTGGTTATAGCGGTGGCCACAATCTCACCAGTTATGGCAATGACTTGGTAATGCACTACTGTTTCCTTGATGTACTAACCTGCACAGCTGTCAATTTGAATGCCGGTTGAAATAAAACCCAACTGCGAACCAGCACGCCGATGCTGTTCAGATGCATCAAACACGTCTCTTGCACGATGATTCACAGCCAACCAAGCGTCTGACACATCTCTGTCGTAGATGTACAGCGTGGCGTCTCCAGTTGTGTATGCGCCCAGTCGATTTGATGGGCATGACTGCAACAACTTCTCAAGATCAGCGAGCCATTTCGCCTCCGCTTTTGTCAATGGTTTGGCTGACACAGAGCATTCCTTGACTAGGTAGGGACTACGCACTTCATCCAATTTGGATGCGACTTGCAAGGGCCGCGCCAGAACGAGAACAGAGCTACTAGCGTAAAGATTGGGGTCGTCCAAGATATGACGAAGACCATCAATGCATCCATTAGATTCATCACAGTGTTGCTATCCGCAACAGGGTGGATGGTGGAGTCCACAAAAATGCGGACAGCCCAAACTGCAGCTATGGCGGCAAAGAAGAGCGAGACGCCCCTCCATGTCCAGCCGTTCACTCCATTCCGTTTTGCTTTTGACATTTGTTCTTTCCAGAGTCAGTTGGTGAGCAGTTTGCGGCCATCGTCCGTGACGCGCAGCCAGACCTCGCCCGTGGGCAAGCCTAAGGGGCCGCTGAGCATGCGAGAGGACTTCAACAATCCAGCGTCTATTAGGGCCTTGATGCGCGGGCGCACTGGCTCTGCAGTGATGGCTCGTGAATTGACATTCAGCGATTCAATACGCTGGAGGATTTCAGTCATCGCTGTAATGGATGTTTCCTTCATTTGCCAGGTACCGCCTCACGTTTGAGATCTGTCCAGAACGTGGTGTCCTCGTATCCAACTTCTCGGACAAGCCACCGCTCATTCCCGACCGCATTGGTCTGCCAGAACTCTTTGGAATCGCGTCCCGCCAAGATGAAATTGGTTGCCGGCGCAGTAAGCCAAGAAGTTGAGTACCACACGTCGCTTCCGCTCTCTGCTAAATGACGAAAACGCATGTAGTCGCTGACAACAATGAATGCCAATATCGCGACAACGCTCAAGGCCAAGTGGTGACTCAGAGAATGCAACGTTGATTTTGGGAGCATCTGCTTTCCTTCTTCAGGCTTGGGACACGGTGAAGCATCCATGAGACAAGCCGCCCTGCGCCGTCGTCATATCGAGCTGCTCAACCCTCTGAGCCAGCATGGCCCGCAGACGCTCACGTCGGGCTTGGGGGACGTTCCCAATTCGACAGGCTCTGGTCAACCATTCTCCGGGGAACTCGCGCTTCAGAGCATTGTTGATAACGACCAGATCGTCAGCAGCTTCCGCTGCAATTTGACCCTCTGGAGTTTCAACGTCGATTTGCATTGCCATGGTCTTCTTTCCCTTCAAACTTTCGAGCCACCTTGGCGGGTCACTCCGGGCGTCCAAACTGCATCAGCGACCGCGATCCCAGGGTTCGCCTTGGCGAATTCTTTGCCTGCCGCGTAGCACACAGAACTCAGCGTGCCAGGCACAACATTGGCCGTTTTCTCCAGGCCCGCGTATCCATCCCAGAAGGCTGTACGGTGACCAGCACCACGATGCGGCTTCCCATCGTGGTACAGCTCACTCGACTTGTCCCGCGCAGCCGCGAGCATTGCCTCATAGGTCTTCTGGAACGATGGTGTCTTGTAGCGGGGCACGGAGTGGTTTTCTTCAAGATGGTCAGAATTGACGTTGATCCGGGTCCAACATGAACATTGCCGACTGAACACCGCTGACTCTTGCAGCAGGCCGCGCAAGCACGAACGAGCCATCTCGCAGCTTGCGCTTCACGATCAGCCGGTCCCCGGCATGGAACGTGTCGCCTCCGCGATTCTTGAACTCGCAAGTAGCCACCACGATTTGGCCCTTCCACTGGGCGCTGGTGCGAAGCGTGTCAGACATGCGTTTTAATTGGATCAGAATTCGGCGGTGGCCAGATCAAGCTCAGCAGCATCCCAGGCCTCAATGCCCACCGAACGGGTGCCCTGCTCTCTCCCATCCCGGTCGGCGCCGAAGATCAGTCCCAAACACTGCGCAGAACTGGAGGCAACCATACCGTCGCGGCCAGCGCGCGTCCGATCCTCGTGGTCATCCCGAACACGGACAAAAGTGCCTACACGAAGCAGCGAAGTGGGTGGCGTTGTAGTCATTGGCATGCGGCTGTTTCCATCAATCTAAAGAAGTCCAACAAAGCGGCCTCCATTCGCTGTCCTGAACAAGTTGGCGCGCCTGTCGAAAAAGACGGGGCCTGGGGTATTCCTAGGGATAATCCTGCTCGCTCTCAAGATTCCGGTCGCATGTTCCATCAAAACAGGGCCAGCCTGAATCTGCGGGATGCAGTCGATAACGGCCTGCCGCAGGTCCGCAGGTGTTGGAAGGTTCATCCTCTTGGCATCCATCCGATAGAGGGCGTCATAACTTGCTTGGGCTTCCTTGCATATTTGGTGGTCGCGCGCCACGCACTCCAATCTCAGCCCTTCAGCCCTTAGATTTCGGAGCCACTTCAAAAACCCGCGATCACCAGACCCCACGACGATTGTGTCGCTCCGATTTGGCCACAGTGTTCTTGCTACTCGAACGAGTTCCTTGTCCGCTGCATTCTTCACACCATAGCTGGTCGTTACGACTTCAATATCTAAGCGCCTAGCCAGTTGTTCTGTATGCGCAACATGCATGTGCGAACCGAATGCAAAACACTCCGCAGGGGGTTGGCCATGCGCACGCTCAACTGTTCGGTATGCCTCGATCACAAACGATGTGTGCATCAAGTTTTCCAGGTCCAACAGTAGAGCGACCATGCTTCTCAGCTTTCCTAGATTATTTTTGGGCGGTTGAAGCAATTGCGTCAGCAAACACTGCGACCAGGTACCAGACCGCCCAATAAAGCACGCCGACACAGATCGCCAACATCAACAATGATGCCGCGACATACAGGCAATGCTCGCCGGGGCTGCATTTGTGAACGCCAGGCCGCACGTGCCGTGTAGCCCATTCGTGGTAGTTGAAATTCATGGCTTCCCTGTTGTGTTGCCATCTACAGGCTTCGGAGCCACGCCCCCTACAGCGGATGCAATGGACTCCAGACTAGAAGCCAGAGGTGCAAGCTGACGTTGCACGACTGCCTCCCCCGAGGCGATTGCAGCTCGCTGGCAGTCCTCAACTGCCTCTTTGACCCCTTCCTTAACGGCGCTCTTGATGCCATCAGCACATGCTTCGGCTGCAGCGGTGACGGCGAGAACTGTTGCACCTGCTACAAGATCAAGCCCAGGAACAGGGCAGTAAAGAAAGGTCTTAAACGCGAGGCTGTCCTCTGATTTCTTTGTCATGAATTCCTTTTACTGGGGGCACTTGAAGTCAGCCACCCACCTCCTTGCTGAAGTGCAGTCGTTCCACTTCGTTGAAAGGTTGTGGGCAATCTCTTGCTTCAACGCGCTTTCACGATGCCGATTGCCACTCTGAATTTCAAGAATGGAATACACGATTGCTGTCAGCAGAAGACCTAAGCCAAATACGATGGCAATGTCAATCCATCCCAATTTGTAGTGCATCCTTTTTCCTCTCAAACCGCGACTTGTCGCCTCGCGACACGAACAATCGCAGGAACAGGCCCCAGCAATCGCATTTCTCCCGGATTGACCTTTCGCCAGCGGTTCTCACCAACTACATGCGTTCGATCCCAGCGATGCGTCGTCAAATCACCATCCAGAATTTCAACGCGGTGATGCCTTTGGTTCCGCTTTGCTTTGGCAAGCGCGAGTGCCGCATCAAGGTCTTCAACTGAGTCCTCAGATTTGACCCCATCCACCTCACATGCAAGCACCTTCAAAGTCATTGATTGGTTCCTATTTCTCGACTCGTCTTCCGCTGCAGCGACAGCGATGGCTGTCAATGCATCTTCCTTGGTGTCAAGCCGAAGAGCATTCCCGCGAGCGTCCCTCATCCACTCAAAGCCCCAATGTCCAACGGCTTTGCGCCGTATGTACCAACCCTTGGTTACGCCGTATTGCCCCGGCTCCCAGCTAGGCCGCCATCCGGCTTCATCCTCTTGGGTAATTCCAGCCTCAATTGCTTGCTCTAGGGACAAGCCTTGTTTCGGCTTCTGAAGGACTTGATCCAGGGTATGCCCACAGAAATCGCATCGCCCAACACCCCAGGCACCCCCATCCCAACGGTGGCGCTCACCAACAGGTTTTCCCGTGAGTGGGCTGCGACCGCCGAAGACTCTACAGCTGATAACGGTTGGTCTCTTCACTGGCTTCCTTGATCTATTCAGCGTTTGTGCTTTCCAAGGCACTTGCTTTATTTACTCTGTGGTTTTCGATGCAAGTCGATACAACAGCCCCGATCAGGCCAATAACGGCACACGCCAACCAGCCAGTTGCGAACGTTGGACCAATTTCGCGTAGCACATCGAATCCAATGAGATCAAGAAGCGTTGGCCCTCCGCACAAAACCAAAGTAACCAAAATGAACCAGTAACTCAAACGCATGACTCTTTCCTTTACTTGCCTTTGAGATGAAACCAAGGCGCCATTGGCTTCTCCACAGCATCTTTTGCTCGCCGTTCCATGACCGCTTTCCACCCTGGCCAAGACATCATGTCGATTGCACCCATAGGGCTGCGAGGCTGATCTTTCGACCACTGCATGATCTTTGTGGTCTCGGCAGGGGTCAGGAAGCTCATCAGCGACTTTGGTTCGCCGGATGTACCGGCGATCATCACTGTCAGAGATTCGCCATCACTATTGGGGCTTTCGCTGTGCATGCTTTTTTCCTCTCAGTTCAGTACGAGGTCCGAAAACCGTTGTGCTCGAACAGGTCATGCCTGTACTGGTGAACATCCACCCAAGCTCCCGAGGCATCGCGCAACACCCATCTCAGGCCAACCGGATTCCCGGTGGGAGTCAGCCCATCCTCGCGACGGGCAGTGAACCCGTTTTCAGCACGGTACAAATCAGGCTCAACCTTGTGCATAACATTGGCCGCACCGATCTCAGGCATGGTGTCTTCCTTCAGGGGTGCGCTTCCAGAGTTGTCTCATGCCGAACAGCTTGTAAGCGGAAGCCACTGCGAATAGCTAGTCAGCCGGTCTGGGTGAATCAACTTGCTTCGCTTGCCATCGAGAGCCACCTATTGCCCCGATGTATGCCGCAAGTACGCAAAGCCACGCAATAGCGATGAAGCGACCGACTGTTAGGTTCTCTCCGAAGATGCTAAGCACCGCGAAAGACTGAACAACGAATAGTGCTGATGCACCCTTGAGGCTGATTGCCCACTTGACGAATCGATCTATGAGGGTCATTTCACATTTTTCCTTGGTTCAGGCCGTGGCCTTTGGGGTGCGCTTTACGCGGTATGCGCAGTGGTTCCAGTGCCTCACCGTGCAGACAAGCAAACCAGCCTTGTCTGCAGCCTGGACTGCGTTGCCGTGGACAGTCACGCCATCAACTTCGTAGTTCCATGGAGCGGAAGGGCGCGAGCCCGCTTGTCCATTCAAGCGCTTCCCGTTGCCGAGGGCTGTGACAAGCTGCTCTTTGGTACGAATCATTGTGGGCCCCACTATTTGAAGGTTTCATTCTAGCGTTTATATAAACGCTGTCAAGCCCTTTTAATCCGCTTGCTGGCGGCGATCAGTGCACGATTAACGACCGCCTTGTTTGTGACACCGTAGCCGTCCGCGAGAAGCGCGTTCAGCGCCGCATGCCCATCGGCATCCAGGTCAACAAGCAGACGCTTGCCACTGGCTTGCTCCAGTCGCTCAAGGTGAGCTTTCGCACGTTCGGTTCGCGTCGTGTCGCCTACCGGAGGCTTCTTCTGGGTTGCCATTACAACGCCTTCGCCCCCGAGGCTTTAGTGGCCTTTTTGTCGAACGTGTAAAACGGCAATGCCCGCTGTTTGCGCGCAAGCGCGAGGTGCAGGCATTCCCCAAAATCCGCATTGCCATCGCGGTAGTCAAGCAAGGCTTGCTCGACGGCATCCTCGGCCTCAAAACTCAGCTCAACAACTGTCAGAAGCGCCTCAATCGTCTCAAGCACCTGGGTCTTCGTTTGGCTCAACCTTGACCGCAGCACCCACTCCAGCTCCAGCACAACGGTAATGGGCACCATGAGCATTTCGCTCTTCTTGGCATGACGCGCAAAAAGACGATCCACCGCCTGTGCTTGCAGTGGATCATCCTGCGCGACCAAGCGCACGAGGACATTGGTATCGACAGAGCCGGTGATCATCAAGGCCGCATCTCTTCAATTTCGAGGCGGCGCCCGTTAGGGGCCTTGACGATGCCCTTCACCTCGGCTGCGGACTTGTTCTTGACGCGCACGGACAAGCGCCCGCCAGACAGCACATGCCAAACGAGCCGCGTTCCGGGAACGCCGCCAATGGCCTGCCGAATTTCAGCCGGTACGGTCGTTTGTCCCTTGGCAGTAATCGTGGATTCAGTCATGTAAATCTCCTTACTTAACTGCATATTGTAAGGCGCTTAGACCGCATCGGCAAACATCGCCTGTAGCACGCCCTGATCAACGTCCACGTACCGCTGCGAGCAATCGATGCTTGTGTGACCCAGAAGCTGAGCCACAGTCTCCATGTCGCCCGTGGTGGCCAGCACCTTGCTGGCGAACGTGCGGCGCCCGGAGTGGCTTGATCCGCCCTTGATGCCTGCGCGTTGGTACAGCTTCGTCACATGGGCCTGCAGGCTGTCGCAGGCCTTGTAGTCGCGCTGCAGACCTGTCTCTAAAACACGCCTCTTGGTGTTCTGAGACATACCATCGCCCCGGCTGCTGTAAATCAGAGGCTGATGGGGCAGCAAGCCCCTGTATGGGCCAATGCCGACCAAAGTGCCGATGCCGCGCTCGATCCGGTACTGCAGGTAGGTCTCTAGGGCTTGGATAGCAGGCTTGGAAGCCAGGTAAGCGCATCGCTGGCGACACCCCTTTGTGATCGCTTCGCGCATGCTGATTTCGCTGCGCAGCTTACCCGAGCCGTGCATCACATCGGCAACAGTCAGGCGCGAAATCTCAGTGATGCGCATGCCGAGGTGGTGCCCAAGTATCAGCACTAGAACGTCGCGTTCCGGGTACCGCGAGGTGGCCTGGGTGATTTTGACAAGCCGGGTGAATTGACCCTGGTGCAGGGTCTTGGCGCGTGTGATCTCGGTCATGTAGCTCTCTGTAATTCGATGGTGTTGATGAAATGCAGAGAGGGCGCCGCGTAGGCTCTTTTTCGATCATATCCCGCGCCGATCCTCAACATCAAGGAAAGTCAGAACGCGGTATCCACGACCCGCTTCTTTGCGGGACCACTTCAAGGGGGTGCTAAAGCCACGTTGCGCCTTCGGCTCTCGCGTCCTTGAGATCCAGGAGCATCCGCATGACTCCCTGCGGCAAGCTCGCCCCTACGCTTCCGGGGCTCACGTCCATACCGATGTGGCGTTCAAGCAGGTTCGCCCCGAGCGTTGATACCGACAAGGTGCCCGTTGGCGTCCTTCTCAGCAACTGCTCTTTCACCAGCTCCTGGATGACAGTGTTTGGCTGATACCCCCGAGACATGACCTGGCTGGCGAAGGATGGACTCAACGAAACCGTCTCTCCAGCCTCAGCAAAACGCTTTCCAAGTAGCGCTCGCAAACTGGCGGCGAACCGAACGCGCTTTGCCGAATCGGTTTGTTCACCATGGATGCGCTGCAGCTCCCTGGTGATGCGGCCAAGAGCTACTTCGCGAGCCCCACGATCAATTTCGTAACACCGCAAGCAGTCAAGCAAAACCTGAAATGTGTTCAAGTCATGGAGCCGTTGGATCTGCGCGGTGGAAGGATTGTCGAGCCTCATCAACCAGGTGCGCTCAACGCCCCAGCGCTCCTTCGCCTCAGAGAGCAATGCTCTGTCCTGCGCCCCCATGGGTCCCGACTTTGGTCGTGGGACAACCACGGGCGGATCTTGATTTGTAGACTCGACCAGTGTGCGCTTCAAGAGCAACATGGCTTGATCGAACGCTACCACTCGGGTCGCCTTTGGCTGGGACTGAACACTACGACGTGACGCATTACCCCAATCGATTCGGCAAATCACGTCGGCTCCAGTGGCAAGAAAGTCCACGGACACCTGGGCTCCACCTAGCCGATCTCCCGTTTGCGATCGAACAGCAGAAACCCAAGCAATGGGTCGGGCACTGGGCACTTGCTTAACTGTTGCCAGGGACGCTGCGGGCGCAGGGCCCATGGCCATTGCTAGTTCAATAGCGTCGTTGAAGGCATCCACGCGACTGATATGGCTGCTGGAATGAACCTCACGAGAGTGCTCCCTATTGCCCCAGTGCAGAGAACAGACGATTGCAGGCATGCCGATTGCAACCGAGTTCACGAACTTAGGAGCCCTCATGCCATCGAAAGGCACCTTTTCACGAAGTGCCTCCTGCCAGTTCAATTCATCATGAAACGGAAGCCCCGCTGCTTGGTCCATAGCGCGCTCGAAAGCTTCGCGTGAAGATCCACATGGCCCTGAGGTCAGTGTCACAGACTTGGAGCCCACCGAGCACTGCAACCGGCACTCGAAGTTTGGCTTTCCAGTTGCCGGCGTGACCAGTCTAAACATAGCCCCAGTCTTTCGCCCAGACCTCTCCGACGCGTAGCGCGACAAGCCCACGCAGAACACCCATCCCAACCTCTCACGGTCGGCGAACCATACTCGCTCGTCTTCAGGTATCTGGTGGAGAACATCTGCCTCTGCAGCCTCACCAAACCCTTGAACAGGGGTCTTGCTTTCAACCATTCAATTCCCCAACGAAATCGGCTTCATCAGTCGCGTACTCATCGTCGTAGTCTTCATCCAGAGGGAGCAGACAATGATGCTCTGAATTCCCGCCATACTCATCTCCCGACATGGGAGCTTTCATGAAGGGATAGCTATACAGTGGAACGCTGGGTTGGTGTTTCCTTGCCCCCTCGAACACGGGCAACGGTGGAAGCTCTGGTCCCCACACAAAGCCATCCAACCAATCGCTCCATTCTTCGAAGTGCCTGGACAGTTCCACGTCGCGAAACCAGATGACAGACGATGGATCAATGACCCCTTTTCTATTTAGGAATGCCGCGAAATCAGATCCTCGGAGGCAAGCCAATGCATATCGACTGTGGTCGTATTCCCCCCCTGGCGTAGGCATCCAGCGTTGGGATACCACCATGAGTTCATCAGGTCGCGCCATTGCTGCTGCAACCAGTTTGGCGATGGACTTATCGCTTGCTTCTGGATGCTTGGTTCCAAAGTGCCATTCATGTTGAATGCGATTGAGCCTGGGGAAAATCTTTACCATTGCTTTGCCAGCCGGGAAGCCAGGAACGCACATCGCCAACACGTCGCCATCATCTTCGTAGTGAAAGTTGCTATGGGGACCGCGCAGATAGATTGGAATCTGCGCGGCTATTGCGGGGTCAACGACATAGTGCGGGTACTTTCCCATGGGGCCTAAGATGACCCCCGGACAGACTCGCTGGGGGCGATCAATTTCGGGATACTTTGAGTAGCACTGCTCACCGAACTCTTCTAAAAGAAGGGACTCCTCAATTTCTCCGCGCTCGAATCGCTCAAGGGCTTCGTTCCAGGCGAAGTACGTTGAGCGCCCGTATTCAGGGGCCAAGGTCGGTTGGCCTGTCAGCCCCCATGTGCGCACCCAACGATCAGCCTCGTAAGGCGTGATCCCGATGCTCATAAGCACGCCTGCCTGGTGGTAGTACCTGGCCACACGCACCGACAACCCAGCCTCCTGATCGGAGGGGCTCGGCTGGCCCAGCGCTCCACGTTGCGAGCATTCAAACCACGATGAATAGCCCAAGGCGCGAGCTGTCGCCTCTTGTGCTGCCGAGAGTTTGAGATGGGGGAATGCCTTCGAGAGCTGCTTGGCTTTGAGCTTGGGCAGGTTGCCGGACGTAGAGACGAAAGCGGAGATAGCCATGTGATTCTTCCTGGTTGTCGCGGTGACGCTGGCTATCACCACGAGGGAGGATGAATCGTGGAGATGGGGTCGGGAGCAATTTTTTGGGGTTCTCGTCAAGATTCTGCACGCCAGCGCAACGGCCCCTAAGTCCGCTTCGATCTCTTGGACCGAAGCCAGAATCATAGATGAGACTCTCAGGAGTTGGCAACAAGGATCAGATCAGAGTCGGACCCCCACCGTCATGCTGTGTGTGATGGCTGGCCGAGCTGCTATGACAAGCCCAGCGGCCTCTTCGATGCGCGCCCTGCCCGTCTCGTCGCAGGAGCTAGAGAGGATGAAGAAGTCCCTGTTTGTCACGCCAGGTTGCGTGGAGCCTCGAAATCAAGGAATCTCGGTAACCGGGCCCAGCCACCGAGGGCTCAATACTCGCGCGAAACCGGATCAACGAATATGACGCGGGTGCCGTGGCCCATGCGCGCGATCACCAATCCTTTTTGGGGCGGCCAGGCTTCCCAGGTCTTCCGGCCAGATTCTTCGTGCCGGTGCCGCAACACCGTCACCTCGCCACCTTGGCGGCGACCGATTTCCATCTCCACCCCGCACATCGCTGCACACTCGTTCAGCAGCCTTCGCCTGTCACCTGAAACCCGGCTGCGCCACGCAACGTAGAGTACCGTGGCACTGGCCCCCAGCCTGCCACCATTGGCCTTGCGCCGGATCGAAAGGAGCATGCAGCCGCCATCCCAGAACTGGATGTCCTGGGCGCCCTGCCCCATCACGTCGAAAACGACTTGCAGGTTCCGAAATGGCGTGGGAGGCAGCGCGGGCGGCGTCGCGCCCTCGGGCATGCTGAAAACCATCGCGTCCACCATTTGCAGCAGCTCCACCGGCCACATGGGTATGATGGGCTCGGACAGAATTCGGTGCGCGTTTGCCAGGAGTCTTTTGAGGCGTGCCATTGCAACATTTAACCTCAAGTCCGCCCCCCTTGCGGCATCCAGAGGAGACATCGAGCGTGTGTGCTTGGGTTATATTCCGGCCAACGGTCCCATCACCCGTTGCGCTGGCACTGCTCGTCAGACACGCAGAACTGTGAGATAGATTTGGCGTTTTATGAGACTGTGGCGCACCCCACTGAATCGCGCATCTCCGCTCCGGGTGCGGCCTGCAGGACAATCGCACCATGAGCCTCATTGCGACCGTCGCAGCGACAGGCCTGGAAGTCGAGTCGTTCACTACCCCCTCAGATGATTGGGCGCTATGGCGCAAGCTGCCGATAGGCACGTTTGTCATCAGCCGCCACCGCATTCCGGCCGTTCTCAAGCGCAGCCCTCACGGCCTACAGTTCTTTGCTGCGGCACCGGGCCTGGGCGGCGCGACTGCTCCAGAGTCCGTCGAGCACCAAATCGCCAAGATCAAATTGGCGCTCGGAATGCGGGCCGCTGGCCACCAAGCAAGGGTCGAGCAGCCTGGCACGACACCATCGGGCGAACAATGGCAGGCAGACGTTTTGGTGCAGACGGCACGTGGGCCTCTTGCTGTCGAGGTGCAATTGGCCCAACAGCATTGGGACGAGTACCGGAGCAGGACCGCGCGCTATCGGGCCAGTGGCGTTTCAGTCGTGTGGCTGGTGCGCAGTTCGCACATTGGTGCCTTGGCGAACAGCAAGAGGCGACACCATGTAGAACAAGGTCTGGAACCGGAAGCCGCAAAGAACCAGGCCATGGATGACATGCCCTGCATTCCCATTGAAGTGCCTGTAGGCGATGAGAGCGGACAGCGTGTGATCGTCTACCCCGCTGACCGCTCTGAGCCCTTCCTGAGGCTTCCTCTAGCGAATTTCGGTGCAGGTATCGCCTCTGGGGCTTTGCACATGGGGGAGCACAGGTATCTGGACGGCTCGCAATCGTGGCAAGACTGGATGTGGGACACCTCGAAGGTGCCCAGGATACTGCTGCCTCCAAATTTGTCATGAACGGTTTGGAGCGGCGATTTACGCATCCCAGGCCGCATGCCGCCTCCACATCGAGGAATCTTAGAGCGTTACACCAATGAAAAAAGCCCAGGCACATCCGAAGATGCGCACTGGGCTTTGAAGACCAATGTCAGGCTTGACGAGCCCGGTTAATTGCGAGGGCAGCAATCGTTCTTGCGCGATCATTGCTCCCGTCATCAAGGATGACAATCTGACCATCCACTTCGTGAACGTCAAATGTCTCCATGGTCTCAGTTTCCTGGACCGTCACCTTTCCCGTGGCTTTAAGGCCTGCAAGAAGGCGCCCGTGCCCATTGACGCACTCAAAAGTGTCTCCGGTCAGTCGGCGGACCATGATTGTCATATCTGAAGTCATTTGCACTCTCCGGTTTGCGTGCATTTTCCGTTTTCTTTTGAAAGAGACGGGCACCTGCCCAGCGGTCGTCAGTTGCCCGTCTGGGTTGGCATTAAATAATCAAAACGACATCTCAACGATCTGCTCAAGCCAAGCCCATTTTTCGGCCTTGATGACAGATTCGTCAGGCATCACATGGTCATGCTGATACATGATGATCGGCTTTCCATCCTTCGTGTCGTGGCCGGTGACCACTCCTCGTTTTATTGTCCCACCCGTCTCGACCAAGATGAAGGCCTCAAGGGGCGGAATGAGCAGGGGCACGTCGTAAAACATCGTCAGTCTCCTTTTATCGACGAGAGCAGCTCACCGGCTCATTGAGCAACTGATGCACGTCGGGATTGGTCTTTTTGTGTTTGCTTATTCAACGCTGAAAGAGCGTCGGAATGATTTTTTGTGAGTCTTTTTTGGCAGTAGGCGAACCAAGACACATTCGCTACACGTAGTTCTTCAATTTCAGAGCCAGTCACTGCTTGACAGCGGCCTTTGCTGATGATTTCGCATTTCAGGGTCATTTTCCGTTTCCTTTTGAGAAAGACGGGCACCGACCCGTTGGGCAGCAGGTGCCCATCTGGGGTTTAAGAAGAGGCTTACGCCGGGTATGCTGATCTTCCCTAACGGGTGTGGCCAGCTGCCACATCAAACCGTCGCCTTACGCAGACAGTCATGAATTCGCTTTCCAAAACGCCTGTTGCGAGGCACTTTGGAAAGCCCTGAAACCCAGGTGGGTCTCAGGAGTTTCATATCTACCGACTCATCCGTTTGGAATGTGAGGGTCTTGCGATGACGGCATCGATTGACGCTATCACCGTTGAGCTATCCCCTTCAGCGGCCACGTATGCAACAGAATCAATCAGTGCACGCGCTTCATGAAGGGCATCCCAGGCTTCGCAAGCGCCAGTGCTTGCCACTACCCTGCCCTGGTCTGCCTCGGGCAGCGCAAGAGGGTCGTAGCCGAGCGCCTTGATCCGCTGACGAGGTGTCCATTCATCTGCCATTTCAGGCAGATTTCCGTTGGATTGCGCATAGTCGAAGAGACGCAGCGCATCAAGAGAGTTCACCAATCCAAAGGACAGGTTCTCATGCTGCCAGCCGAGCCAATCAGCTGCAGCCTTCAGTTGTTCGCGGGCATTCATGGGGATGTCCGGTCAGATGCTGTCGGGTACCGAGAAAACTTCCTTCTGTTCAGGATCCAGGACTGTCGATAGATCCACGACGCTATCGCCGGGAAGCTCGTATCGACTTCCATCCTGAACAGCAGCGAAGAACTGGGCATCACCCTCCTCGTCTGCTTCTTCAAGCATCTTTGCTGCGACACCGAATGCAGCCAGTGGCTCTGGTGCATGCACATGAATATCGAAGAAATTACCATTCCCATGCGCACCGAGAACATGCCATTGCAGCAGCTCCTCCTTTGTGTCGGCTGGGACACTCCATTCGATCCCGAAGTGGCTTGCTAACTCAGTCAAAGACTGGTGTGCACAGGACATTGGAGCGCCGCTGTGTTTCTCGTAAGAACGATAGTAGAAGTCAGTGCCTGTCACCACGAGACTCGTGCAATCGACACGAACATCGTTCTCATCGCCCAATGCATCGGCTTCTGGGCATCCAGGCATGTGCATGAAGAATGATGCGCTGTTATCGAATCGCTCAAGGCGGCTGAGCTTCATATCGCGGGCCATGCCTGCGAGCCTGAGGATGTCGCGAGCTACCGTTTCGTCCAAGGTGAACTCAGCCAGATTGGCAGCTCCGATCGCATCACCGGTACCGGTCACGTCCACGAAGTAACGCTTTGCGGGTGTCGTTGTCATTTGGGCTTTTGTCATGGGAAATCCTTTGAGGAAATGACGAGCCCCGGCCCATCGGGCAACAGGGGCCCGTCTGGGTGGAGAAATACTTTCAGCGCAGTCCTAGTTGATGCGCAATTCGGAAAACGCTTTCAGGGTTCGCACAATCTCTTGAGGTGGAAAGAAGTCTTTACACCATGAGTGCCGATTCACGCCGCTGCTCTTTGATGTGGCGAGCAACTCGCAAACGCAAGGCATTTGCGCCAGGATCACGAAAGGCCGCAAGCCGGCGAAAACCCTGAAGGGCTGTTGCATGTTCACCGCTGAGCGTCAGCGAGCCGCAGCCTACGCTTTGAGTCAAACCGCACAGTTCAGCGGCGATCTTGTAGGTTCGACAGTGGGCTTTGAAGACTGGGCGGTTCTTCCACTGTTCGAAACTGATACCGAGTTTCGTTTGCGCAACCCTTGCGGTGCAATTTGTCATGGGTCATCTCCTTGTGAAAAGACGGACCCAACCCCATTGGGCAGTGGTGCCCGTCTGGGTAGTTGAAATCGGCCGTGGCCGACGAGGAATCGCTGGTTTTGCGTATATGCATGGTCAGCTACCATTTCAAACCGCTGCAATAAGCAGGCAGTCGTGAAATCGCTTTCTGAAGGGTCCTGAGTTACCAGGGCTCTTCAGAATGCGCCCAGGCCCCACGAGGGGACCTGGTTGCTAAGTCAGTTCAATCTGCGAGATGCGCGATACGCTCCCGCATTTCATCGATGAAAGCATTTCGTTCCATGAGCCCATACTGGGCCAGCTTGTCAGGAATGCTTTCGAGTGAGAGGGAGCCATTCTCGATACTATTGAGCATCAAGTCGGCGACCTCTTTTTCGCTGATGGGATCAGGGGAACCGACCACATCAATGGTGTATGAGACGACTTCTGCGTCCGATTCACCGGTCAACATCCCGTCTCCAATTGCCTGCTCGCAGAGTTTCTGCAAACGACTCATCATCTCTGTCGCGTTCTCGCCGTTGAGCGAATACGTTACGTCCAGCGTCAGGCGCAGACCGATCTCGCAGGGGATACCCTGCAAGGGTTCATGCGTTGTCTGATTCACATCCGCGTGGATAGTGTCCATCGCCCAATCAGGAAGATCGTCGGTGAGCACCGGATCGGGGGCCCATTCGTCGATGTTCTCGTGTGCTAAGTTGACTTCGATGACGCTCTCGGCCAGGTCTTTCAAGCGTTCACCGTGAATAGCAACGAACTTGTACCCGACCCACTCCTGCGCAGCGACGAGAGAGGATTTCTTCAGATCGATCACGATCCGGCACCGAGTCTCCGAGTTACCAGCACCAAACATGTGGGACCACTCGCCGACGACGAACTTGGCTGTCAGCGGAGTCATTGGCAGGGAGCCCCAGACTTGACCCTTCTCGTCGATGGCATAAGCCTCGGACAACCCGCCAGTGATCGGATCAAACCGAACTGTGAAGGACAGAACTGAGGTCTGTGCGTGCTCTCCATCAATACCAAGACTCTCGACAAAGACCTTGCGAGTCCGCTCATTGCCAGGTGTTGTGTACGCCCACCCAGATGAGTCGGTGACCATGATGTTGGTCCCAAATTGATAGTCAGCAAATGCTTTTTCAGCCAGGGAATCCTGTTCCAAAGTAGTGTGTGTCATGTCCGTATTCCTTGATGAACGACGGACACCGGCCCGAGGGCAGCAAGTGCCCGTCAGGGTTGAAAATGGCTTTCGCCTTGGGTTGCTGCTTTGCCAGAATGGCACGGCCAGCTGCCGGTCAAACCCTCAGCATCATGCTGAAGGGAAGAGTCTGCTTTCCGAAACACTCCAGATGCAATGTTTGGGAAAGCACTGGACCCACAGGGGCCCAGAGCTATCGATTCAGATCCACTTCAAAGGTGTGCCATTGCTCCGCAGAAAAATCAGCTGCGAGGTACTGCCAAACCGTCAAGGATCAAACCTCGTAGATTGGTCCATCGCTCAAGATACCCGTTGAGCTTCCAGGGCCCAGAACGACCCGACGCACACAGCGTCAGGTCCAAATCAGGTTCCTTCTGCACGCGAATGCTCATGTAGGCAAACTCTTCTCCGGGGAGTGGAGCAAAGACCTCGGACTCGGGTCGGAAGTCAGCTTTCACCCCGTCGATCTCCATGTTGTTAGATCCGCTTAGGTAAATGACTTGATCATGCTCATGGTTGTAAAAACCAGGTACTGATGCAAGGGCGTTATCGCTTGTGAAAGCCACACACCCAAGGAGTGCAGCGTCGCCTTCAGGGATGGCTACGAATCCACCGTCAGGCGACAAAACACCCGCCTCGATGAGGCCGAAAACATGATCGAGGTTTGCCAGAGTTTTCGGTGTTACCCGATACAAAGCGGCAGTGGGAACATGTTCGGCATAGGCATCGTCACCCCAGCTGAGTTCAGCCAGCAGAAAGACGCCACGGTCAAGAGTTGGGGGCTGGTCATCGGCACCAGTGATTTGTGTCGTCGTTGTGCTCATGTAAGTTCTCCTTGTCGAACAACGAGCACAGGCCCTGCGGGCATCGTGTGCCCGTCTGGGTTGTTTATGAATACCGAAGGCCAGAATTGCAAGGCTGCTTGTGGCCTTGGTGTGTCCTATCCTGGTTGAGAGATGCGCGTAAAGGCGGCTGTGGGTCTTTTAGAACAGACTCAGACATGCAGTCGGCGCTGGTTCACTGGGCCGCAAACTGGCTGGCGTGAGCAACCCAGAACAGAACTGCTCGAAGTTGGTTTCACGTTGACCCAACTCGAAGGCCAAATCCATCATGTGCGCAATGCCACGGGCGTCCGTTGTCAAGCGAATCCGTTTGGGACCGTGAGAGGCATCGACGATGATGGAATCGACGGCCACATTTGTGATGACGGAGGCAGTGCAGCTTTTGAGGTTTTGCAACCTCAGTTTTCCCAGCTTCATTCCGACCATCGGCTTGAGCTTCGCAGCTGCAGCGTCTTCCCGGGCGAAGGCCTTGCGGGCATCGATGTATCGACTGGCATAGTAGATGTCCATGCCAACCTCGCCGCCCTCCACTATTGTGGAGCGCTTCGAGAGGGTCTCAGCGTCCGGCATCAGGAGCTTGACGCTGTAGGCATACACGTCCTTGGTATAGAAGAGCTTGGCTTCATCGATCGCCCGACGCACAGCCTCGATCACAAGCTTTTGCCGTTCGTTGGGCTCAAAGCCTCGCGTTTCATTCAAGGCCCAGTCCGTCCTGGTGTCGTCCGGAAGGTGATACTTCATTGTGATGTTCTCCATTGAAAAGGACAGACATCACGCCCAGACGGGGAGGATGCCCGCCAGGGTTGAATTTGGCTTACGCCTATGAAAGCTGATTTGCCAAGAGAGGCACGGCCAGCTGCCGCATCAAAACACCTGCAGTATGCGGGTGTGTTAAATCGCTTTCCGAAGAACCCCAGGGGAGGCCCTTTGGGAAGCCCCGAAACCCACCTATCGTGGGCTCGGGAGCTGGTTTGGGAGCAATGCAACCGTGGCATTAAGCCACGGGCAATACCCGATATGACGCCCAGCCAGCCGACAAAGACCTGTCGCTAGGAAGTGAACGAAGATCGTTCCCGGCTGTCCACTTCAAGACCTTGCACAAGGCGCTGAATGCGTGGGTCGGTGGGCGAGAGTGTTTGCACCTTACCTTCGAACAATCCAGTCACGGGAATTCCGGCCTTGACCGATTTCAAGATGGCACGTCGGCCAGCATCTTTCGCAGCCTCTGCCAACTGTTCTGTTGTCAGTCCGAATAACGTCGGTTCGCGGTGCATGGGGAGCATCTCCTGAATAGGAGGAATGGAAGGCCCCTGGCGGGAGCCGGAACCACCAGGGGGTGGAGTGGCATAAAGCCTGAAATGCTGTTTCGCCCGAAAGCAAGGCCAGCTACCTTACCAAATGCCGAAAGGCATTTTGGGTGGTGAGACTCAGGCCACCTGTCCTTCGCAGCGGAAGGTAAACAGAAGCCCAACTGCACCACAGCCCTCATTGTGCATCAAAAAGTGGCTACACAAGCAGCTGTTGGATCTTGCGCAGGTAGTCATCAGCTGTGGCCAACTCAACCCCGATCTTGGTGGCAAGCGTCTGCGCTGCAGGCGTGTACCGCGAGTTGGTGACCACCATGGCATAGTCGCCGTCGTAGAACTGCATGGCAGCAAAGACCTCCTGTACGGCGGCGTTCCCAACTACCCCCGTGTACTTCTTGGCCTGGATGACAATCTTCACGCCATCGACAACCAAGATCACATCAGCTCCTTGGTCACCAGTTGCAGGGGTTGGCTCAATGCGTGCTGCTGGAAATCTCTCCGATATCTCTGCAATCAACTTGCGCTCAAACTCAATGCCAATTTGAGATGTTGACGATGGAGCCGCCCCACTACGTGATACTTGAACCACATCCATCATCGCCCAGAGCAGCAGGTACCCCGAAGTCTTGATATCAGATTGGAAGTAGTCTCGGATGTAGCGTGGTGAGTCACCAGGGAAAAAGTCCAGAGGGGTCACTCCCGGCAAGTGCTCTTGAGCGTACTTCGTCAAGAAGCCCTTGAAGCGCAGAAGGTTGTCCCCTCCAGCTGCAGGCCTGAACTCCTTGACGCCAGCGTTCAAGGTGTCGTAATGCCCCTCAACAACTGCGATCCTTTCCGGGATGCGCTCGAACAGATCGCGGAGTCCTACCAGGTAGCTCGGCCGCACCTGCAGGTACTCCCCCACGTAGAAGTCCACAGAGCGAGGGTAGCTATTCCAGCGGGTTTTGGTCTTGTCCTCGATGTAGGTACGGTAAGACTTCACCGCGAAGTCTTTCTCGATGCGCTCACGCAGTTCGGTGAGAAGCCTCTGGGTTCCCAGCTCAGCCATCGGCGCTTTGAGCCAGAAATACTGGGACAGCATCATCAAGGGCACTGCCCTGCCCTCATCCTGAGCAAGCTGGATCGCACCAAGCAGAGCGTCCATATTTTCGGACCAGGATTGCTCACCCTTGGCTACAGCATTGATCCACGATGGCGATGCAAGCAGCTCAGCATCGATGTCAGCCTGCGACTTGGGAACTGGGATTTGAGGCACAGGCTCAGGCGCCGGTTCAGCTCCAGGTCCTGGCTGGACTGCCCCCACCTCCTCAAGACGCGCTTCTGATGCGCCGTGGACTACGCTTGGTTCCGCTTGCTCAACTACACGATGTCCAGTGTGATGACCCTGAATATCTTCAGTTGCGTCGTTGCCAGCTGGTGTTTGGGGTACGGCCGGTGCGCCAAAAAGTGTTCTGAGGATTTTGAGCATGCGGGCTTATACCATCACAGAGTCGGCTTTGCTCCCGGCCATTTCGCTACGTGCATGAGGAAGGCATAGACGAAAAAAAGCCCAGGCGTTTCCCGAAGGAAGCGCGCTGGGCTTTAGGGTTCGAAACGGCATGCCTTTCGGCTGACGTTGATTTGAGACCAGTCAATGGAACTGGCGTTGGTCAGAGGTCGTTGCGGCACCCCTCGGAAGAAAGCCGCAATCAACGGACTTTCGCCAACTGGAATCGCATCGACAGTTCCTTGTTTGCGCAGGAACGTATGGGTTTAAGAGTTTCGGATTAGCTTCTCAGGTGGCGGCTGAAGGAATGAAGCCAGCAGCAGTTTGTTCCAGCCCGGTGATCCTGGCCAGATTGTCCGAGGCACGCATGTATCGCTGATCGCCGGTCTCGGCGAAGGCCTCGTTCAGCGTCGCCTGTATGGATGTCAGGTCAACGACATCTCCGCTCTCCATCGTTGCCACGCCTTCGAGGACTGACACGGTTCGCGCTCTTGTGTTCAAGGTGATCTCCTAGAAAAAGTCGAGCACCTGCCTAACGGGCATGATGCCCGACAGGGTTAAATTGGCTTGCGCCAAAGGGATGCTGTTTTGCCAGGGGAGGCACGGCCAGCTGCCGGTTCATTCACTGACTCTAGGCCAGCGAGTTGAAATCGCTTTCCAAAGGCATCGAGAAATACCTTTGGAAAGCCCTGAGGCCCCATAGAGGGGGCTCAGAGGATCTGTTTGAGCCCCACCTTCCCCGAAGCCTCGTTAGAGGCCCGCAGGGGTCAGTAAAAGCATTTTGGACATACTGGCCGATAGCGGCTGTCACCGCCGATTTCGACGACATCACCCTCGCGGACAGGATGACCGTTGGGATCGACTCGAAGGTTCATGGTGGCCTTCGTCCCACACAGGCACAAGGTGCTGATCTCGTGCAGGTTGTCGGCCAAGGCCAGCAAGGACGCGGCTCCTTCGAACGGGTTGCCCTGAAAGTCGGTTCTAAGACCAAAGCAAGCGACCTGAAGGCCTTGCCCCGTGCACAGGTTCTTATGGATCTGCTGCACCTGGACAGCCGTCAGAAACTGCGCCTCTTCAATCAGCAGCTCATCGACGCCAATGAAGGCATCTGACATGGTGAACACCGTTTCTCTGGTGTAAAGCGTCGCTTCACACTGGAGGCCGAGGCGGGATGTCACTTTGCCAACCCCAAATCGGTCATCAAGCGAGCTGGTCATCACCAACACGCGGCGACCGATTGAGGTCAGGTTGTAGCGGCGTTGCAGGAGAGCCGTTGACTTACCCCCCTGCATGGTGGAGTAGTAGAAGTCCAGCATGAGAGGTCAGTGATACCTGGACGAGATCACTGCACAGGATCTCACCTGGTGGTGCTGATCGGCAAGGAGCGCTTGTTGAGCCTCCGTTGTGCAGAGGCCCCAAAGGGCACTGGCCACTTTAACTCGACCGAGACGATCAAGTTCACCAAGGTTCTGGAGGTTGATGCAACCCAGCTCTGCCAGGTGACTGATGTAGGCATCACGCTGCTCATAGAGAGCGGTGATGTCGGCTTCACGGCTGGGACCAGCGTGTATGGAAATTTCCATTTCGCGGGGGGTGGGCCCAGAGAGCAGTGATGATGGATTTGAACTAAACATGCTGTTGTTCCTGAGGAAGGTTGAACTGGGCATGCCCCGGTCAGGCAATGCCCATCCGGGGCTGATGATGAAAGCTCCGATACGCGCGGGGTCGTTCAGAACGGTGAGGCGCCCAGTCCCCTGATGAACTGTGACCGTTTGGCAACTTTTTTTCTGTGCCTGGACATGGATTTGTAGGTGGGGTTCACCCACGGTATCCACTTGTCTACGATCCCCGCCCTGCGGTTGATTCGTGAATCGATCGACCCAATGGAAATCTGGGAAAACCATTGGTATCGGACATGCGCGTGATTCCGCATTCGCTGGCCATCAAAGGCAAACCGTTTGGGAGCACGTTCAATGAAATCCCGGATTTCGTTGACATGCATGGTTCACTCCTCGATGACGAGTGTTGCGCTTGCTCCAACAATTCCCATGGTCCGGAGGTAGTCCAGCAGGCCGTCCGTATCACGGGCATGGCGCATGAACCCGAATTCAACAAGCCACAGGCCATCGGCATCGGGCTGGCCAGTCTCAGGGTCTTCATTGCTGAACTCATAGATCGAACGGCCGAGGCAGTTCTCGACATGCGCGCGAAACGAACCACGCTCATCGAGGTCTACCACGAGCGATAGTTGATGATTCACCGAAAGAAGGGAAGCACCCGTTGGGCGCGACAAAGTATCTGCTGTCATGACAGTCTCCAAATGGAAGAGCCAGGGACAGCCCCTACCGGGTCTGGAACCCGGCAGGTTGAGGTACGGCTAAACCGCGTGAATGCTGGTTCTACCCTTACGGGAACGGTCAGCTACCGCTTCGATCGTCAGCGGAACGCTGGCGATATGGATCTTGCCAAAGCCCCCTAATGAAAGGGGCATTGGGAAGACCTGAACCCCAAGGGGCTCAAGCTTCACAGGTAAGGAGTGGGTGAACCCACTCAATCAGCGGGGATGGTCTCCAGTACCACCAACTTCGGGTTAAGAAGTACATCACGACCCAGTGACGGGTCTTTGCAGCCATCCCATGTTTCACGACCACTGTCCCAGGCTGACGAGTCCACCTGGGTGGCATCGTCGTATTGGCCATCCAACGTTCGGATCTGGCCGTTTTTCACCTCAGAAGCGGCCACGGCCACCAGAAAGCCCCCTTCTTCAAGAAGGTAACCATCGAAGGCCTGATCCCAGAGGGCAGTACCTGGGGACACACCTTTCAACAGTGCGAGTGCGGCAGATGTCCACCCAGAGAACGTTCGGAGGTCGAAACCTTGCAGAAGTGGGTTCATCTCCTGAAGCGTCAGCTCAGCTGCAGAAATGCGGTCAGATTGACCCATAGCGCGAGCGATCTCCAGACGCAGCATGGCTGTGGCACGGAGTGTCGCTTCGTCATCAAGAACGCCGCGAGCGTCCAGTAGCGAATTCAACTGGTCGAAGGCTGTGTCAATTCGAGCCAGTGAAAGCTGATCGGGGGTGTGCATAGTGCTATCTCCAAGAAATGGAAGAGCACCGGCCCGTGGGCAACAGATGCCCATCCGGGTTGATGAAAGCTCGTGTGAGCAGTCTTGCTGATTGTTTGTATTCCCCAGCTTGGAACATGAGCACCAGTGCAGACTGGTACAACAATTTGGCTTGTCATTGGACCCTGAAGAAGGATTCAATGAAAAGCCATACACCCGAGGGTGTAGGCCTATTGTAAATCGCTCAGTGGCCTCGCACGACGCCACCACGCGGAGACGGGCGGAGACCAAGGCGACTATGCAGCGAGCAGGAGCTGCTGCGGAGCAACTGCCACTTCAGCATCGGAATGAGCTTGGGAGCCCTGACCGATAGCCTTCGTGGGAGCTGAAGACTTAAGCGATGGACCAATCAAGAGACCATGCTTTTCATGAACTTCATCGATGGCCGCTGCCAAGCGCGTCAGGGTGTAGGCGTCCTCCTCCTGGCTATTGCCTTGAGCAAGACGCACCGCACGATGAGCAATCTCGCTCTCGCCGATACTCGAAAACCGTCCCTTTCGGTAGGCCGTCAAATACTCGTCAGTGAAAGATTCAGCCTTCTCGTACTGCTTCTTGAAATCAGCGTTTGCTTCATCCATATCGCCAGGTAGCCAGTTGCGGAGCTTGCCGACGAATCGATTTAGCTTGTCCATGACCTCCGGGGAATTGGCATAAACGTGAATGGTTTGGACTCCCGCATGCCAACGAAACCCAAAGTAGCGCGTTTCGTAGCGGACCCCCGACTTGACTCCATTCTTGCGAATCGAGTCAACCAGCCCGTCATACTCCCCAGTTGCACCATGCAGGTAGTGAAAGCACTTGTCGATATCGCCAAGTATTCCCTGTGCCTCATAGTCAACGGAGTTGTACCCAGGCCGCATCCTTGGAAGGATGAAACGGGTTTTCCGTAGGCGCATCCCGATTCGATGCTTTTCGCTCGACCGGTAGCTTTTGTAGTACGCGACATTCTCATTCGACTTTCCAATGATCGTGTCGAACAGCTGGAGCATCATGTCCTTGAAGATGTCCTCAAGGGAGTTCAAGACGCCAGCAAAGAGCCCGTGGATGTTGCTAGGTGAGAAGTCGAGGTCATAAATCTCTTCTGCGGATGCCTCCAGGCGCTTGCGCGCTTGGTTGGACAACTTCTGGTTCAGCAGTGATGACCGCAGGACTTGGCCCCATGCCTGCCGCTTGAGCTTTGCATACCGATCACGAAAATCTGCATTCGCAGCTTCTCGAATCGATGACGAGACCTCTCGGAAATCACTCCCAACACCTTTGGACTGCATCTCTTCCAAGGACAGACCAATGGCATTCGAAAGGTGATCCGCAAGTGCTGCACTCTCGCTTGCATTCCTGGCCGCCTGAACGGCCTGACGGAATCGAAAACAGGTGTCTTCGATGTAGTTACCTGGGAGAGAAAGCGCAGTGCAGACTTCGGGGTCCACATCCGTGAGCCCTGAATCCCCGCGCGTCAGATCACCAAGCAACGATTCAACATTGAGGTACTTTCCAGGGACCTTATCGAGGTAGATCAAAGCCACCTCAACATCCGTCTTGCGCTCCACGTCATCTACGAACTGATCGCGGAGAAACTCGACGGAGCCGTGCTGCTCAATCAAGGTCAGCAGACGTTGACGCTCTTGGGTATACGGATTGCGAATGGAATCCGAATTGATGATGGCGACAATTTCGCCATCAAACAAGCAATCCCAAGCATGCAGAACGTGGGCACACCCTGCACGGAAAGGGGGGTTTAGCAGAACAGAGGTAGCTGTGGCCAGCGACCGAACTTCAAGAAAGTCGTACCCGAGGACCTTGGCCCCCAGTGCCTTCAAGGTTGAGTGAAACTCAGCGTTGACCTCAATGACCGAGGTTTCCTTGATGTGACTGAACTTGAATCTGGACAGCTGCCGAAACCGACCTGGTGTGAGACTGTCACCGGCATCGTCCAACTCGGCGATCCAGGGAATCTCCTCGTCGCGAAGATTCGGGAATCCCTCTTGAGCGTAGCGTATCAAATGCCCCTTACCAGCGCTCGGCTCGCAAAGGTGCTGGACAGGGCGTTTGAATTTGGCCCACATCAGCGCAGCCGTACGTTCTCCCGTGGGGTAGAACTGCAAAAGATCCATGATGGTCTCCGAAAAATGCGGGACCACCACCCCGAGCGGGGGGGCGGTCCCGCTCAGGTTGAAGAAAACCGTCCCGTGAGGGCCGGTGTGGTTGATTCGAGGCCGAAGCCTCAGTTAGTTGAGTTGCTCGTCAGTCGAAGGGTTTTCGACGAACAGTGGGTAGGGGCTCCAGCCCGATTCATTTTTCAGTGTGATCACTCGGCCTCGCTTGCCACAAGAATCCACACGGAAATCACGAATGCACCCATCAGCCTTGTATTGCTTGGCCAAATCATGTGCACGAATGAAACCTGATGACGCGCGAGGGGCGCGGGTGGAATGCGCGAACGCTAAATTCATAGGAACTCCGAACGAAATCGCGAGCCCTACCCCCGATGCGGGAGCAAAAGCCCGCATGGGTTGAGAAAAGCAGCCTGGAGGCCACCGGTATATGCCCCGTAGAGGCGTTGTGCTGATTGTTTGGATTCCCCAGCTTGGAATATGAGCACAGGCGCAGCCTGATGCATCAAAACGGTTTTCCAAAAGGTCCAGCGAAGGACACTTTGGAAAGCCGCCAACAGAACCCTCTCGGGTCCTGTTGGTGCTCTGTTGAAGGATGGTATCAGGCTACAGCAGATTCGCCGGTTTCATCCGACTCGTCCACTGCAGACATCTCCCCCTTGTTGAGATCAAGCATCGTGTCCAGCTCGATCTTTCTACGCTGCAGATACTCCAGGCGGTCCTGTTTGTCGAAAGGTCGTGTGACCTCATCTTCCAGTTCCTTCTGGCGGATCAACTGCCGGTCCAGGTGCTTCTTCAGCTGAGTCACTTCCGCGCTCAAGTTCATGGCCACCTGAATGATCGACGAAACAAAGCTATCCCAAGATTTTGCAATCCTGAAGTTGTATTCCATCGACCCTTTGAGCCATGCCTCGACTTCCGAAAACTCATTTCTCTCAGCGAACATGCTCAAGCCCCGGAATGTTCCCATCTCAACGGGTCCACTGTTACGTGGCAACGACTGGATGATCTTCTTGAAGGCTTTAGCTGCATCGCACGCTGGCACAACACCAATGCCGTTCACCATGAAGGTGAACGAATCATCTGGCATCGCAGCAACTGTCGCAGCATCCACCGACATACGCTCGATTTTCTGCTGGGTCGTTTCGATCCAGCGTGGCATCTGCTTCAGCTCGTGGGTATGGCTCCAGCGCTCACTAGACCACTTGTCGTAGACCAGAGTGAGCTTCGCCAGTTCGGCATCAACACCGCACTTCTCCAGTACCGCAGGATTTCCTGACGCAATCGCCTTGATTTCAGCGAAGGTAAGAACACCGGAGTCTTCATCAAGGACACGCAGGCTTGTATCGCCGCGCATGATCTGCTCAATGAAGTGGCACTTGGCATCCAGCAGCTGATAAGAGTAGGCGTCGAAGCTCGCCCGAGTCAGCATGTAGAAGATGTGAACCTCCTCACACATATTCCCTTGGCGAATTCCCCGGCCGTTGCGTTGCTCCAGGTCGGAAGGCCTCCACGGAACGTCAAGATGCCAGATGGCACACAGACGCTCTTGCACGTTGGTCCCCACTCCCATTTTGTCGGTACTACCCATGAGCACACGAACGATGCCGGCACGCACGTTTCTGAACAGGGCCGCTTTCGCAGCATCCGTCGTGAAATCGTGAATGAAGGCAATCTCGCTGGCCGGAATACCCTTTGCGATCAGCTTGTCACGCAGATCGGTATAGGCATCGAATCGACCATCTGTCCTCGGAGTGCTGATATCGCAAAAGACTAGCTGCGTGCCTTTGAAGCTCGCAGTTGCCTTCCACTTCTCGAACACCCCGTTTGCGCACAGGGCAATCTTGCTACCTTCACGGTCCTCGGCGAACGGATCCACCAACCGCATATCGAGAGCAGCTTTTCGACCATGGCCAGTCACCAGCAGCATGTTGTCCTGCTTTGGCTTCACCTGCCCTGATTTGATTTTCTCCGATCTCTCGACCAGCTTCGCGACATAGGATTTCAGCGCCTCACCACCATCGGCAATGATCGTTTCTTCCCTGCATCGGGGCACCGGCAGATTGAGCATCGACGGCGTTTTGATGTCCGCAACCTGACGAAACATGTTCATCAGTTCTGGGAGGTTCACAAATGATGCAAACCTGCTCTGGACCCGATACCCGCTTCCGTCTGGAGCAAGCTCAAGTGCCGTCACAGTCTCACCAAAGTTCGCAGCCCATGCATCAAAGTTTGACACGCCGCACGCTTCAAGAGTTGCCTCCTGAAGGAAACGCTGCACTACAAACGCCTCAGCCATACTGTTGGTGATTGTCGTGCCCGTAGCAAAAACGACGCCAGCACCATCACCACGACTCATACAGACATATCGACACTTGACGAACATGTCGAACGCGCGTTGAGAGTCACTGTTTGGCAACCCTGCAATACGCTCCATCTTCGAAAAGCGCCACAAATTCTTGAAGTAGTGACTCTCATCGACCAGCAACTGATCAACCCCAAGCTCGTCGAAAGTTAGAACATTGTCTTTCTTCTGATCTGCTGAGAGGCTTTTCAGCCTTGCTTGCCAAGACTTTTTAGCCCTCGCCAATTGCTTGACGATTCTATTGGTCTTGCTGTCCCTTGATCGCTCACGGAGCACGTCCTCAATCTTCTCCAGCTCATCCTTTATATACGATTCCATGTAGCTTTCGCTCATAGGAATTCGCTCGAATGATGAATGGGTGATGATCACACAGTCCCAGTTTCCTGTTGCTATGCGAGAGAGCAGCGTTTTGCGCTTCTCTCCATGGAGGTCGTCCTTTGTCGCCATCAAGATGTTGGCGGCCGGGTATGCCCGCATGAACTCGTCAGCCACCTGCTCGATCAAGTGATTCGGCACCACCATCATCGGCTTGCTGGCCTTTCCAACCCGCCGCATCTCCATGGCAGCACAGATCATCTCCAGTGTCTTGCCCGCACCGACCGCGTGGGCCAGCAGGACATTCGTGTCTGAAGACAAGCACCTCCAAACTGCATCCTTTTGATGATCACGCAAGGAGAATGCATCCGAAAAGCCGGGTAGCACCAGGTGCGACCCGTTATATCGGCGTACCACCCAGGAGTTGAACGCTTGGTTGTATGCGTTCGCGAGCATTTCTGCCCGTTCTTCATCCGACCAAACCCACTCCTTGAACTTGGATCTCAGGTCGTATTGCTTCTCTCTGGCAGCGATGGTCTCTTTCGCATTTGCAACCTGCTTCCCATCCCTGGTTCTGTCGTATACCGATGGTTCGATCTGATTGAGCGCTAGCTCCACCAGCTTCCCACATGGCACACGCGTAGTTCCGTAGGTTTGAGTTGCCGCGATACTGGATTCACAGCTGTAAGGCGATTCCACCGTCCACGTACCAACACTCAGATTTACCTCGACGGAGTGGGTGTTACCCTTCCCTGCGCCAAGGATTTCATCCAAGAACTGTCCGTAGATCCGTGCTGGAATCCATGTTGAACCAAACCGAGGTGTTATCTCGGCGGGTGTGAGCAACTTAGGTTGTACCGCCTCCAATGCCGCCACGTTGCGCTCAAAGCGCTCGCCTGCGTCCTGGGCCAGTACCAGCTTCTCACGGACGTTACCCGACAGGTATGCATCCTCGACGATCCAAGTCGGTGCTGCCGGGTCCAGAAACACGCTACCGGATTCCTCCAGTTCGCGCATTGCAGTCTCCTCATCCTTGCCAACCAGACCTGCGATCCGTGAGGGGACCACGCGGCCTGACTCTGCCAGGGACACCTGCAGAGCGTCTTGCAAGCTTTCGCAGCGGGATACCTTCCTGGTAGCACCCACAGTTCGCTGGGTGAAAATCGCCGCTTTCTCCACGGTTCTGGCCGTGTCATCGCGGTACTCAAGCGACATGAGCAACGGTAAGTCCGGATCGCCCTTGAAGACCGCTCGATTGAGCCTGTCCGTTAGGTAGCCCCACTTGCTCACGAAAGTATCGTAAGCAACCGCAAGCGCCGTTCGGTACATGCTCAACATCGCGTCGTTGGCGTTCTCGGCCTGCGCTGAGATCAGCGCTCTCACTGCGTCACGGACGCCGATCATTCCCTCCATCCGAGCCAGCGTCTTTTCTGAAGCTTGTACGGGGCGCGCAACATCGCCATCCACTTCACACACCTTGCCTGCGACCATGGCGAACCCTGGACGCATCGCGGTATCGAGCCGGATCGTCTCAATGCGCTGCTTTCGCGGCGTCTCTTGACGAGGGCTGTATACGCCTTCTGGCAACCTCTCCACCCGCTCCTGCAGAGCAGATTTCAAGTCGCCTTCGAACGTGCACACCGATTTCTCACCATATGCAGCGGATTCCATGGACAGCTTTCCGACCACCATTTCTGGGTTCCGGGCCAACCACTTGTTGAGAGTGATTGGAGTGCTGCTGTAGTACGGGTTTCCGTTGATCGGCGACCCTTTTGGAAGGGCTGTCGTTTCGGTCCATGATTTGTCAAGGCCCATCGTCGAGGCAACGCGCTTCAGGATGATGATGTCTGTAGTTACCGACGTATTCGCCATCTTCTGAAACGTGGAGGCGGGTAGCCGAATGGCACCAACCAGTTCTGCCTGACTTGCGAAATACGCCCTGGCCCGGTCACGCCACGAATCCAGCGTGAAACTGGATGTGAGCATGACGACCAACCCTCCCGGCCGCACCAACTCCAGCGAACGAGCGATGAAGTAGTTGTGAATCGAGAAGTTGGCATACGGGACATTCCGCACCTCGCCGACTTTGGTCTGCCCGAAGGGGCAGTTGGATATACAGAGGTCGAACATTCCTATCGGCAGACTGGCCGACTCGAATCCTCTGTTGAGAACACGGACACCATGATGCCGGTACAGCTTCGTTGCGATCCTGGCAGACACGTTGTCCACCTCAACGGCGGTCACAGTGCTACGACTGGCGATCTCCTCGGGCATTGCGCCCAAGAAGAAACCTGTTCCTGTGGATGGATCGAGTACCCGGCCACCAGAGAAGCCCAGGCGCTTGACCATTGACCACATTGCATCGATCACTGGCACAGGCGTGTAGTGGGAGTCCGTGGTGCTAGCCATCGCTGAGGCGTACTCTTCAGTGCTCAGAAAGCTCATGAGCCTGGAAGAACGTTCGCGCCAGGCGGTGTCACTCTGCTGGAGGTTGAAGGCTTGTGGAAGCCCGCCCCAGCCCGTGTACCGGTTGAGAATCTCGCGCTCGCGCGCGGATGGATCGCGGTCCTCACTCTCCAGCTTGCGCAGGATCGTGATCGCCTCAAGGTTGGCTTCAAACTTCGAGACGGACCCGCCCAATTGGGCATGCACGTCGTCGATGAGCCGGGGCCATTTTGGCTTTGCTGGGCTGGTAGCCTCGACTGCTGCAATTGGTGCGAGATCGCGAAGTGCGACCTGACCCATTTGTGCATCAAGCAACCCAGGGACAAGATTGGGGTCTTCATCTGGCGCAAAGCCGGGAAGCCACAAGCATGCCGCTGCTATCTGACTGATCTTCATAGTGATGCCTTTGAAAAATCCAACAGGCACCACTTCCCTGCGGGAAATAGTGCCCCGCTGGGATGGTTGAGATTTGTGCGCCGCTGAGTGCGGCATTGAAATGATGAGCTACGTGTTTAGGCTCCCTAGCTAGGAGTTTTGAACCACAGGCTTAGCCGGTGATATCAATCCTTTCTTCCCGAAGCTCTCCTCTGGAAGAGCTTGGGGAAGCCCTCGCATTGCGAGGACATCGGTGGTTTAGAAAAGTCCCAACTGAATCGGGTCTTCCTTCACCACCTGCTGTGGCGCTTTCACATCCACCGGCTCGGTGAACATGCTCGCGTCAAGCGCGTTTGGAAGGCAGTATTCCTGAATGCCGCTCTGGCTACGCCAGAACAACATGGAAACGCACCGAGCCTGCATCGGGTGCTGGTAGATCACGACTGGATGTCCATTGAGAGACCTCCAACTGATATTCGCGCCATTGAAGGCCATTGCTCGCCAGCCCATCGACCGAGCTGCAACGTCGTAGTCTTTCGCCTCATGGAGCGGCATCGGTGGTACGGATGGGATATCGCGGATGAAGTGAACAGCTTTGGCGCAGACAAGAAGCCTGCCCTTGACTCTCACGAGCAGTCCAGTTGCGTCTCCACGCCGCCTGGCCTCAACTGTCGCAGGATCGCGCCAGTCAATGAAATCTGCGGTAAGCCCGTCATACATTGCTGGTGGGACCAATCGGTATCCTTCCGCCCGGTGCTCACCTGTTGCACCGCCGTGTATTACCGAAAAAATCGTGTGTTGGAATCCACCGTGGTCTACCGCAGATACCGTCATTGCCGATCTTCCGTCAGCTTCTGCGAAGCGATCTCCGCAGTAGGCATTCGCCATACGGATCCAGTCCTGAGCTGCGAGCACGATTCGCTGTGGGTCCGGGTCAGGTGACGCGAAGGCTGCGAATCGGCCTGAGGTGTTGATGGCCCGCTGACGGCCCATCGATGTATCAAGATTCATGGGAGCCTCTACTTTGAGGAGGAGAGCACATCTCCCCGAGGGGAGAAGGCTCCCCAATGGGTTGTTGATGTGATCCTGTTGCCAGAACCGTTTGCTTACATGGGATTGGTATCTCTTACCCTGGAATCAGAGCACGAGTTGCAATTGCCTGGCACTGCCAGTGTTGGCAATTTCATGGTCCTGCATTGGGAACAGCTGAAGGGGTGAGAAGGTGTCAACCTTCCCATCCTTAAGCTGTAAAACTACCTCATAGCCTGGTGAGTGCTTCAGGGCCAGGATCCCTATCACCTGTCCAATGCCACCAGCACGAGAATCACCGCTGCCAACGCGGTACCAAGTTCCGTCTGGCACTTCCTCGTACCGGACCAACCGAGTCAGATCAACGGGGCAGTGAGCCCCGCGCGAACGCTTCGCTGAAGTTGCTGCTTTGCCCATCATTGGGCCCCTATGCGAAAGTCCCGCAACCACTTCGTACCGAGTTGATTGCGGATCTGGCGTAGCAATCCTCCATCTGGCAATCGGTCGTCGTTGCCTTTCATCCAGGCTTCGACCAGACGACATTTCCATGTCCGGCCATGCTTGGCTGCGAATCGTTGCAAGGCATCGATTTGCTGTGGAGTAGCCGAAGGTGTGCTGTCTGGTTGGTCGCCCCCGACTTGCATGGAGGCAATGCTCTCCACCAGCTTTCGTTGGTGTGGGGTCAGTGAGAACCCCCGACGTTCGAGGGCGTACACCGTCGCGGCCGAATTGATTTGACCTTTATGCATACTGAATCCTTGAGAATCGCGGATCACAGCCCCGTGCGGGGCGTACCCGCAGGGTTAAAGGTTGGTGGGGGCTCAGGAGATGCGCGCTCCCGGCCATCACGCTCGGCTGACGGTATCTAACCAGCCTGCTTGTCATCCAGCATGGTGTTGAGCGTCAACTCTTGAATGGCTTCATCGCTTGCTGCGACCACTCGAAAATGCTCATGAGTTGACCAGTCTGGCTTATATACGACCGTGCCAGCGACCTCGGCAGCGTCTTTGGCGTGCTTGATGATCGCCATGGCGTCAGCGCGTGAAGCGCCTTCAGGTAAGTCCACGAGGATCTCTGCGTACGCAGAAACAGTGGACCCAATCGTTACTAGAGTTTGCATGGTTGCTCCGAAAAAAACGAACCATGCCCCCATTGCGGAGAACGTGGCCCGCAGGGGTTGAAAAAGGTGATGCTGATTTGTTCGACTCCCCAGCTGGGAGCTTTTCATGACATGGGATACCCAGGTCAATGATCCTTTGAGGGTGCGACTGAAGACAGCGGCACCTCCAAAGGCCACTGGTTGTGGCCACGGCGCGGCTCCCAGGGGGGAGTCGCGACGGGATTATGTTACCTCACATCGAAACACTGTTCCGCGAGGTAGCTTCTTCAAGAAATGGCATCATGAACTTGACTGCCAGGTCCAGTGCCTGCTGACGCATGCGCCAAACGCTTTGGTTGGCCCCCTTGAGATGTCCGAGTCGAGGGTGCTGGGACAAGACATCAAAAAGCTGCCATTCAGCTTCCGTACGCCGCGCCTTCGCCTCAAGCAGCGGGCAACCGTCCGGAATCCTTGTTACGAGACCTAGGCGATCGCGCTCGCGATGGCAATCAGCAACGTAGGTTGCAAAATCAGCATCGCTCATCAGCCAAGCCTTTTCAGGGTCAGAAATGGGCTGATCTGCACCAGGCTCTTCACAGAACTCTTCGCGAAACATGAACCGATGCTTTGCCAGGATGAGACGTTGATACGTCTGCACCTGTGGCTTCACAATGGCTTCGTGTGCACGGGCATCGAGCAACGCTTGAGCGGCCTGAACCATTTGGTCGGTGATACCGAATTGATTGCGATCCATGGTCAATCCTTTATGCCGACAGTTTTTTGAAGGCACTCGCAAAGTAGTGGCCATGAAATACACCATCAGACCGGACACCAAACACAGCTTCCTTCCGGCCGCTGATCATGTTCATGCTGAAGGCCGCGACCTCAACAGAGACAACAGGACTTCGCTTGAGAGCCTCACTGACGTAAAGCTGGGCCCGCTCGATCAGGTCAACATCCAGCTCACCTGTCTTAAACAGACTCGCCAGTTCGACGCGCCCCGCATCCGGGTGGTTGTGCATCGCCGCAGAGAGTTCTGAACGAGACAGATTGAAGGACTTTCCGGCGTTAGCCCGTGAAGTTGAGATTTGTTGTTGCATGGGGATTCTCAGAATATCGAGGCCCCCTCCCCCACCGGGAATTGGAGCCCCGGGGTGGGAAAAAGGCGCAGAGTTACTGCGCCTCGTGGTATGCCCGCAGTAGCACAGAGTGCAGGCGGGTTGGAAGAACGACGGGCACGGATTGCCTGCCGCGAGCAGAGAAATACTCCCTGGTGAGTGGCAACCAGAACGCCTGCTTGAGGCAGAACTTCGTGTCGCATTCCAGTTCGGGGACCAGACTCCGAGGAGCCAAAAATTCTCCGAGAGCGTTTCTCTCTGTGTGCTGGGAGGTCCCATAGGCAACAAGTACCCGGGGAACCCGTGAAGACTCATCGTCCACCGCCAACACCAGTACCGGCCGAAACTTCGGACCGGGGACCATCACTGATTCACTTTCAGGGAACCAGCATCGCACGACTGTCCCCACTGGTGGTGGGGCAAGAAGGGTACGCATACAACCTCCTCACCCCATGAAGGGGCGGCTACGTTCGAGGCTTCAGGACGCCTGAGGCTTCGAACAGTTGAGACAAGGACTTCGGTTGAAGCCCATCGGGGACGGGTTTGAGCCCGTAGTCGCCAAGATCCTTCGCCACAGCGCGCAGAACCCATTGCTCCGGTGTGATGCCCAGCTCTGCAGCCAATGCGTTCACACGTTCGTAAGTAGTTTCGTTGTCGCTGAAGCGAAGAAGGATTTCTGGCATGGCTCGACCTTGAAAAGGCAATGATCGGGCAATGGTACTGGGGGGGACCAAAAGACCGCTCTTCCAAAGCCGGAGGCCCAGAAAGGCGGCGCGGTTCATGCCAGGAACCATCGCAGGCACGTTCGATACATGGTGGCCTCACAAAAAAAGGCCCACGTACCCAACCGGGTAGGAGGGCCCGGTTGGACAAGATGCGCATGTGGCCATACGCGGTGGATGCTGATTGTTTCAACTCCCCAGCTGGGAATATGGACTGCCAGGCATAGCCAGGAAGTGCAAACTGCTTTCCTAAGGAGCCCCATCAGAGCTACTTGGGAAAGCCCTCGCGCAAGCGCGAGGGTTTCATTAGGCATATCGTAACCGTTCTGGCGGATAGATATCAATGCCCTTCCGGCATCAGATCAGGCTCTGCTGCCGCTGGTAAAGCACATCGCAGCGAGCCTCCAGCTCTTGGGGGCTTCTTTGACCGTGCAAGTTGTGCTCCTGTCGCCACTGTGTGCGGCGCATGATCTCGTCAGTGGTTCGAGACTGGCCGGAGCCAATATGGACCATCCCAAGGCGGAGGTACGTTCGGAAGCCCTCTGTCCAGTCAGGGTAGTCTTCATGGCAGTAGTCCCGGATGTAGTCCTCAGCAAGAAAGGCGATGAAGTCGCAGGCAGACTCAGCGTCTACCTCAAACTTGTCACCTTCCTCATAGTTTGCTACCAACGAGCCGTTGGCCAGGACTTTGAGGTCAAAGCCACAGGACTCGTGGAAGATTTCAGCGCCAAGGTCTCGCAGGCCCGAAACAGTGTTCATGCCTGTCACCTCGTACCAGTTGTTCCCTACATGGATGCGTCCGATCTTGGGCACCGGAGTGTGCGGGTAGCTGGGCCCCACAGGGGCTTCCTCCCACTGCCCTTGCTCCACCACTTCAAAGTAGGTCTTCAAAGCGCTGAAAGGAGGGAATAGACCGTAGAGGCTCCATCGAAGATCGATGGCGATCAACTGCTCGGGACTGATGATCTGCACGCCGGATAGCCTTTCAGCGGTCAGGGTGTAGATCAAAAGCTTCTTGAGCGTTGCAGGACTGAACGTGTCAGCTCCAACTTCGATATAGCCGTCCTTTGAAATCGTGCGACCCACATACTGTCGAAGGCTCCAGTCGAATTGCGTGTCAACGATCCAATTGCGAAGTCGATTAAGCGGTCGGAGAAAACCGAAGGCTTTCTCGTTACTCTCAATCATCGACTCAACTGACCGATCCCGCCCCACTCGACTGCATGCCCAGCAGCCCGATCTGGCCGAACATGGCTTTTGATATGCGTTCATCTTCATGTCCGCGACGATGACGCAGCTGGACCCACCACTCGCGCGGTAGAAATCCATTACATCTCCGAAATCGGAATACGAGTCATAAACGCCAGCAGCCGACATTCCGAGCGTCTCCCATACGTCATCCTCAGTGAAGTCCAATATTGGGGATGCGCGAAGGTCTCCATCGTCGTTCGTCCACGTACCCTCAGCCGTTTCATGTCTGTGGGCAATACGTTGATCGCGAGCGATTGACTCACCGGATCGGACGCCAGTCAGGATGACCGGCGCTCCCCATCCAACGAAACCCTCAGATGAGAGCTTCGCCTGATTGATGAGTTTGCGAGCCGGTTTGGTCTTGAAGTCAATTGTGCAATCAGCACGACCGCCCGGGTAAGTAGGCAGCGCTCTACCGCCAATTACACGCACAGGCCAAGTCGAGTTGAGATCAGGTTCACCTATCAAAGTCTGGAGTTGCAGATGGTGTTTTCGGCCAAATGCAACCATCTTTTCAAGCTCAGATAGTGCCATTCTTGCAACGACTGGATTTTCAACTCCCGTCGAGCTGTGAATGATGATAATTGGAGGCACACTACCACCTGCTTTTTTGAACTCAACAGCGCTACGAAGCAGTAAATCAGCGACTGTGCTGCTATCTTTTCCAGAGCTGAAAGCCAGGCATAAAACGTGCTTATCGCGCATCAGGTTCTGAATTCTACGACGTGCTCGTTCTTCCGGTGATTCCCGCATCATCCTAACTTCCTGCGCAGTTTGGCTGACAGAATCGGGAACTGGAGTATCTACTTCACCATCAAAAAATAGGTCCAGAGATTTCACTTGATTCTCCTTTTGCGGACCTACCCTCGCGGGTGTGGCCCGCAGGGGTTATGAATGTGGCTATCAGAGGGGATTTGCGGTGTCACACACCCGTGCAGTCGTTTGGAAGCGACCGCACTCGCTGACACCATCAACAACGGTTGTTTCCCCTCCAAGGACACCACGAATGGTGGTTGCTTCGAACGTCACGCTTCGCCCGAGAAGGCGAAACTTATCCCCCACCATCAGTTTCTCGTTGACCTGCAGTGAGGCCTTTGCGCCCATGACCATATCGACCAGGGCGACGCTTGTATTGCTCATAGATTTCTCCGGGCCTGCCCATTGGGTCGAGGCCCAATGGGTTGAATGCCGCACATAGGTGCGGATCGAGTAATCAGGATGACAACTGGAGATCCAGCTGACGCCCGGTACCGGGAAGAATCCGCGCTGTCGCAACCGACATCCAGCGGCTCATTTCCTCCGCACGATGCGCCAGGGTGTTGGAATAGGCCCCTTTGTGAGCCTTTATCCGAGCCCCGACATCCCAAGCCATGCTGTCCACAGACTTGACCCAGCCGAGCTTTTTGACCTGGGCAAGAGAAGTGCCCTTCACCCCGAACAGGTGAAAAGCGGTGTTCTCTGGGATTCGTCCGTCCAATGCCTGCAGGATGGCGTAGAGCCCATGCTCGGGGTGATCGGTTGACCTCCGGCAGACAGAGCCGAGCCCCATCAGCCGAGGGGGGGCGATCCACGGTTCCCAGCGCCTCCAAACCTCAAGGATGAGGTCCAAACAGCGCTGGTAGTCGCCTTTTCGCCAGCCTTGAACAACCGGCACAGGTGGTTTGAGCATATTTGCGATCACCGATGCCGATTCAGTTTTGGCCAACTCGTTTTGCCATGCATAGAGGGTTTGGAGCGTGCCTTCCAGCAAGGTCGCAGTGGCATTGATTCGAAAATCAATTTCTTCCTGGCTGTTCTGCAACTCCGGCTCACAACAAAGATCTGGCGCACTGAACCACTCGGGATTCAGCAATGAAGCAAGCTCAAGGTATTGGCCAGCTGTCCAGGGGTAAATCCCCGCCATACCTGGTTGCTTTCCCTTCGCTTGAAACTGTGACACGGCCACAAACCCGGCCGAATCCAGCGCGAACGGGACCTCGTAGAGATCGGAGATCTCCGGCACGACAAATTGGGCCTTCTTGGGGTTCCAAAATGCATTGGCACTGACCATTGAGGGGTACCCCTCTCGGAATGCATGGAATGCCAGCTTGCCGCCTTTGTGGGGGATACCTACCCGCATGACCAGCTCATCGCTGACGTGCGCATTGACTTGCCCCATGGGCAGATTCGTTGTTGACACAGTGATGCTCCTGAGTTGATGGAGCACCACCCCATCGGGTGATGCCCCGATGGGTATTGGCCGAAGCCACAATGAAAAAACCCGGTCCTCTTGCGAGAGACCGGGTTCAGCGACTTGGTGGATGTTATCCGCGAGTCGAATGGCTGTGGCGCCGTGCCTGGCTGCGTACTGCACGGCGATGCCGCCATGGGTCCGTTCGGCGCATTTCTTCCCGAATGCCCTTGAAGGCACCAGTCAGAGGCGCGAAGTAGACGCGAACGCTGTTGAGAAAAATGCGGCCGATGTTGAGGTCGGTCATTTGAAAATCTCCTTCAGAAGATCCCAGGACGATTTGAGCAGATACCCCAAAAACAAGGCGATGTCCAAGGCCATGAGGCCGTGGGCAACGTAGCTGATGGAATTGTAGGTGAATGCCGTGACGCCGAGGGTTTTAACCCACTGGGAAGCGAGGTCGAGACCCACTGCCAGGCCGCCCAGAACGATGAAAATTACCGTCCCGAAGAGCATGTGCAGGATCTGTTCGCGAATGAGCCGTTGATGCCCATTCACTCTGTGATCTCCAGGCCGAGGCCTTCAATCAACAGAGCGGTACCATGAGCCCCAGAATTCCAGAGCAAGGTACGCTTTCCGACATAGAGATGTCGTTCAGCTGCCCAGTTCGGCAAATCGGTGCGTTCGGTTGTCCAAACACCCCGGTAGCTTTGAGGCTGCGCCTCGTACTCCGCAAGTGTCATTTTCACGACTTCTGGCTGAGAGTTTGTTTTCATGTTGGCTCCAATGAGATGCGAGCCAGCCCTACGGGATGACCCGCAGGGTTGATGTTGATCGGCATGCCGATCGAATGTGCTGATTGTTTTACTTCCCCAGCTGGGAGTTTCGAGCTGTAGGCGCAGCCTGCAGCATGAAAACGCTCGCGCAAGGCCCCAATAGAGCCTAGGACGAGCCCTTTCGGGCTTGGGCCAGCCAACCCCATGGGGGTGGCTGGTTTCAAGTCTAAAAAGACTGATTTGCGGGCACCAGATCGGAACCCTCACATGCAGAACGCTTGGCCTGAACTAGCGACGCCAATTTGCGACGAGGGTAGCAAGGTCTTCAGGCACCATGATGGTGTCGCCGCTCTCCATGGCAAGGATGCTGCGTACTGCAGCCACCTGGTGAGTTGCCCCCTGCCCTTCGCCTGCACGCCGCCCCATGAGTGAGGTGCGTGCTTTGAAATGATGACCTTCGCAGTCTTCAAATGTGACCCGGTAGTCGTGTAGAAGCTGGCCACAATCGCCCCAGCTGGTCGTTGGGTGGAAGTCCAAGGCGTAGCCCTTCAGAGTAGCTTTAGCCTCCAGTTCGGCCTCCTGCTTGGTCAAGTAGAACATGCCCACCACACCCCGGCCTTCCGAGCCGTCTTCAGCAAGGAAGTTGATCGTTGGCAGCTTGGCGCCATTCTGCACACCAAACCGAGTCACACGGATGGGCGATACACGCGCCTCATAGGGAGTGTTCGGGGAATAGATACTCGCCGTCTCATAGAGGGTGATGGGAAGCGCCTTCCCTTCCAGGTCAGTGTCCTTTGCGTGCACTGGTTCTCGCTCAGCGCGGCCCAAGATCATGGCCATGGCCCAGTCGAGCTGGATGTTGGAAGCCGTCGAAACGGCAATGGGTATTCTCTTCATAGAGTTGATCTCCAAAGATGTCAGCCATCCTCACCCAGCGGTGAACGAGGGCCGCAAGGGTTGTGGTTGATGGCAGCGCAGTGGCGACCGGAATGCTGGTTGTTTTAGCTCTGCAGCTCAGAGACATCGATGGGGTTGCGCAGCAACACCAGGGAATTCGCTTTGCGCAGCGCACTCGTGTGCACTGGGCAAAGCCAACTTACGTGGCAATGCACCTGGTCAACCAGACCCGCATTCAGCGGGTCTGGGAGTTCAGGCGGGGATGGCTACCAGTTCATGGAGTACATGTGCTGGAACACCCTCCAAAGGGGTTGAACGATCAAGTCGAATCTCTTCGACTAGACCGCTATTTCGCCAAAGCAACACCACATCGCAATGTCCTGTGCGGGCGTCCATGTACTTGAATACCGGATGCCCATTGAGGGAGAACACCTGAGGTGGTTTTGCTTGGTACTTCTTGCGCCAACTCAGATCTTCCTGAGCTTCGGAGTACAGCATCGCTGCTCGAAAGCACATGGGGCGACCGGAGGGAAGGCCACACTCGAAGGTTTGACGGCGTGCGCAAACCATTCGTGCATCATCAACCTCCACCATCAACCCAGTGAAATCCGTAAGCAGGAACTCTGCGCGGATGACTTGTGGATCGAAGGCGTCGATGGTCGATTTCCCGTTGTATTCGCTGAGAGGTATCAGCTCGTAAGCTTCTACCGTACAGCGAACCTGATTCCACCAATGGCGGGCCAGAACGGTGTAGTGCTTGCCACCGTAGGTGATGGCACGCACCTTTGCGGGCATGTCCGGCTGACGCGAGCACAAGCCGAAGCTTGAATGCGCCAACTCGAATGCGCGGAATGTCTCTGCGGAGACGATTTCGACGCCACCCATGGTCACACCTTAAAGAGGGCACCAATGCGGCCGATGAGGCTGCTTTTGCCGATCCAGCTGTAGCGGCGGGATGCCACCGGAGCTGGGTTCAGATACTTCAGGCCACCGGCTGTACGGACGATTTCGATAGAACGCATGAAAGAACTCCTAGATAAAAGCCCAGGAGCACCCCCTTCCAGGGGATGATCCCTGGCGGGGGGGGAAAGCGCATCTGGGATGCGCCAACGACTTACATTTCGCGAACTTCTTGAACGAGCCCATCCTTTAGCAACTGATTCGCTTTGGCCTGGGCCTCATCGATGTCGTTGCGGTGGAATGTGCGCTGGGTGCAGCCATACAGCTTCACCCCGTCTTTGTTGAACTCCAGGTCCACACGGACAGTGGGTACAGAGGCCATGTCGCGACCAACATACGCGACTTTGAGCCGGGTGCGGGTTTCAGCCATGGGCCACCCCCGCATTCACGTTGAGACCTGCTTTCAGGATCTTGTCGGCTGTCGAGAAGATACGCGCTGCGCTCTTCTTGTAGGCCTCTCGATCCGTAGTGCTGTGCCCCAGCCAAGACTGGACATATCCCCGGGCTTCAGCGAGCCCCGGGAGGTTCAGCGCCGAGCAGCAGAGGAATGCCACACTTTCAGCTTCAGCCTCCTTCAGGGTCTTGCCCAGTTCGCTTCCATCAACCATCTCCACGGTCTCGTTTCCATGCAGAAGGCAGTGAGCCATTTCATGAAAACGAGTCTTGTGTGGCAGTTGCGCCAAAGGGTTCATCGCGATCTGCTTAGCTGGAGGCAAGGCCCATCCCTGGGTATTGCCGCCAACCATCGCAAACGGAACCTCGGTGATGCCCAGCTTTGCCATTGCCGCATTTGCGTCCCAATCCATCTCGACCTTGACGATCTCAACAGGAGGGTTCTCCGCGTTCGGATCAACTTCAGTTTGCGCAAGAGCAAACCAGTTGTTCTTCATCATGAATGCCATGCGGGCTGAACTGGCTTTCGCATTCTCGTCCGGCGCAGGGCGAGACTTGATTTCAGCCTTGGGAGCCGAAACCTTGTCGCCGTCCTTTGGATTGCGCGGCGTGAAAGGCATCCAAAGGCCAATGGCCTTTTCTCCCTTCTTCACACAGCGTCCTTTCTCTTTCCACGCTCTGAAGCTAGCGATGGGGCTAACCTCAATGTTGCGCATGCGCAGCTGCTCCACAGCAAGTGCCTGGTTGCCCAGGCTGTAGTTGTGAAACGCGTGGTAATAGTCGCCGAGTCGGCCAGGTTCTGTGAGGATCGATTCGATCATCTTGAGCCAGTCGGGGCGCTGAAAAGCTAACTTCGATTCCATGGTGACTTCCTATGCAAAAAGAGCAAGGACACCAATCCCCATGCAGGGACTGGAATCCCCGCTTGGGTGGAACAAATTACGCGATGACTTCGAACTTCTCGTGACCGAGTGTCAGTTCGGAAGGACCACCGTGATACACAGGCGAACCCATTGAAGGGTCAACCGGCATGCCCATGGGCATACCACCTACCATCGACATGTCGTCAAGGGATGGGAGACCGACCCCTTGAATGCCGGCATCAGCTGGCACCACTGATGCGGCCTTGCTACTGCGCCGACGTGTCGGCTTAGCAGGGCTCGCAGCAGGCACGGCCGATTGCTCAGGCGCATCCACAGGTTGCTTGTTAGCAAAGGCCGCTTCCGCCGCTTCCACACGCTGCAGCAACGAGGCTGTCGTGTCTTTCAGGGCTTCAATGGACATGGTTTGGTCCTCAATCAGCTTGAGGGCGCGGTCGAGGGTTTCATCCTTCCCTTTGGACTCCGAGGACTCGGAGCGCACCAAAGATTGAATTTTGAGCTTCGACCAGAAGATGAGGCCTGCAGCCAGCACAAGGCAAAAACCAGCAGAGCCCACCAGGGCGAAACAAAAAAGGGCTTTCTCAAAAGACATAGTGAACTCCGATTGATTGCGTGATCAGCGGAGACACCAATGCCCATGCGGGAATGGGCATCCCGCCAGGGTTGATGTGACAGGCATGCACCTGTCGTTTGAATGCTGGTTCGCCCAGGAGGCACGGTCAGCTACCGTTTTCGAACTCTCTGCCTATACGGACGGAGAATGAAACCTTGTTTTTCAAAGCGCTCTCCCTCGTCAAAAGCGCTTTGAAAAACCCCGCGATAAATCGCGAGGTTCTCAGGGTCATGAGGGGTTAGCCACACGAGCCCATATAGCCACAGCCATCAGCAGTGCACTGTTCGCAACCGCCGTATTTCACGACGGAGTACCGTTTGCAATCGGGGCACTGGGCGCCGTTTTGCATCGTTGCTTGGAGCGGTGTACCTTCATCTTCAGGCTTTGAATCGCCCTGGGGAAGACCGCTCTTGGCAACGGGGTGACCCTTTGCGTCGAGGATACCAAAACTGTGGAAGCGGTGGATCAACAGTTGCGCCATGTACGCGACAGTTGATGGGTAGCAAGCTTGACGCTTCTCGCCTGGTACCGGGGCCCAAAAGTCGCCCTGGGGCTCACGGTAGTTCAGCAATTTGCGCAGCTTCATCCCGATCCAGGCTGGATCGGCCACCCGCATATCAATCGACAGGAGCTTGCACAGCCCGTCGTAGACCTTGGGATACGTTCCAGCGATCCAGACACTGTAGGGGCGTCGGGAGCCATCCGGCATTTCCAGTTCCTTGACGAACATGACGAAATCGTCGCGAGTTCCTGCGTTTTTCACGTCCACTGTCCAGGACAACGTGCCCTCAGCTTCTGCCTTCGGTTCCTTGCGGAACATCATGGCATCGACCAGGGAACTGTCACCCTCGGACTGCAGCCAGCCGATTTTCTCAGCGTGGTACTGAACGATCTGTGAGAAAGCCGACACCACGCTGGGCACGGTGTGAATCTCACCAGTTGGTGGCATGGCGATTTCCACTGGTTGCCCATCACACTTGTTCAGGGATTCCAGCTTCAATTTGAGCCAGCCTTTGTCGAAGGTGCGCATGTCAGCGCTCAGTGTCTTGGCCACTGCACCCAGCCCGCGAGGAGCTTCAGCGCCATTGATCCAGACTTCGAACGGATGGGTCGTCCCGTTGACGTGTTCGCCCACCATCACAGCGAAGTCCCCAAGGGGATTCTCAACCATGTAGGTGAACGATGGGTTCCCATCCGGCATGTGCGGCCGATCAAGCCAACGCATGCTGTTCATCACCGTTTCCGGCAACTGATGCAAGCGCACCCGACGATCCGGGTCAACCTGGTTCGCAAACTGGCCATCGTGAGCAATTCCCTCAGGGGATGTGCTGCCCGATGCCCCATCATCTGCGATCAGAACCGCACCCAACTCGCCTCCCTCGCGGAAGGTGGTCAGGCCTTTGAGCCCCGCACACCATGCGTCCAGGTACACCCCCTTGAAATCCTCGAAAGGACAGTCCGAGGGGACGTTGACCGTCTTCGAAATCGCAGAGTCGATCATTGGTGCAAGCACCTTGAGCATCTCCATATGGCCGGAGACCGATAGGGATTGAGCCGTTTCGAAGTAGTCAGGGAGATTTTCTGTATCGCCTCCCATTTTCTGGTACTGCAGATATGCAGCATTCACCAGCCCATCTTCCAGCTTGCGCGTTCCATCCAATTGGATGACTTCACGTTTTTGCTTGAAGCTAAAAACTGGCTCAGCGCCCGAGCTGCAGTTGTTTCCGAAGGTCAGAGAACCGGTGCCAACAGGCGCCAAGCTCAACAGGTGACTGTTGCGGATGCCATGCTTTCGAATGGCCTGCTTCAGCTCCTCGGGGAGGCGACTCGCAAACGTTCCATCGCTCGTTTCAGTCACCCCTTCCAGATACCCTTCAGCATCGAACAGGGGGAAGGCCCCACGTTCAACCGCCAACTCGACGGATGCATCGTAGGCTGCGTAGGCAATGGTCTCCGCAATTTTCTTAGCGAAGTCCCGGCCCTCTTGCGAGTCGTACTTCAAGCCCATCATGATCAGCAGATCGCCCAGCCCGGTGTAACCCAGTCCGATACGACGCTTGCTCTGGGCCTCAGCCTTCTGTGCCTCAAGAGGCCAGTTGGTGAGATCAAGCACGTTGTCGAGCATTCGGACAAGCATCGGGACAACGGCGCGCAACCGCTCGAAGTCAAAGGAAGGGACCCCCTCCCAGACAGCGCAGTTCACGAACCGGGGCAATGCAACGTGACCCACATCGCAGCAACCATAGGCGGGAAGCATTTGCTCACCGCATGGGTTCGATGCTGCGATTTTCTCGGTGTACCGCAGATTGTTGTCTGCATTTACCCGATCAAGGAAGATGACGCCTGGCTCACCTCGGTCATAGTTCGACTTCATGATCGAGTCGAACAAGTCCTTGGCACGCAGAGTCTTGTAGATCCACAGACCATCCTTGCCACGCACAGCCCCAGCAGCTTTCTGCGTAGGCGACGGTTCGGCCTTGTGAACCAAGTTGAAGTCACCGTCATCCACCACGGCCTTCATGAGTTCGTCGGTGATACCAACTGACATGTTGAAGCAGCGCAGCGGGCGCTTGTCCCAAGGAATCGACGGATCGGCGACGCGCTTGGCGACGATGAAATCCTCGATATCTGGGTGGTCACAACGCAGCACGGCCATTTGAGCCCCACGACGCGCGCCCGCCGAAATGACGGTCTCACACATGGAGTTGAAGATCCCCATGTAGCTGATGGGGCCGCTGGCATGGCTTCGCGTGCTTTTGATCCAGGAACCTTTCGGCCGGATAACACTGAAGTCGTAGCCAACTCCACCACCCAGACGCATGGTCTGAGCGGCTTCGCTTGCGGCTTCCATAATCGATGGCATTCCATCGACCCGTTCATAAACAGAGTCGGCGATCGGCTGCACGAAGCAGTTGATCCAGGTGGTGCCGAGATCATCCAAACCGGCAGAGGAGTTGATGCGCCCGCCGAGGATGACGTAGTTCAGAGCGTCGCGAAAACGCGGTTGCCACTCTTGAGGGACATGTTCATTTTGAGCGAGGCCATTGGCCACGCGGTCCAACACCTCCTCGGGCGTTGTTTCACCGCCGTGCGCGTATTTCTGCAGGAGCAGGTCACGCGACAGGGGTTGCAGTGCGATTCCCATCTGGGAGATTGCAGTCATTTCCATTTTGGACTCCTTTTCGGTTGCAAAAACCCCATGCAGGGCCTGCCACAACCCCCCTCCCATTGCGATGAGAGAGGTTCTGGCAGACCCTGCCATGGGGCGTGTCTTCTGAAACCAACCAAGGAGCCGCCCAACCGGGAGGGTCCCGGTTGGGGTTGAATGCACATCGATAGATGCGCTGGGTGATGTTGACCAGTGACCTGGGCAACGGAATATGCTGATTGATTACCCTCCTCAGCTCGGAGCAACAATCCGTGGGACTAGCCACACAGAATGAATTCAGGCTTTCCGCATTGCACCTGGTGGTGCAATCTGGAAAGCCCGCCCCCAAAGGGGCAGGGTTTCATTTCAGACAGGCTTGTAGCGTTCCATCATCCACTGGGCATGCCGGGCATACTTTCCAGTGAATTCGGGCACTACGCCGTCCTTCCTTCGCATCAGGCTGGCGACACACGCAATGTGTTGTCGCGCGCCAGTGTCGTTTTCAGAGCGGTCCTTGAGAAACGCCTTGTAGTCGCCATCAAAACCGGCCGGGGGTGCGAACGCTGTTCGCGCCCCAGGGTCCGTATCGATCAGCCTGAAGTTCACACGTCCATACATGGTGCGTGCCCCCTTCAAGCGACTTTAAGCATCGACCGACGAACGGCCTCCAAGGTAGGAAACCCCTCAGGTCCGTCGCGCCGAAGCACGTCGAGCCAGTCGAGGGATTTGGCGTCAGCAGGAATCTCCCCTTTCGGGGTGATAGCTGTTGCGCGAACGCCCATCTCCCAAGCACGTCTGACAAGCTTGATCGCCGCCTCCTGGCCAGGACCTTTTGGCGCGTACTGAGACGGTCGGTCTTTGTCGGTGAAGACAATCAATTGCTCCACAGACGGTGGCGGCACGAAGAGTCCCAACATCACAGCATTTACCGTTGGCCAGGTTGGAATCCCTGTCGCTTGAACCACTGCCCATGCAGTCTCGATCCCTTCAGCTACAGCAAGTACACGACCGTGTTGACACATCCTGATAGCTCCCCCAGTGACCGTTCGGACATCGGGGTAGGCCATCAGCTTCTTTGGAGACGCGACGTTGGCCTTGCAGCCATCGTTCGTCAGGTAGGTGCGATGGATCGTCACCGGCTCCCCCTCCGGACTTGTCACCATTGCAAGCATGGCCGGGTAGCGGCCGATGATGCGGTTGGTTTCAGGGTCGAAGTAGGCAAGCGCCGGGTGAAACCTCAGCGTCTCTGGGATCTGGATCGATAGACCACGATTTCGCAGATATCGCCGCAATGGTTCTGCCTCCCGTGACGTGACGGGTAGCGAATCCAACCAAGCTCTATTGAGCGAAAGCGCTAGCTTTTCGTTCTCCTCCCGCGTGTTCCCCGTTGGCTGTGGGACTACGGCTATGGGACGCGGCCGGAGCTTCCCGTCTCCGCCTTTGAAGTGGCTCATCACCTCCTCAACGGCTTCACGAGCTGACCATCCATTCGCCCATTTCAAAATCTCAAATCCGTCATGAAACCGTCCGCATGTGTTGCAGACGCCCCCTCCGGTTTGATGGAAATCCTTGAACATCCGAAACCCATCGCCGTTCTTGCCTCCGTGAACAGGGCAAGCTACGTGACGTTTTCCGAGTGCATCAAGGGCTGGGCTCACCTGGGGCGCTAACGCCCTCAGAACCGAGTCCCAGTTACCAGCTGCATAGTTGCGCGCCTCTGACCAGTATTCCTGCCAGTGCTCACGCCACTCAGCGTCAGTGAGTCTTCTGTAAGCTGTCATAGGTTCTCCTGTAGTGGCCCAGAGAGGGCACAACAAAGCACCCGTGAGGCACTTTGGTGTGCCCACTCATGGGCTGCGAAAAACCCAGCCAGTGACTCCCCTGCCGGAGAGTTCCCGGCTGGGAAGAGTTCGCTCAGAAGAGAGCTACATTAGGTTGCCTGAAACGGCCCGGACATGTAGTCGCGAGGAGCAGATTGCTCGTTCTCGTATCCGTTCTGACCTTCAGCAGAACCGTCTTGATGACCGTGGCCTCGTCCTGCGGACTGGGGGAACATGCTTGGTTTCCACCAATCAACATGAACTTCGACGATGTGATGAGTCGTGCCCTTGTCATCCGCCCATTTGCGGGTACGCGAACGACCTTCGATCATCAAATGGGATCCTTTTCGACCCCATTCGCAGATCATTTCAGCCATGCGCCCCTTAGCAACGACGTTGTGCCACTCGGTGTACTCCTTCCATTCGCCGCTTGATGCTTCAAGCCATCTCTCGGAAGTAGCCATACGGAAATTGACCACCGCATCACCACTCGGGAAGCGACGCAACACGAGGTCGGTGCCGATGTTCCCAATCAGCATATGCCTGTTCATAAATGCTCCAGTTTTGGTTGTGATCCTGGAGACCCACTGCCCCAAGGGCTGGTAGTGGAGCCCCATGGGGTGCGCTATTCAGCGCGGGAAGACGCACTTCGCAGTGAGCGAGTTATCGCAATCTGCGCCGAGCGCCAAGACCTGGCGGGGTGCACCCGGTAGTCCTTCGACTGCCAAGTGAACTTTCCGTCAGTAAGTTGATGGATGAAGCATCCTTTGTAAGACGCCGTGTAGGCGCAACTGATGAGGCGGGCCATATCAAATGCGCGCGAGTCGCTTGACCATGGTGGGCACCATCACCTGCTCTTCTACAACAATGAAGTCGTCCAACAATGTGATGAACTCATCTCGCACCTGATCACAGACTTCATCGAAGCGGCGAACCAGGTCGAACTTCGTTTTCAGCTGTGATTGGCTCAGGTCGAGAAAATCGTCACGCGACATGCCGTGATCAATTCCGTTCGAGTGAACCCGATGAAATCGAGGCGGAACCTTGTAGTTTGTGCGGGGCGTAGTGCACACACCGCAGGGAGCCGACTCACCTGCCGGCACAGCTTGATAGTTCCGTTGTCCACAACCGGTGCAATAGCTCTTGTAGCCGGGGTCGTAATACTCACCCGAATACAGAACCATATGACCGCCCATGCGGCCGTTGAACCCAACCGTGTAAGCACCGTAGGTCTCCTCGGTGAAGCGACGGATGGGGCGATTGATCAGGTCCTGAAGATTTTCGAGCTGGACGACTTCCTGCGCCTTTGCCAACTGAGCGCCACGCAGACCAAGTGAATGGATCTTGCAGCAGTTCGAGTAGCTTTCAGCTGCCGATCGCGTACCCATCGTGCTGTAGCGACGGTGGTTCGCCAGGAAATCGGCCATTTCTTCCTTGGATTTGCCAAAGATTGTCTTGAGGAAAAACATGTTGAACTCCCTATATGGAACTTCGATGTGCTTTCCCTCCAGCGGGGAAAACACCTCGCTGGGTTGATGTGATGTGCTGTATTGCCTGGAATAGGCGTGGCCAGCTACCTTCTTTGATCCGAATGGCATAGCCAAGTCGAATGAAACTTTGAGTTTTTCGAGGCCCACCCATGAGGGATTGAGCCTTGAAAAACCCCCTGCATACGCAGGAGGTTTTGAGATGGATATCACCCAAACATAGGGCGAGTTCCATTTTTCTCGTGGTCGTTCTTCAAGACCATGTACTCACGCGAGATGGCTTCCAAACCTGCTCCTTGGAGCCGATCCTCTGCCTCGATATAGATATCGTTCACGCGGTCCATGTTCGGCGCTCTGCGCATCCTCTCCAGGAATGGAGCCGCAGCCTTCAACGAAGCCTCTTCGCTGGGTGTCTGAGGTTTCGATACAGGAGCGCTTTGAGACGGCATTGGCTGTCTCACAGGAGGGTTTGCGCGTTGAGCTACCGGTGTCACCACAGCCCCTTGTCGCGGAGCACTGGCTTGCCGCTGTGTAGGCGGTGGCGTTTGCGCAGCTGGCCGGGGGGGCTGTGCTGGCGCTGTTGCAGGTGCGGGTGCCTTAGCGTTTGGTGCATACCCTCCCTGAACGGGGGGACGTGCTCCATAGCTTCTCGACGGCTGGCTTGGTGGCTGAACCGGGCCCGTGGAATGTCCACCCTGCGGTGGCTGAACGGGGTTCGCGTTCCCTTCGTTCTCGGGCTGCGCTTTGAAATGCGCAGGTGTCGGCTCGTAGGTGCCATCAGCGGCCTGTTGCAGCGTTATCCGCTGCTTCAAGCCCTCATGCGACAAAGCATCCAGGTTGAGTGCAAGGGACAGATGGGCTGACTTCGGCAATTGCTTTGTGAGCTGGCGAATCACCGATTTCTTTCCCATCTCAGTGAACTTATCCATCCATGGATGGAGTTGCCCGTTCTTCTTGGCAAAGCGATAGCCTGCACTCGAATCACGGATTTCCTCGCAGTCTTTCTTGGCCAGGTGGATAAACGCTGACTCTCCGCTGGTGAGCATTGCAACCGCGTAGAAGCCCACGAGGTTGCCACGCTCCGAGATCGACACAGGAAAGCCATTCGATTGGCCGAACGGCTTATGCACGAGCTTGCGCCCAGCACCGTAGTCGATTTCAAAAGCATCCCGCTCGTAGACTTCCATCGCGTAGATGTCATCCACAAAACCGGATTGCCGAGCCAGCTTCATCAATCCCTGGTAGCCAGTGATCAACTGACACTCGCGCTTGAATGGCACAAGGTAGGCTTCACCGTTGAGACCTATTTCTAGGCCCATCTGGCTGGCCTGCACTACTGCGGCCATCACGGACATCGGATCACATTCTTCAAGCTTCGGGTTGAGGCGAAACGCCGACAACGCGAGCCACATCATGCGGTCAGAGTCCAGATGCTTTGGTAATGCACGCTGGATTTCCATCCGGCTCTTTTCCAAGAGGTCGGGAAAGAGCATCAGCTCGTTGCTGCTGTTGCCAGCAGCACGCCGAACTGAGTTCAATGCTTGGAATGACATTGGTTTCTCCAAAATGAAATTGGGAAACGTCATCCCCTCCGGGATGAGCGTGTCCCGGAGGTTGAATGGAATGCTGAAGAGTATCTCAACGCCTGGATGCCTCAGTAGGCGTCGTCATCGTCGAAATGAATTTCGCGTTCATAGCTCGGAACGTCGATTTCTTCCTCTTCACTGAATGGCTGGTAACTCGGCCATTGGTCGTTTTCTTTGCACCACTGCAGAAGCTGCAGAGCAGCACGGTACTTAGAACGCCCTACTCGCATCGTGCGATCACCCGCGCGATAGAGCGCAACACCATGCGGTGCAGCAGTCTCCACCGCAAGGAAGCGGAACGGAATATCCCGCTGAAGGTACTCACTCAGTGGATCGCTGTAGTACGCCGCTTGCACGTCGTAACCCAGCTTTGCCATCTGGCGTCTGAAAGCATCCTTGCTTGCATCCAAAGTTGATTTCAGATCGAGTTGACCGGCAATGTGATTGCTGGCGCCCATTTCAAGCGCTTGCGACAAATTGACCAGCTCACCTCCATCGAGCAAAAGCACATCGGGGCGGAATTTGCAGTCCACACCCGTTTCGGCATCTTTCCAGAAGAAGCTCATTTCCTTTCTGCCCTCGCGGACGAAAGTAGACGCACGAACATGGCCGTCGATTGCTCGACGCATGCTTTGCAGCAATTCCATTTGCTCTTCTGTAAGTGCCTTCTTGCCCAAGTGCTCAGCCTCCCAGGCAGCAGCTGCAGCTTTACCGTCGTTGGTACGACGGTCGAACTTTGGTGCAACTGTGTAGGACTCTGAGAACAGGTGGGGCTCCAGCACAGCCAGGTGCAGCGCGGTGCCGAACTCCATAGCTGGTGTCGGTGTGTGCTCGCTTTCCAAGTAGTGCTTAAAGTGCGCTGGTGAGCGCATCATCTTCACGAGAGCCGAATGGCCCACAGCCGGGGAAGCATGATATGACGCAGCGGGCATATCAAAAACTTCCAGCCCATTTGCAATTAACGTCATGCGGTATCTCCAATTTGATGAAAATTCGAGATGCCGCACCCTCCGGGTGAAGCACCCCGGAGGTTTGTGAAAAATAGAAACTGCTGGTTGATTTTTGGGGGCCAGCTACCGCCCTTTTTGAGCTGCCTGGATACCCAAACAACAAAAAGCTTTCTCAAAGGCACTCAGTAAATGCATTTGAGGAAGCCAGCCCGCAGACGAATCTGCGGGCCGTCTTTACGCCCGTTTTTGGACCATACCTGCTTTACGCAGGGATTGACGGACAAGGGCCCTTGTCTCTTCCGAGGCGAGCGCATCCGGTGGACTCGATTTGAGTCTCGAATGCACGTCCCCAGCGAGGCGGATAGGAATGCCCTTGTAGAGGCGTGTGACTGTGTTTTCTGCGCGTGTTGTGATTTCGGCAAGCATGTGGTCACCCCCTCCGATGGAAGAGGCGGTCACCGATGCCGAGACCGATGGCCACGCACAGAGTAACGATAAGAATTTCCATGATGAGCCCCTCGCTAGGTTGTTGAAAACCTGCTGGGTGCCGCACATGACATTTTTGAATGTCCGTGGCACCCCGCAGGCTAGAGGGCTCTATTACTAGAGCGCTCTAGCCTGCGGGGTTAACCGCAGACTAAATTGGACTACGCTAAATGATTAGCGGAGACCGAGCACCTGGCACACCTTAATACCCAATGGGTAACCGGTAGCGACACAGGCGGCAAATACGAGAGCGGACATGGTGATACTCCTAGGAACGGAAATTCCTCGGAAACACCATGCTCCCCTCGGAGATGGCATCCCCGAGGATTTTGAATCTCCACCAAATGGTGGAGGACTGCACCGAAAAACCTTTGAAGAGGTCTTTCGATGTTTTGGCACAAGCGAGCGCAACACGCCTACGGCATGAAGAGTTTTGCTTGTGTCTTTGAAACCGGCCTGCATCGCGCAGGGCGGGGAAGAGAGCCCTTCTGGGGTCAATCTTCCAAGTAGAAATGCCTTAAAGGCAGGATTGCAGCGAGAAGCCCATCTTCCATCCAACGGATGAAAGTCCAGGTCTTAAACGCGCCCAACCCAACTGCTATTTCCCGCAGTGACGGGATGGGAGCTTCGCTCCAATCATTCATGCATGCGCATGAGAAACCAATAACGGAATGTTGCGTCGTTAGTGGTGTGCTTGGCAAGGCAAGCAGCTAGTCAAATGCTGATTAAGTTTATGGAGGCCAGCTACCTCACTAGAAGAGAGTGGCGTTACGCACACTGCTCTTGTGGGTGCAATCCTAACGCCCTTTTTCAGCGCATGTCAACAAAATTCGCTCCGACTTGATGAATCTTTTAAGCCGCCCAAGGAGTGAGTGAAACGCTGCAATTTGGGCTTCTTTTCAAGGGCATTTTTTTGGTACCTCCCCCATACCATGGTTTCACCGTTGTCCACCCTTTTTTTACGAGGAAATCATGGCTAAAGAAGCTCCTACCGAAGAAACGTCGAGCGCGGGCGCTGCCCCTGAAGCGACCCCAGGTGCGCCTGCGAAACCGCCGCGCACCAAGCAAGCTGGCGCCCCCAACGCCCAGCGTCGTCAGCGGTCACAGTCGTCATCGATGCCCTTCATCACGATGAAGTTTCAGTTGAAGTCGTTCAACGCGCAGAAGACGTTTGATCGTGGTTTCCAGGCCGCTGCCGAATCGCTGTTCACCTTGGGCGTGCTGGTTCGTGCACTGACGACTGAAGCCCAAGCCGTCGAAGTGGATTCTCTCGTCAGCACTGAAATGGACCAGGCCGCGAAGGACCTCACCAGTGAAATGGAACGCCTGCAGGCGCTGGCCGATGCGAACGGCATCGCAGCTGAAGGCATCACCTACTCTCGTCCAGTCGAATGCGAGGCCCAGGTGACATCGCCTCGCGCCAGCTTGCTGGTCAAACTGATCAAGGACTTTGACAAGCTCGTTGGTCTTGTTGACGCACTGTGGATTGCCCAGGTCATCCGTGACTCCGAGCGCAACAAAATCATCTACGACTCCCAGCGGAAAATTCTGCGCTTGGGTGGTGTCTTCCGAAACCTGGCAACACGCGCGATGGCTTCGACGCAGCGCAAGGGCGAAATGCATGTTCCAGACCCCCGCGTTGATACCCCCCTTGACCCAGACCATGCGGGAGCACACCAAAGCGACGCCAACCCGGACACGACGGCCGCGCAGGCGAAGCCCCGCAAGGCACGGGCCGACAAGAACGCTGGAGCCGACGCGATCGCCCCTGCCGATCAAGCGCCAGCAGTAACGGCACCTGCATCTGCCGATGAGGCTGTCGCTGCGTAACGGTATCTAACTCCCCCTACCGGCCCGGAATCGGTCAAGTGACTATTCCGGGCCGTTTTGTTTGAGGCCTCTATGGAATCGCCATTCATCATCGAGAGTTTCGTATGCCGGGTTGTGCGCTACCGCGAAAGCGCTCTCCAATCCTCAAGGGCGGAGTGTCACTATTTCCGCCGCTGTTCAGCAATTGTCATGGCTGACTTTGCGAAGCGTCTTGTGGCCAAGGCCCTGGTTGGACAAGCTAATGCCATCCAGTTGGCCGAGCAACTTGCAGCAATCACCGAGCGAGAGATTTCGTACATCGACCCGAACTGGCGCAAGGACGCTGAGACGATTCATAGGATCCTTTCAAGCGTGCACTTCGACCCGAATCTCAGCCCGTGAACTATGGCTCTTGAACTCAACCCATTCCAAGACCGCGCTGTAAAGGCACCAGGGCATGTCACCATTCTGGCCTGCCCGGGATCTGGGAAGACACGGGTCCTATCGACAAGAGCTGGCTATCTGATCGACAACAACGAACTCGGGCGCCTCTGCGCCGTCACGTTCACCAAGGATGCGGCTGGGGAGTTGCTCGATCGGATCATCGACACCTGCGGCAAAGAGAACACCAGACGCATTGCTGCAGGAACTTTCCACTCCCTGGCGAAGGATCAGATCCGCCGCAACACAACTGGCAGGCTTCCGAAGCTGCTCAATGAAGGTGAACGCAACCAGGTCCTCAAAAGATGCTGGAGAGAAAACGATACGGGACTGAAGTTTGAGGAGGTCCAGAAAGCTATCGATCAAGCCAAGGCTCACATCGCTCCTATCGCCTTCCAAGACCTCGCGATGCAGCGTATCTATGACAGCTATGAAGCGGTACTGCAGTCTGAAAACGCCATGGAGTTTGCAGACCTCATCTTGCGGTGCGTGGAAGGCATGAAGGCCGGCACTTTCGCACCTCTGCCCATCAGATGGATGCTGGTGGACGAAGCTCAGGACATGGATGAAGTGCAGATGCAATGGATCCTGCTGCACGGACGCGCGGGGGTGGAGATCACCCTTGTCGGTGATGACGACCAGAGCCTGTATTCGTTCCGACACGCACTGGGATACGAAGGCTTACAGGAGGCAAGCCTAGCGCTCGGGTCCATGGAGCTGACCCTGCCTGTGAACTACCGTTGCGCCCCCAACATTCTGGCCAGTGCCGCCAAGCTAATTGCGAAGAACTCGAATCGAGCAGCCAAGAACATACAGGCGTTCAAGGAGGTGCCCGGAGAGGAAGTGGTTCATCGACTGCCCACGCGTGACGACGAAATGGACTTGCTTGTGAAGACGATGAACGCCGAGATACAGGGGCAATGGGCAGTGCTGGGCCGCACGAACTCCCTGCTTGATCTCGTCGAAATATCCCTCTCCACATCCGGCATTCCGTACGAGCGTTCAGGTGGGAAAAGCGTCTGGGACCAGGCCATTGGAGGTGTCTTTGCGGGACTGCTTCGAAGCATCACCGATGAGTCCTGGACGGGTGTGGCCAATGCACTGTCCTTTTGCGGCATGGACGCCTCGTGGATCAATGAACACTCGCGGGCCAGCTCGGGGCGTTGCTTAGACCGCCTGGACGTTGCCTTGTCTGAAGCGCGAGATGACACTCTGCGCAGAGCCCTCACCGGCCTCCGTGAAGGGTTTCTTTCGTGGTCTGAACAAGCACGCAAGGGTCGAACATCGTTGGTGGTCCATGGCGTTTCGGGATACCTCACCCGATACTGCAAGCCTTCACAGGCCAGCCTGCTCAAGAGCCTCTCCGATTCCATTTGCCGTCTCAACGGATCGCTGGCTCAGAGGCTGTCATACCTCACTCGTGACAGCAAGACCAAGGAAGCATCGACGGGAGCAGTTCAGATCATGACGCTGCACGCATCCAAAGGCTTGGAGTTTGAAAGCATCTGGATCATGGGCTGCGAGGAAGGCAATCTCCCCCACGCAGATTCGACCGAGGAAGAGGAGCGCAGGCTCATGTATGTGGGAATGACTCGCGCCAAACGCAAGCTTGTGATGTCCGGGGCCCTGCAGGAGGGTCTGGAAACTCGGTTTTGGGAAGAAGCAGGACTCTGAAGCAAGCCGCTTTGCCATGGCGGACGATTTATCAATGGGAGTGGCCTGGGCCATGACCCTAGGCCCCTCGCCCGCCAAGGGCGTACAGGGTATGGGCGATGTGGGCTCAGCCCTTGGGTTTGTACAAGATCAGCCCCTTGGCCATCTCCAAGCGGTCTGCGTTTTCTTTGCACAGGTTGAACAAGGCAGAGCGCTCAACATCAACACCCCCCTCTTTGAGACGGGCTCGCCCATCCTGAAGCAGGAACTCTTTCCACCCGGGCTTGAGGGTCGATTCGACTCCGGCGCCCTCCAGCGCCGCCAGCACCTCGTCAATGGTCACACCCTCTTTCTTGGCCGGTTTTTTGCGGACAGGCGGTGTTCCTTCTTCAAGACGCTTTGACAGCTGCTGCGCCAACTGCTTTTCAGGTTCCGACTGTTCCGTTGCGGGTGCTGAAGGGGGCGGCGCATCTTCGCCTGGCGGGGCGACTGGTACCCGGGAAGGCATGGACCGATTGGGCTTCTCTTTTTTGGCCCTGTCCAGTCGAGCCCCGCCCTTCGCGCCCCCGTTGAGATCACCTTTTCTCTCAGCTTCCGCAGTCACCGGCACATCACCCTCGCGCTTTTGAACGGCATCAGCGCTCTTGGCGTTTGACGCGGCCGGAGGTGAAGTGTCCTTGGGCCGCGCAGCTACGGATGGTGAAGTTACGGGTTCTTGTGCAGGCGACCCCACCCCATTTTCTTGAGCATTGCTTCCCCGTTGCGGAGGCCGAGTGCTCTCGTCTTCGAGCGCGCGAGATGCAACCTTGGCCTGATTAGGTTTGGCCTCATACAAGAATGCATAGCTCGCCTCGTAGGCAAGGCGCAACACCTTGATGGTTTCCCCCTTCGCGACTTCCAGATCCTGGAGCTTTCGCAGCGGGTTGTCCTCATCAATCCAGAGCCATTCGTTGACCGACATTTCCTCAAGGAGAACCTTGCCGGTCAAACCATACCCAGCGAATGCGCTAGGCCAGGTGATGAGGACATGCTCTTCAGCGTCTACACGCACGTCCACATCCCACTTTCGAGTACCCGACTTCAGGTCGTCAATGAGCGCCTTCAAGCCCTCACCGGCCGCGCCATCGAACTTGACCGTGGGAGGATCTGTCCGCTTGGGTTTCTCTTTGGGCTGTGCCTCCTGGGTTGGGGCCAGTGCTGGGGGCGGACTTGACGCCTCTTCTCTTGTCTCTTGGCCGAAAACCCCAGGGTCGGTGATTTCTCCTGTATCGGGGTCATGCGCATACGAAGGCCCACCAGTGGTGGCAGCAGAGGTGCCCTCCTCCATTTGAGCTGAAGGCTGCGGCTTGGACCGCTCGGGTTTCGACTTTGCCGGCGCCTCAGCGGCGGACTGTTGGGAAGGCTGCTCGTCGATCTGCGCCGGTTTCGGTGTCGTCACCGACGCACCAGTGCTCGTTGCGCTCGTGGCGCCGGACTCAGCCTCGGAACCAGCCAGACCAACCACAATACCTGGGACACGAGCAATGGGGATAGTGGACACCAGCGAGTCATTGCGCAGGCGAATACAGGTCAGTTCCTTGCCTGGGATCTTGGCAGTGATGGCATCCGGGGCAATGCGCCAGAGCCTATCCTGGGTGTCATGTCCTTCTGGCAAGAACGCGAGCTGTCGTTCCACGAGCATGTCCAGGATCGAGTCGCACGTGCGTGGAATGCCTGGTATGCCTTCATCTCTAATGCTCTGGGCCAACTCCTGACCAGCTGCAGGCCACACAAGGTAGATGTGCCCGCCGATGTTCCAGACACGTGCACCTGGTTCGTTGACTCCCCAAATACCTTGCCGCACCAATGTCCGCATCTTGTCGGTGATGGAGCGCTCCACGGGCACGCCAACCTCGTAGCCAGCCATAGCTGTGCCCATGGTCTCCAAGTCGCGTTTGACGCTTTGCTGATCGGCCCGCTTGATCAGCTCAAACAACGGATTGGTTGCCGTTGGATTCTCGTTGAGGCTTTCCATGAGCCACACGACAAGCTCTGTCCCGCCCTCGGCGATCCACGCAAGGGTTTCGTTCGTGATGATGCGCTCGGACAGGAGGTTCGACAGGGCCTGGTGCTGCTTGTTTCGACCAGGGCGCCATTCCAGAAAGTAGGAATCGATGCCGGAGGACTGCGACCAATCCCAAAGATTTTCCTTGATGGGTCGCCAGATCAGCTCTCGGTCGTGGCTTGTCACAACCACGTCAGTTGCTGGCTTGCCCGCATCGTGGCAGAGCCCCCCGAGGAAGGCCGCAAGTTGTAACCTGGGCTCCAGCTCTCTTCGATGTGAGGGAGGCCTGCCTAGATCAAGCAGCATTTTGTCGCTGCCTTGCAACGCCATCAATCCACACTCCATGGAATGGCGAAGCAAGCCACCAGCGCCGCGATGGTGGTGGGATTGGGAGGCAGGAAGCAAATGGGCGAATGCAGCGAATCTACGGATTGCACCGAGGTAGTGCTTCTCGTAGAGTTCCTTTTTGACAATGACACTGCTTTGGATTTGATCGAGCAGCTCAAACTGTGCATCCACCAATTTTTGAGGCGGGAGCACAGGTAGCCCTTTCATGAAGGGCGGGTATCTGGGTATGTCTTCGTCGAGGACTTTAGCGCGCAATGCGGCAGGGGTGCTCGCTGCTGGGGAAGAGCGCGGGTTGGACGTGAAAAGCCCTTTGAACCATGTCCGCATTACTTGTCATCTTTGGCAGGTGAGTGACCGCAAAAGGGACAGCGACTCGTCAGTGTGCTGCCAGGGTCGTAAATGAAGTGGGCGTCGCAGCACGTACACCTAGGGAAAGAAACAAAGTCGGCTCTTACATCACGCAGAGCGTAGTAGCCCGCATTAATGTCCATGGGCCCGCACAATCGTTGATATGTGCTCCAGGTCGCCAGTAGACCGTCGGCCGTAATCGGGGCATTCGGACTGTGCTGCCGAAGATGCAGTGATGTGAAAGTGCTGATCCCCGCTGCCATGGCCTGGTTGACCATGTAGGACAGAACGGATTCGGGAAGCTTTCCGTTCGATGGACCTTCGTTGTGAATCTCTTTCCACATGGTCCTCAATGGACGTATGGTCAGACCTGTCAACGACTGAACGATCGATAGGCGCATCTTGCCCCGTATCAGTTCGGCAGCAGTCAACTGCTTCTGAATGTTCCCAAGGGTGGTCTCAGCCATGCTTCACCGCCGCTGTCAGCGAGAGGCGCTGCCAGACAAAAGGGACAGCGCGTACTGTGGGTTGAACGACTGGCGAGGTGTCTCGACCATGCGCTTGAGGTGTTCAACCTTGAACCGGAGAACAAATCCGGTTGTAGGCATTGATGTGGCCAACTGCTCGATCTGCTCGATGGACAGATCTTTGAAGAAGTTCAATTCTTCGCTGGTCATACCTGTAACAAGTGTTCCAGAATTGTCACTGGCGGCGCTGCGAGCGTGCAGCAAGAATGCGCGGTTGATTGAAATGACGTCTTTCATGTCGTGTTTCCCTAGCTGACTGAAACGATTGTAATCTATAGATACAGAAACAGTGCGAATGCGCACTCATTTTTTAGGTAAACAATGCAAATTGGCACTCCCAAAGCCCTTGAGGCCATGGAAACGCCCTCCACTACACCGTCATCAGTTGGGGAAAGGCTGAAGAGTTGGCGTCGCTCACGGCATGAAACTCAGGACAGCCTGGCCAAGGTTCTCGGGGTGGACGTGGGCGTGTTGCGCAAGTACGAGAACGGGGTGAATGCCCCGGGCTCGCAGTTCCTCGGACGAGCATGCGCTCAGGGGCTGAACATCAATTGGTTACTCTCAGGCTATGGCCCCATGCAAAAGCCTGATGTGCTGAACTCCATGGCCCCGGAAGTGGGCGCAAAGATTCTGGCTCTCGGGGAGGTGCTTGCGAACCTGGAAAGAATCGACAGCGAGAAATTTGACATCCTGCTGCGCGGATTTACCCTCAGGACTGTGGAGGCACACCGTACAGCCGAGCTGGAACAGGAGTCGAAAGGGAAGGGAGGTGAGTCGAGCGCACGCATAGCAAAACAAGCCTCAGGTCAGATTGACCTTTCAGCAGGTCCATCTGTGGGGCCCAAGACTCAACCGGGTGAAAGCAGCCCCCTTACTGAAAGGGAGCTGTCAGACATCATTGTTCCTGGGTCGCTTCGTCAGCTCGATAAGAAATAGGTCGCAGGTATTCGTGCATCACGCCGAAGTGCTTGTGCTTGGCCCATTCCTGCCGGTTGCCTACCACGTAGAGGCGCTTCTTCATACGGGAGACCGCCACGTTCAGCAGATTGGGTTTCGCTGCAGCCCAGGCCTTCGCCCCCGGTAGCCGTGGATCTCCACCCAGCACGAGCACAACAATATCTGCCTCTTTGCCCTGGGCGGTATGAACAGTCCCTACTCGCCCGTTCGCGATCCCGTAGGCCGAAGCCATGGCCTTGAGTCTCGAAGAGCAGTCCCTGAAGGGGGTGATCATTGCGATCTGATCAGGGGTGGCGCCTTGGTTACCTATGAGGTCTGAAAGCAAGGCTCTAACAGCGTCGCCCTCTTCTCTTATCCAGTGGCCCTCGCTCACCCTGCCCCGAACATCGATCCAACCACTGGCACTGAGCGATCCGCCCGTAACGGGTTGAACCTTGCCATGAACCATGAGCCCCCCATAGGCAAGATGGTTTGAAATCGAAAATGCTGGCTCATCGCAACGGCGGTGAAGCCGCAAAGGGCATCCGACCCACTCACGATCACCTCGGTCACCTGGCAACCAAGTACCCCATACAGAGGCCTGATCGGCAAGTCCCTGCACCGACGCAAAACTGGGCATCCACTGCTGCCCGATATTGAATTGCGCTGCCAACGCGGCCTCAACTTGGGAGGGAACAGTGAAAACGGCTTCGAGTTGGCGAGGATCACCCACAACAACAGTCCGCTTGGAGCGCCAGATGGCCCCCACTGCATGGGGTAGCAGCGCCTGCCCACCCTCATCGATGAGGGTGTAACCAATGCTCTCCTGATTCAGCTGCGAGAACATGCGTGAAACTGAAGCGAAGGTGGTTGAAATCACCGGCACCACGAGACACAACGAGTCCAGCGCCGTTCGCGCCAGTTCGGGAGGCATTTGCTTTCCGCTCAGCCAGTCACTCGCAAGCCCGAGGTTGGCGAGCATTTCCGTTGGATGGTGCTCGACAAAAGCGCGGTGGACATCCAGCGCCGCCAGAAACAGGTCTTCACGAGCTTGCAACCATTGTCGATCCGCCCAGGGTTCAATCCGTTCACGATCTTCATCTGGTACATCCAGGCGTGGCCAACGAGCGCCCAGCCATTCCATATCGGCTCTCAGCTGGGACTCCTCCGCACCCAAAGCTGCGATCGTTGCCTGCAGCTCCCCATCAAGTTTCGAGGCTTGTGTCTCGATATCATGGATCGCAGCCTTGATCTGCTGGGAAGTGCGCACGCAAGATTCACGTTCCCTGTCCATAGCAGGCCAATCGGCCGCCACCGAAGCCGCTTCTGCGTTCAATGCATTGAGTTGTTCACGCCACTCTTTCTGGGCTTTGCCAAGGGTCAGCAGCATCTCCAGAAATCCGGGGCGATCCTTCCGATGACCCGAGATTCGTCCATCGACATGCGCACGCTGTGCAAGCGAGGCGACCCGCAGACGCTCTACTGCAGACAGCTTTGCTTCAACTGCCTTTAGCAGGGCTTGGCGCTCATCGAACACAGCATCCATCGCCGCAAGTCGGCTTTCGTCACTCGTGGCCCGTGCCTTCAAAGCCGCGATGTGCTCAGGACGCTGAGCCATTTTCTCCAGGAGTGTGCGAAATGCCTTTTCGTTCTCTTGCGCGCGCTTGAACTTCTTCACTGCAGCATCCCAACCCACTACAGGAGAAGTCAACTTGCTCTGAAGTCCCGCAAGGGCTTCGCGTAGACCTGGCGTGACCAGTTCTCCACCCTTGTCTCTTTGCCCGGTTTTGCTCCACCAAAACGAAGAGAGGAACTCACTGCGGTTTGCCCGTTTTCCGAGAGGCGCAGCCACGAGGCCCCATGCATTCTTTCCCGTCACGCTGGTGGCGACCGACCGAAAGTAGTCAGACTGGGCAAGGACGCGTTGAGGAACAGCAGCCTCGCCAGGTAGCTCAAGCGTCACGTTCTCGACAGCCCCATTGTTGGAGCTGCAGATAACGATGGAGTGGCCTTCGAGGCTCTCGTGCAATGGGTAGTAAGGCACCCAAATGTCACCCAGCCGATGGGCGGCTTTGGGACCAAAAAACCCAGTGCGTCCCCGCACGAGAATGGATGCCCGTTGCGTGATGACTGCTGCAGCCACGTCACGCAGCAATGTCGTTTTCCCAGTTCCGGGAGGTCCATTCACCGCAAAGATGCCGCTGCCATTTTGGAGCTTAGCCCATGCCTCATTGACGGCCAGCTGCTGACTCAGCACAAGCGCGTGATCCGATGGCCAGCGCCCAGCTGGCATCTTCGAGGGGCGCAGTGCAGCTTCAATCAAGGGGGAACTGGCGGGTGCGCGCACGTCAATACGAACAGGGGCGCTCTTCCCCTGCCCTGCTGCAAGAAATTCCTTCAGTCCCTTGCCAGCGTGTCCAGCGGCAAAGGCTTTTCTCACCCGCTGCAGATCTTCCACAAAGAAGCTGCTCAGAATGTCAAAGTCATTTTGTGCACGGGCGGCATTTTGTGTGGCTTCATCACGCCCCAGCTTGACCTGAGTCGCGCGAACCCGGCAGAGTTCTTCAATCGGGATTGCAGAGTCCTGGCCAAACAAGCGGCGGGAAACATCCTGGACAAGTGCATCGATCCAAACTGCATCTGCGCACTCCCCCGCATCACGCATCCGTCGAGCCTCAAACACCACCCACTGGGCTAGGTGTCGTGACAGGGCGTCGAAGGCAGCAAATCCGCTCATCACTTCAGGAATAGAGTGCTCCGGCATAGGGAGACCATCAAGGGTCGCCACTCCACCTGTCTGAAGAAGATGGGCTCCCCCGCCATCTCTCAAGATCTGCCCCGCCGACCAAGCTGACAACGAAAGTGCGAAGGTATGTCCCAAAGGCAGACCCGAGCTATCAAAGGCCAGGTCGAACAACCTCGCACGCCCGCCACCCTGTTCATACCAGTCCGCCTGGCTGTTCCCGAAATGACGCAGGAGCATTCCCGTTACAGCGTCGATTGCGTAAACCCCGCACTGAGCTGCGTACTTCCAGGCGAACCCCTTTTCAATGGCTTTGCTTGTGTGGTTGGCAGACTTCCAAGGCACCACTGAGCTATCGGTATAGCCCAACCCATACACAGGGCGGCACGGATCCATCGCGTCAAGGCGCGCAACCTCTTGAGCGGTTATCGCTTCAAGCGCGTGCCAAAAGGCAAGAATGTTTTCCGGCTTCATCTCCACTCCTTTCAATCACTACTTGCGTGCGGCGCGCTTGGCCATTGCGTTGGAGTGAGACATGAGGTGAGCACCCTTCATCACAGGCAGGCGCTCAAAAAATGGGTTGTACAGGTCCTCAACCATAACCGTCGCAAGCACAGGGCCGCGCTCATCAACTCGCACCACGAGGATGACGTTGCCGGCGTCTGGAAAGCGCAGATATCGGGTGCCCTCGCCATACTTCGCTGTGACACGCGCGAGGGCCTTGCTGCTAACCCGTGCTTCTTCCAAGTTGGGGTTTACCAATACACGGGTGAGCCAGTTCCAAGCATGTGACCAGCGGGCGTTTGGCACCTGCGAAAGATCGTGCTCGTCCAGTTTGTGCAGCTTCTGGTCGATTCGAGCGAGATACCTGTATATGGCGTGGCGGCTGATGCGCAATGGCTGGCCAATCAAGTGGCATACAACGCGAACTGTCGGTATCTCTACACCCACGGAAATACTCGCAGCTTCAAACTGCTTGTACTGGGTAGGTTCAGTCCACTTTGCTACCGAGACCTCTGCCTCGAAGAACTTGGTGGCCAGAAAATCAACGGCGTGGATCACTGGCGATGGGTTCGCTCTACCGGCCCCTGTCGCCTTCAAAGCCTTCTTCTGCACAGCAAGGGCAATCGTCTTTTCACTCACGCGAATTGCGATACCGTTGCCCAGGCGGGTCCCGTGAATTTCACGTTCGTGCAGCAAGTGAAAGATAGCCTGCACTTCCGCCAGTGCAGCCCGATCCTGAATCCACTTCGGGTCAACAGAAACGTGCAGCACGCCGACTTGTGGAACGCGCTGATTGCTTCGCGCCCACTGCCATTGCACCTGATACAAGCCGTCTTCACCAAGGGTTGTGTTGAGAGTCAGCGCATCCACTTGAGAACTCCCTGCACCCAACGAATGGCTTTCCAGCTGCTTTTCTGATTCGGTGCAGAAGCAGGCTCCGATTGAGCAGGCCCACCCTCGACATAGGCACGATTTGCTTCAGCGAGGTCCAGGCGAAGGTTGTGCCGCAGCTCCGCCAGCTGAGCGGTTGCCACAGCATCGCTGCGTCCTTTTGCAGTGGCCATGAGAGCGTTTACCAACTCACGGCTGCGCTCGATACGCACCACCCGCGCGATGTGCTTCATCTCATTCGCGGGAAAGATCAACTTCAGGATGCCTGCTGGGTTTTCCTCTACCAACTGGCCTCGGTCGTCTGCGCCGAGATTCATGGTCACTCCTTGGATACCCCCGCATCGAGCCTGCGGGGCTGGCCGCCCTGATGAATTATTTGGGCATGGATTCATTGTCTCCGATTAATCATCCATTAGCAATTTGATTCTATGAATTTCAATGAATGTATTGAATGAGAGACATAGGCACCACCTCAAATGCGACGCTTTTTGCTCTTTTTCAAAGGTCCTTTTTCAGGCATATCTGCGAAGATCACTTGATCAATGAAAGCGGCATCATGAACGGATTTGTAGCGAATGGACAGGCGCAGCAACAGCGCCGTGCTCACCATGAAATCGAGCGTGAGCCAACGGAGTTCATCTCTTCGAGTGCAACGGATGGAAGCGCGGTCAAGTTCCTGAATGATCTCTTCCGCGACAGTGCTCGGATGCGCGCCAGTGACATCCATTTTGAAGACCTGGAAGGCAGGATGATCGTTCGGCGGCGGATTGCGGGCACTTTGCAGACCCACTCCGAGTGGCCGGAACAAATGTCGCGTGAAGTGAACCGGTTAATCCGGGCCAAAGGTAAGCGGTCGGTCATCGATAGCCAGGAGCCGGTGGACACATCGCTGCGCATCGATGTGGATGAACGCATGGTGGACGTGCGGGTGAGCATCGTTCCTTCCGACCACGGGCGATCCATCGTTTGCCGCTTGCTGGACCAGTCCAAGAACCTGATGACGTTGGACCAGATCAGCATGCCTGAGGGGGTCCGCAATGGCATCCGGCACATCATCAATCAGCCCGAGGGGCTCTTCCTGGTGACAGGCCCTACCGGCTCCGGAAAGACCACGACGCTTTACGGCATCCTCCAGGAACTCAACAAGCCGACCGTCAAGATCGTGACGATCGAGGATCCTATCGAGTATCGCGTGGAAGGCCTCGTCCAATGCGCAACCACGCCGAAGATGTCTTTTGCCGACGCACTCAAGGCATTTCTTCGCCAGGATCCGGAAATCATCCTAGTGGGCGAAGTCCGGGATCCCGAGACGGCCCGAACAGCAGCTCAAGCCGCGCTCACTGGCCACATCGTTCTCTCGACGCTCCACACGAACAGCGCCGCAGTATCCATGTCTCGGATGCTTGACCTCAACGTCGTGCCTAACGTTCTCAGTGCGGCGATGGGAGGCTTCCTCGCCCAGCGACTGGTCCAAAAGGTCTGTCCACATTGCCGCATTCCCCATGAAGTGGGTGAGTTTGAGCGCAAACAGATGCGCAACTCCGAACTGGACGAAGCAACGATTCAGAGCTGCGAGGTCGTCTACAGCCTGAATCGCCACGGTTGTGACTACGAACGTTGCGTTGAGGGAATGGTCGGGTTGACACCGGTTTTTGAACTGATTCTCCCAACCCCTGAGGCCAGACTTGCTTGCGAAGAGCGCGACCTAAAAGCACTGATCCGCGCTGCAAAGCTGCAGCCTCAATACCGAACGCTTGGTCAAGCGGCCATGGAACTGGCCGCAGCTGGCATCACCACCCTTCAACAAGCCATCTCACTGACTGCAGGTGCACACGCGTAGGAACCTCATTTTCATCATGCACAACTCGAATACTCGGCGTCAGTCCATCGCCACCATCGCAGCCGTGTTGGCCAGCCCGATGCTGACCAGCCCTAGCTGGGCTCAAAACTCGGCCGGTGCTAGCAAGCAAGACCCCGGCATCTCGACCAAGCCCTATGACTTGATCACACCCACGGTTGCAGGGGACACGAACCGGATTCGCTTCCTTTTTTCGTACGACTGCCCCTATTGCCGCAGTTACCACAACGGTCTCACGCAATGGGGGAGCACTCTTCCCAAACCCTACACGTTCGATGCAACGCCCCTTGTTACCAGCGTGGACAACGACAACCAAGTTTTCGCCGTATACGGCCGGTTGGTCGCCCAGGCACTGGCACCCGCCAAGGTTCCGCTATATGACTTCTCGATGTACACGATGCTTCAAGGCGACTCGGATACAGGGAAGCCAGCCAAAACGTCCGTCACCATGGAGGACGTTCTCAAGACCCTTGTGTCGATTGGGATCGACTTCAAAGCTATCCAGACGTTCTTGCAAAGCAAAGGAGCAGCACTTCAGAAGCGAGTCCCTGATCACGGCAAGCTCATCAACACCTACAAGGTGACCGTTACCCCCTCCGTGGCGCTTCTCGGTCGGTATGTCGTCAACCCCGACCACGCCAATAGCAACCCTTCTCAATTCCTGCTGCTGCTCAACGGCATGGTCAGCCGCCTCATGCATGGAGGTCCAAATGCAATTTAAGCCAAACTACTCTCGCTCCCTCATCACCCTCACCCTCGCAACCTTCATGGCATGTGGCGCTGGAGCAGCTTCCGCTGCCGGCATCAATGACTTCATTCAGCCGAACAAGGTAGGGGCATCGTCGAACATCAAAGCGACCGAAATTTCTCCTGATGACAAGGACATCCCCGCCTGGTTGCGAAGCTCCGATCGTTTGAACGCGATGATGGGCGCCAGTGCAGATGCTCGCCTAGAAAACGCCAAGGTCATCCGCAAGGTCGAAACGGCCATCCCCGGCCTTGACGGCTTTGTTGTCCAGGCAGACAGCTTTTCGACGGAAAACCCCGAAGGTCGTCAGGAGCTTTTTGTCTTCTACACGGACAAGACTCGCCGCTACCTGGTGGTCGGGATGATGATCGACATGGAGAAGGACCGCGACCTCAACCAGATGGTGGAACGCTATGTGCGCGGCGAGATGGCCGACAACCCAGCTCGCGCTTTGCGGCCCCAGGACATGCACGGAATGATGCTCAAGGGCGGCAAGTCAAAGACCGCGCCGATTTCCTTTGTGGTGGACCTCGGACCGGAAGCTGGCAAGAGCAGTTTCCTCAGCTTGGTAGGGTTGCACCAGAGCCTCGTGAAGAGTGGTGCCAACCCCCGCCCGATCCGCTTTATTCCGGTATCGGCCGGGAAAGATGAGCTGTCCACGGGCGCAATGGCTATGGCTATGGGATACGAAAGACTCTCTGGCGATGGCGTTGAAAAATTGGTTGAGTTCTCTCAACGCGGGCGGGCAACATCTTGGATGGAGCCCTCTCGCATCAAGAAAGACGAAAAGCTGAAACGTGCGATTGGCACGGGCATTTTCCAGATAGATGAAAACTCCACGCAAGCGTTGCTGGCTCGACTGTCTACACTCCCGCTGCTCTACGTGGGGGAAGGTGACAAGATGAAGTTCACCCCCCTCCCCGGCACGCAGAACGAGTGGAAGGCCCTACTTCTCAAGTAACGAGCCACTCTTAAGTACAGACGTAAAAAAGCGGCGATGCCCTCACCAGGCATCGCCGCTTTTTTTAGGACTTCACATTACGCGTGCCCAACCTGAAAGATGAACTTGCTGGCAGGCCATTGAGGGGGAATCTCAAAGGCGTGCAACTCTTCCAACACCGGATTGGGTCTGCCGCCACGTGCTAGGTGGGCAGCGTACCAACCTTGCACGAACCTCGCCAAATCCATCTCCGCCCCTTCACGAAGAAACATCTCAGGGTCAAGCCCGGAAGCTTCGCAAATAGTGCGCACTGGCGTCGCATCCATACGGACTTCGCCATCGTCTCCAATTTCCAGACATAAGTCTGAAAAGTGCACGTGCTCAGGCAAGACAATGCGCAGGTCAATGAATACCCCATCCGTGGGCTTCGTTGTTCCAATCACGATTGTTTCTCCTTGTAACGGATTTTCAATCTTTTGCTATGCAAAATCAAACATAGGCCGTTACAAGATTCAAGTAATTTGGACTTAAGCCTTCGCTAAGCTGGTCTCGCTATAAGCACAGTGGGAGTAGTTCACGAACCTTGCAGCGTCCGCAGTAGCTCTTGCGGGGGTTGGTAGCCAGAGAACGCCAAACCCTTGTCCGTAACGATGTGCGGAGTACCTTTGAGGCCGACTTGCGGTGCGATTCGGGCAATCCGCTCAAGGCCATCCGCCTTACGGCATTCTGCCCCCTTCACATCCCTGGTTGAGGCAGCAAAGAACTTTGTCAGCTCCGCCTTGGGGTCGTTTGAGCATAGAACTTCCGTCAACTGCCTGCCTGTCAGGGTTCCATTGCCGTTTCGTGCATACAGCGCGTACTTGACAGTAATTCCCAGTTCGTTGAGTTTCGGAATTTCACCATGGAGAGCGCGGCAGTAGCCACACGATGGGTCGGTGAAGACCGTGATCGAGTGCTTTTCCTTGCCTACAGCTGGATACACCATCAGTGAAGCTGAATCGATCTGCTGCATCAGTTTCGCCCTCGATACGGACAAGCTCTGCTCTGTGAGGTTCTTTCGCGTAGCGACGTTGTACAGGGTGCCCTGAATCATGTGGACACCATCGGCCGTAACGTAGGCAACATCAGGTCCGGAGACCATTTCATAAAGGCCGGGGACGGAGGATGCCTTCAATGAATCAATGGTGAGGCCAGGCATGTTTTTGAGCAAGTTTGCCTTCAAATCTGCGATTGAGGGATCTGCGAAGGCGGATGTGGACACACCAGCCAGAATGGCCATTGCGAGGACGGTGGATTTAATACTCATATGATGTTTTGCAAATCAAAGTTGAATGAATCATTGCTGAATCGATGAATCATCAATGCATGGATCTATCAATTGCTGGATTGTTCCAGATACGGCTTGAATAAATCGTAGGTCCGATCTGCCATTCGAAGTTGCCGATGAATTTCCTTGGTCGTGAAGTAGACCGTGGCATTGGTACCATGCTGAGGAATGGCAATCTCAATGCAAAAGCGACCGATGTCAAAGTAGTAGTAGTAGTCGGTGGCCTCACTGTCACCATCTTGGATACGTACAGGGCTTGCGTAGGATGCGTACCTGGCCGTCATCCGTTTCAGAAGCGGCTGGACATTCACATCGTTCCAGCCTTTGTCCACCACAAAGATGGCGAGTTGTGCCCGCTGGTTCTTGTCAAAGACGGTGGTGAATATGCGCACACCATCCTCATTGGCTACCCCATTACCGGCCAAGGTGCTGATGGTCATGTACGTGCCGCCTGTGATATCGGAGGCTCCATCACGGTACCAAGGGCGAGGATTGGAGTTGAGCAACGCCTGTACAGGCCCTCTCATCTCACTGAGGGTCGTTTGCCCTATCAAGAGCCAAGGAAACACAGGGATAGAGGCTACAAGTTGTTTGCCAACCCTCGACTGAGCCTGGGCCGCGAAAGGGACAGACACCAAAGTGGCCGCACTGGTTAGGAAATATCGGCGGCTGCAAGAAGCAGCTGGGTCACGAAGGATCACTTCATCTCCTCGGCAAAACCAATGCCAGTGCCACCATCCATCTTGATACCGAAACGCCCAACCGAGTTGGCTTCCAGTCCTGGAAGAGCAAATCTACCGTCATAGAGGATGGTGAGACTCTTGATCGCAATTGACGCGCGGTTCAGCAAGAACGGGATTTCATATGTCCTCTGCGAAAACATACTCACCCCTGTGGAATTTAGGTTCAGATTCAGAACATGGGCGCCATCGGCAAGGCCATCGGGGAGGGGGAAACTAAAACTACGATAGTCTCCAGCACCGGTTATCGCCAGGTCGTAGACCTCGGGCGAAAGATCAAGCAACCCCTTTGCTTGCGCTGATTCGAGGCATTGCCAACGTTCCAGCAATCCGTTGATGCGAGTCATATCAGCATTGAGCGACGCGCCAATCAAACGTGGGGCCCGACACATTGGGACAAAACCCGTATCAGCAGCTTCACCAGCACTTGATGCTGAGCCAATTAACGTCTTAACGCGGTAGGTAAACACCTGTCCACGAGATGGCGGCACATCTATGAACTCAGCACCGGTCATGCCACCTGCTGGTGAAATTTCTGTCTGATCACGGAACACCCGATAGCGGATCGAACTGTCAACGGCTGGAGGAGTCCAGGTCACTTTCACATCATCTTCGCGTGTGCCGTCTGTTGCCGATAACGCAGCAGGCGCCTGTACCGGAAGAGTGAAAGGTGCACTGTAAAACTCCAAGGGCTGAAGTAGAACGACCCCTACCGGCGGTGTTGCGCGTGCAACTGCGACCAGTTGAGTTTTGAATAGCTGCGAGTAGTCAAGGTCATTCGCCGACCATTCCCCATTTCCAGTTGTCTCAGCCAGGGGCTTAACCAACTGCTTGTCGGGGTGCGTCAATAATCCCCCCTGAAAAGCACCATGCAAGCTCGTCTCGAAAGCACCATCCTTTGATACGCGGGCATTCACTGCAGGTGGCAGGCCGAGCGTTCCTTGAGCTGCAACCTGCATGGCTGAGGGAGCGACCAATACTTCAATCGGCTGGCTGGCCACCTTCAGCTGAGACGCGGCCTCCTGATCGGCATATGTCACACGGACATTGCCTGACACTGCCGTCCAAGCTGGGACATCGCTCCCAATCTTTGAGCTTAGAAGACGCAATGGGATCTCCACGCCAGAACTTCCTGCAGGAACAGACACACCTATTTCGTCCGCAGTACCCGAAAGCTCCACCTTCACCTTCAGGTCTGATACGTTTCCGAGAGCGACATTGATCGTTGCGAAAGCACCATTTGCTCTGTCGGCTACAAAACCCGATCTCAGTGAACCTGGATCGTAGGAACCCATGGTGGGGGTCAACTTGAAAGTCGGAACAGGCAGTTGCTGGAATGCCAATGAACCAGTAGCACAGGGGGCTGCTGCAAAAAGCGAATTACCTACACGTGCTTCAAAATTGATCTTGGTTTCATTGGGACTAAGGTGCGCAGAGACAGGGATCGTCACCGACCAGTTAGATCCAAAAGACATTGCATAGTCTTTGGCATCGTCCTGCCCATTCGCTTCTCCCCAAGCTTTGATAGTCGCGGTATCAACCGATGATGGGCCCTGGAGGGTAACCGTCACAGTGCCATTCACGTTGTATGTGGTCGCGATATTCGTAGCGATCCCTGTACAGGTTGGAGGACCTACCACCTCCACATTCACAGGAGTTGAAGCAACACCGTAGGCAGACCCACTCTTCCAGAAAATGCGTTGAATGGGGTACGTTCCTGGCACTGTGGGAGCTACAGCTGAGATCGTTGTTGTTGTTGACGCACCTGTTGCTATAGAACCAGTAAATGCAGAGAAACCGGCACCCCAAACACTTGTGTTAGCTGGACCATCAGGCCCAGTTCCGTATGCACCACCTGTCCAAGTCTCCGAACCATTGTTCTTCCAGGTTTGGGTAAAGGTGAAGGCTTGACCAGTACCAATTTTTTGAGGGATGCCCGTCTGAGAGACAAAGGTCGGTGCCAGCTTTGGCCGAATGGACCCCGTTTCAACTGCGCTCCAGGGAGATGATCCAAGGGAGTTCTCTGCGCGCACTTGGAATTCGAAAATGCTTTCGTCGCTGAGACCCGTCCAGTTGTAGGACGCTGTGGAAGGAGTGGCAAGGTCAGTCCAGGTAGAAGAACCCACCTTCCGAGACTGGAGTCGGTAACTTGACGCGCCCTGCGAGGCTCCCCAAGTGATGTTGATGCTGTTGGCATTTGCTGCGTCAGTAGCGAATAGTCCAATAGGCGCTACGAGGCTCACTGAGCAACTCGCGGAACTAACGGTCCAGGTGCCTGCGGAGCATGACGCAACCGCCGAGCCAGTTGCGCCAGCCGAGGAGTTGGTTAGATTGGCGATGCCACCATTTGCAGTCGTTACTGGCGTTGCTGAACAGAAGTTTCCAGCACCCCAGCGGACGGGAGTAGCTGAACATTCCACAGGAGCAGAATCTCGCACCTCAGCACTTGCACCGCCACCAATAAATACAGAGTAAACGCCATTTCCCGAATAAAGGTCGCCATAGCCGATGTAGTCGGGAGGATTTGAATCCGTTACAACATACACCGACACAATGGAAATGCCGTCATTACGAACATAGAACTCACCCGCATCACCAGGTCCGGAGAAGGTTCGTGATGAGCCAGCATTCAACAGGACCTCAGAGCCCTGCTGAACCATTCCTGTACTCTGACTCGCCCGCGAATAAAAGCGCACAGAGACTCGACTCTGGCTTTTGTTGTAGAAGGTGGAGGTCACCGCGTGCACGCTGAAGGCGTACATCGCCAACATTGCCAATATAAATACTTTCAATATCTTCGGGGTCATGTTTTCTCCGTTCCCAGCGTCTGGCCCTGTTTCACTTAATCTCTTCAGCGAATCCAACACCAGACCCGCCATCCATCTTGATTCCAAAGCGGCCAATGGAACTGGCTTCAAGGCCTGGCTGGGCCGTGGCGCCGTTGTAGAGAATCGTCAAAGACTTGACCGCAATCGAAGCTCGATTAAGGACGAACGGAACGTCGTACGTTCTGTTGGCATTCAGGACAACACCCTCCGACTGAAGCGCGAGGCGAAGAACATGGGATCCATCTTGAAGAGTGGGGGCGAGGGGGAAGCTGAAACTGCGATATTCGCCCTCTCCATTAATCGCAACTGCCTGCATCGAATCTGCATTAACAGCTCCCTGGGCTGATGAGCTTGAAAGGCAGTCCCACCGTTCCAACAATCCATTGATACGGGTCATATCTGCGTTGACGGATGCCCCTACCAGGCGCTGTGCACGACAGGCTGGTACGAAGCCTGTGTCTGCCGCATCGCCGACGCTTCGCGCTCCAGCGAGAACTGCTACGACTCGATAGGTGTACTCAACTCCACGCTCAGGAGGCGTATCGTCAAAGCTCTGAGCCTTTTTGCCTGATTCAATGAGCGAATCTCCGCGATATACGTCGTAGGTAAATCCTGCACCATCTGCAGCTGGTACCTGCCAAGAGATTCGAACGATGTCTTCCATGGTTCCATCCGATGCAGCCAACGAACGCACTGGCAGAACAGGAACCTTCGCAACAGTTGTCACTTCGAGTGGGTACAGCAATTCAATGCCCGCAGGAGGCAGAGCACGTGCTGTCGCCTGTAATGTTGCGTTATAGAGTGAGTCATACGCCAGGGCATGGCGCCTGATACCGTCGCTCATGGCATCGAATGAATCGATGCTCACACCGCCTTGTTCAGCCACTCGGGACGCCCATTGGCCTTGTTTAACTGGGTCATAGCTCTGGCCACCGAGGCCAAGGGAGGTGATTGCGACCAAGGGATGACCGCTCTCGTAACTCAGCTTGAGTTGATTGCCGGCAGGGCTAAGAATCAAGCTGAGAGGAAATTCAAGGACCTTTCCTTGAGTTTCAGATCCAGCTTCCGTGTAACGGATTCGAAGCACATAATCAGTGCGCTCCCACGCTGCACCATCCCAGCGAACACTACTGAGGTTCACGCTTGGAGCACCTGCGGCAATCGATGCAGACTGCACGACGCCCCCTTGGGGTTTAAGAACCTCAAGAGAAAGAGGCAAATTGTTGGTACGAGCAACTGCGACTTCCAGGAATGGCTCAGATGGAGTCTGGCCAACCACGTAAGCAGAATCGATCGATTTACCCACCAACTCTTTGAGAGAGGTCAGGCTTGGCAAGGCCAATTCGCGAAACTCAAACTGTGTTTCGCACGTAGCACTGCCAACAGGGTTTTCTACTTGTACCCTTACTTGATACTGCCCAAAACCTGAGTGGTTCGACAAAGGAACATCAAACTTGAACTTCCCGGCCGAGTTCACTGGCGTGTAGGCTCTTTGATCATCTGTACCGTTGGAGACACTCCAAACAGTACCTGTCATTGAGGAGACTTGATCACTCGCAGCAAACGTTACGGAAACGACTGCATTGACGCTGTAAACGACTGGAGAATCGACTACAAGTGATGAACAGCTAGCGTCTCCCCAAACCTTGATCTGGATTGCGACCGATGGCGCTCCATAGGCAGTACCAGATTTGTAAAACTGCCTGCTCAGTGTGTATGTACCTGGCGTCGAAGGGGCCTGAAACGACGTATTGCTCGTTGAACTCTGTCCTTGAGCGACAACTGAAGAGAATTGGCCTTTAGCCGTACCCCAGTCTGCAGAGCCCGTTGCAGTCCCGATGTAGAAGCTGCCGTCAGTTGCCCAGCTTGTATAGCCGTCATTCCTCCATATCTGCGTTCCTGCGAATGCAGATCCAGCCTTGACGTTCAAGGGAATGTCTTGAGACACGAACACAGGCATGATCTGTGGACGGACGTAACCAGTCACAACACCAGACCAATCTCCGGGTCCAGCAGGATTTGCGCCCCTGACCATGAATTCGAAAACTGCTTCGTCAGTAGTCGATAGTTGGTATCCCGAGGTGACATTAGAGGCAGTCGTCCATGTTGTGGCACCTTGCTTTCGATACGAAATTTCGTAGGTGCTCGCGCCGGACACAGCATTCCAAGTTACTTTGATACCACCAGCAATGGTTCCCTGCGTTGCTATGACGGTCGAGGGAACCATCAAGCTGGATGTGCATGTCGCGTTGGTCACCGACCATGTTGCTGATGCCGAGCACACAGCTGTTCCTGATCCCGTGGCACCTACCGCAGCATTGGTTACGGATATGGATGCAGAGGGATTCGCCTCTGACACAGAAGCCGAGCAGAAGTTAGAAGGTCCCCAAGAGACTGTTCCAGCGGCGCAATTAGGCGCCGAGGCAACACTAATGACCACATACATGCTGGTCGCATTCAAACCGCCTGGAGTTGCCGAATAGGCACCTGTTTTGTATGGAGCTGAGCAGGGCTTCGTGGATGCGTCAGCCATTGAAACTGTCGAGTAGCGCAGGCAGTAGTAGTTACTCCAAGGTGCACCGCCGCCGATGGCGTAGGCGGAAATGTTCACCTCAACCACTATGCCGTTGTCCGTCTGCCCAGTGCCGTTACCTGTGGCGCCGCCAGCTACGGCAAATGAGGCGCTCCCAGAACCTCCTCCAAACACTGGTCCATCGTTGGTAATGGAAATCGAGGCTGACTTAGGAGTCTCATTCTTGACATAGGCATAGCGCGTTGCAGCGTTCGCTGGCAGGCTTATGACAGCCGTCGTGACCAAAAGGAAGAAGAATGCAAGTAGTCTCTTCATCGTTCAGCCCTCCTTCGGAAGTGACGTAGAACCAGGCTTTTTCAGGAATTCCTGCATGAAACGAACAGCCTGTTTGTCTCCTTTCCGTGCGGCCTTTCTGAAGTAGTGATCTGCCTCAGCCAAGTCAACAGCACCGCCCTTCCCCACGGCAAGCATCCAGCCATAGGCAGTCATCGATTCAACGTGACCTGCCTTCGCAGCCTCGTGATACCAATGGAGCGATGCCGTATCGTCCTGGACGCCATGAAGGCCACGATTGAAGTAATACGCAACTGCGGCCATGGCTTCCGCTTGCCCATCTTTTGCAGCCATGTAGTACCACTTGAAAGCGGACTGATAATCTTTTTCAAGGCCGAGCTGACCTTTGTCGTAGACCTCAGCCAAATAGAACTTGGCAGGGCTGTAGCCAGCATCTATTGCCATTGACAGCAGCGAGCGGGCCTCCTCATTCCGGCGATCCAGTGAGGCCTGTTTGACCAGCAGCATCACCGCACCCATGTGGCCGCAATCCTTTGCACGCCGAGCCCAGTAGTCGCCATCTTTCTTCAGACCACGCTCGTAAAAATCAGAGGCAGTCCGAAACATCGATTCGGCGTCATTCGACTGGGCGCCGAAAGAGAACATGTGCCGGACCATGGATGGATCTGCAGCTACACCCCGAGCCTTCTCGAACATCTCTGCCGTGTAGCGGTATGCCTCACCACTACCTTGCTCCCGTGCTAAGTTCAGGTACACGTAGGCACGACGTGATTCATTTTTTCTGAGCAGCTCATCCGCGATCGCAACGTTCTGATCGCCAGTTGCGGGCGCACAATGCTGTGCAGCTGCATTCAAAGACAAGCCTCCCAGAAGGAAAGCGGTTGACACGGCTATCAGGCGATAGATTGCCTGTCTCATTGATCTGTCGGACATACCTGCGCACCTCATGTGGATGCTTTGATGGTATGGAACTTGCCAAAAAAAACGGTCCCGAAAAACAACCGAATCGGCCCTATTTGCAGACCCCTTACTGCCAACAGAGATCAATTTTTAGGCTTATCGCTCATTATGTTGTTGAGTCATATTATCAAAAAAGCTACAAAATCCATTAAGATAGTAGCCCCTGATTAATATGGTTGATTAATCTTTACCGAATGCTATAATTAAGCATAAACGGAGAATACAGATGCCAATCCGCAATTTCCTTTCTATGCTTTTTGGAAGTAGCGACGCTACAAAACAAGAAGAGCCAACTGCAGCTGAACATGGTTATGCTCGGTTGGAAAATGCTCGTCAATGGCTGGACCGTCATCAGTCAACAAAGAGGGCTGTACCTGATTTTGATGACAAGCGTACACCGGACATGCTCGACGATGCTCACGATCCAACACAGTCTCATCTGCCCTTTAATATCTTTAATCGAGACAGATGAAAAGGGGCCCATGGCCCCTTTTTTATCGCCCCTGCATTGGTGCACGACCGCTGCCGTTTGTTGAAGGTTGCGATGAGTTAGGTTTTGAGCTGGGATTCTGTTGAGGTTGCGGTGATGGCGCTTGCCCTCCCCCCCCTGACCCACCACTCAAGTTGATGCCTGCACCTCCACCAAGAGTTGGAAGTGAAGATGAAACTCCCGCTCCCGTTGAGGCTCCAGTGGATGCTGCGCTATCTACATGACTGCTTACGGAATTAACGACTTGTTCGCCAGCGGAAAGGGAGTTTGAAATCGGTACTGCAACGCTCGTAGATGTCTGTTGGCCGTGAGATATTGCTCCATCTACGGCTTGCTCGGCTTTTTGGTAAGCAGCGCCCAAAACTGCAGCTGCCTCTTTTGCAACCGTAGGGTTGTAATCACCTGCCACGTAAGATGAAGCATCACCTGACATAGGAGCGAAAGATGTATTACCAACCGCTCGATCGTGAGCTGCCTCATAGCTGTATGGGTTTCTAGACTGTTGAATGTCCGATTTGGGAGCCAGTACATCCTTGGCCAGGGTATCACCTGTGGCCTGTGCACTTCCAAAAGATCCAGAAGCCGCACCGAATCCACCGGCTGCTGCATTTTCTGCGTCCCTATTAAAATTCGCTGCATTTTTCTCGACAGATGCAGCATTTGCCATTCCTACATCGACCCGGTTTGCTGCATTTTCAGCTTGAGGCTTCAAGGCTTCAGAATTAGATTGCAGTTTTCCATCAACTTCACTCACCAAACTAGCGGCACGAGATAGGGCCTCAGAGTTAATAGCTCCGCCCATTCCTGACTTTTCCGCCATGGTAGCGATTGCCGCAAAACCTGTTGCAGCAGTAGTTTGATTTGGACTCTGCATCATGGAATGCAAAGCTTGCACAGCGGCTGCACCGGCAATTTGGTCGTTACTCATAGTTGCACCCTTACCCTCGTCGCGGAGGCGGGACACGTTAGCTGCTAAAGCCTGCTGAAATTCACCCCCCGCAGCACCCAGAGCAGAACCTAATGCTGATACAACACGATCCATAGCTTGGCGAGAAGTACCTGAGTCTCTGCCGTTGGAATTCATTTGGGTATTTCCCCAAGCAGCCACTAATGCAGTGCCATCAATTGATGAATTCGAATTCGCACCAGCAGATGCTGTCGCCGATCGCGTCAATGATTGTGCTTCACGGGCTGTCTGGGCAGTCTGGAACGATTCTTTCGCAGCATTTGTTGCCGATTCAATGTCACTCGCAGCCTTGGTCAAGGAGGCACTACGGCTTGCTTGAGTACCTGTAGTGTTTGTCGCTCCAGATTGGCTAGTAACCTGTCTTCCGCTTGAAAGGGTGCGATCTGTAGATCCTGACTGGTCAGACGATAATCCCGCCGTTTGAATATTTCCACGGGCAACACTTCCTTCCAACGACCCCTTTAGCTTCAACGCTTTGCCCATAATGCCACCGACTTGGCCTAGTACAGAGCTTGCACCACCTCCGAAATTAGCATCGTGTGAGGCCGCAGCTTTACCAAACTGATCAAGAAGCGAATTACCCTTCGCTGTATCTCCTGCTGCGAGTGCCTTTTCGGCTTGGCCATACAAGGATTGAAGATTTGCAAGGCTTCCCTTCTCAGCTGCCTTCCCACTTGCAGTGGAAAGAGCGCCTGCCTTCTTATCAAGCACGCCTCCAATCGCAGCCATCACACCACCCAAATCAATACTAGCTTCACCGCCAAGGCCCACTCGTGAGGTCTGGCTCGTATCATGTCCAACACGGAAAGTTGTTGCCTGGCCAGAACTGTCGCGTTGCGTATCACTCGCCGTGTTTGCTACCGTATACCCCTCACTCCGCATCGCGCTAGCTACTTCCGAACTTGACACCGCCGTTGATCCAGAGCGACCAGTAGAAAAAATTTGCTGCCACCCCTTTTCGGCCGTTTGAGAAGCGCTTTGTGTTGCTTCCGCCGCCTTGGTATCTGCAGCAGCCGTTGCAACTTGCGCCCCTGCAGTGCTACTTATTGATGGGAGAGTCCCCCCCATTGCCGGCGCGACATTGGCACCGCCTGCGAAAGCACTTCCACCAACACCGCCCGAAATCGCTGCCAAACCACCTCCAATTGACGCAAGTTGAGCCGCACCAGAAGGACCATTTCCCAAACCTGTGGCATTAGGAATTCCAGCTCCAGGCTTGCTACCACCTGAAGAAGGAGATGAACCCTCAGCGACGCTTCCTGCGCCAACCGAAGGTGCAGCCTTAGAAATCATGTTGGAGAGTGCAAACATACTCCCAGACATAATTGCAAACATCATGTATGGCGATGCCTGAAGCATATTAGAGGCAACGATTGTGGTTGAATAAATATGCCTCAAATATCCTGCCATATATTCAGGCGTAAAGCCCAATGGACCAGGCAGTGGAAAATTCAGCAACTGATTCTGGTACCAGCCAGTAATGATCGACATCATTGGAACCCAACTTTGAGTCCACAACCCAAAGAGTAGATATCCGCCGACAACCTTAATACCAGATTCAGGATTTGCAATTGCCACAAACATGACAATTGGAGTCGCAGCTATAAAAATGAAGAACAAAATATCCATGAACTTCGGCGACGCCGTTGTGACCATGAATGCGCTATCCGCTTCAGCTTTGGCCCACTCGAACAAACCAGTATCACGCTTCACCTCTACGATGGTATCGAAACTGGTTTTTCCGGCCCTGGCAAACTGCTCAGCCATTGAAAAGGCCATGACATTTGTAATGGCTACATTGTTGATCTGAGCAGAATCATTTGTTACGTGATTTATTATTTCTAATGTTTCAGACCATTCCCGTGTTGACGGCTGAGCGTTCGCCCACTGTTGATACTTGTTTTGCTGCGTATTCTTCGCAATTCCATCTAGCACCTTCTCAAAGACAGACTCATTGTTCGCTTCAAGGTCGGTAGCAACGTTATTAATGTATTGACGAACTTCTTCACAAGTAGCAGCCTGCCCACCTGAGCCTCCAGGGTTATAAGGATTGTCCGTCGTGTAAATAATAGTTTGGTTGTTTTGAGTAAGCCCTTCAGCAAAGGCACGAAAAACGCTAGGACTTCTATTGAAATCCTTATTACTCATCTCGCCACCGCCACAGTACCTCGATGCTGCGAAAAGAGTTTGCTTCCAATTTTCATCCATACAGCGATCAGGATCGTGAGCGCAACCCACGATAGCCATAAGGGTCTTAGCTGGCGCAAATACCTCAGTTTCTCCACTCGCCGATATAAACTTCGGATTGGCAGAGGACATAACGACTTCAATCTTTTGCGTGACGAACAGGGCAAATGATCCGGCCATCGCCGAAGGCACCGCTATTGCAAAAGGAACATCGTCAACAACCCGCGCTGGTGCAGCGTTTTCAAAATGTTCAACAGTTACTGTCGTTTTCGGCATGAACGCCACCCAAACAATAATAAGCTGTATGAGCATCGTATCAAGCCGCAAGCCACCATTCGCAACGACACCTTTCCCGAGAATGAATAGAAGGGCAATAATCAGCCCCGTCTTAATCATCGACCCTACCCATGAGTCCTGGCCGAAAAACATGGCCATCGAAGTCAGAACACTTCCAATCGTGGCCGGGTCGGAGATTGTGTAGATAGTGAAAGCCATCTCAGGGTCCTCTACTTTCTACTTCCGCCACTGCTGGTTTGGAGGTTGGAACCCGCCAGTGCTCTCATGCTTCTAACTGAATCGATGGACTTATTCATCATGTCAGCCAACTCTGTAGCTGCGGGCCGCTTAAGCGTTTGTGCTTTTAGATACAGATTTTCCTGATATCCCGCAGGCGGGCTAGTTTTGCTTTGCGAGGAAAAGACATTGTTCCCAATCGTCAACAGCTCTGTCGCCAATAGATACTCAAAATATTGAGGCATCATGTTGGCAACTTGAAGACCGAGCAGTTCCGGACCTCCTTTGATATGTTGAACCTCCATCATGGCATTGAGAATAGGAAGCGGAAGTATTTCAATCAGCTTTTTCGATCTTGGGTCAATGCTTGAATTTGTAAGTGGAACCTTGTGGACAAAGGACCCCACAATCGAGTTCGGCGTATAACTCGAACTTGATACGGTCGATGGATTTTCGACCCCAAACATAGCCAAATTAATAACTTTCTGGACACCACCCCAGCTCGACAATGGAATATTTCCAGTTGTCATTCTTTCGCACGCAGAATCAGCGCATTTGTAAACCTTAACTCCAGCATCCGAGAATTTCTCAGGATCAAAGAGCTGCCCCCATTCCGCGATAACAGGCCCATACGGAAGTGGTGGTTGGTCACAACGTTCTGGAGACGAATCCGGGCACGTCGCACCTGTACTGGGAGCGGGCGTAACGATTACTGTCCCGAAAAGGCCGAGGATCATCTCTATTGCCTCGGTCTCACTTAGAAATGCACGAAGGGTGTTTGTGCCCCCATTGAGCGTCTCTTTAGCCGCCCTGTACACCAAATTCCCATACATTGGGTTGTTATCTTTAGTGTTCTCGCTACCACCTTTTGCTGTTTTCGAAGGAGGCTCCGACTGGGACTGATTGTTGGCAGCCAAAGCATCTGAAACCCGATTTGTTGCGGTTTTAAGGTGCTCACCGATTTTCGAAGCCCGCTCCATGAGTTTGTCGGATGCGTCCTTATCGAACATGGCCTTGGCGATCGCACATGTGTTTTTCGCCATTGCATTCAGTTCGCGAATAGCAGCTTCAAGCTCCTGAAGAATGGCTCCACATGGGCTGCACATTCCGTTAATTGCTGACTTGATGGCGAACCCAACGGCATTGGCAGCAATGGATCGCACCAGCTGTTCAAACTGCGCACCATTGATAAACGAAAAGCTTCCAAAGAAAACATCAATACCGCCGCACCCAGCGTCAATTCGTGGCGGAGCAAACTGGAGGATGTTGATGCCCTGCCCTGCAGGTCGAAGCGACATTGAGCCGCCATACACACCCTTCAGCCGCTGGGTGTCGATCATTTGCGGATTGGTCGAGGCCGACACAAACATCTGGTTCATTGCCTCCTTCAAACCCGCCTGGCTGGTGGTAGGAAGGCATGTCAACGTCATCGCCGCAGCCAGCGCGAGCGAGTTAAAGCGAAGCCAGAGGCGTTGATTTCTTTTGGGCTGGGAGTTATTCACTTAGAACCTCTTTTCAATTCGCTGCTGTACGTTCGTGGTCAGGCCATTGGGGTTCGAATCCAACTCCCTACCGATTTCTTTGATGTCGTCTGTCGTCAAGAGACCTCGTTCGTTCGGAAAGGCCTTCTTGCGCAACTCCGCCGACAGCAATCCGGCCTCGTCTCCCGCGTGCAAGATCCGTTCTTCAAGCAGATCCTGTGACAACATTCCCTGCGTCAAAACCGTGATCTTTGCCGGGGGAACGACCAATGCCACGGCAGGTCGGACACCAATTCGCAGGTACTTGGACTGACCGCTGTCAGCGAGCAACTCGTCTTTCGGAGACATCCAGGGGGGTCGCTTTCCATCAGGAGTGATGTAAGTAACGATGAATCCCCTTTCCTTCGCTGTGCGGGCGACAAGTGGGTACTGCAGCGCGCAGAAGGGGCACTTCTCATCCAGGAAGACCCAGAGGCCTGCAGCCTTGTTGATGCTGTTCACAGCCTCAGTACGCTCCTTGTCTGTCAACGCCTGGAAGCTACCTCGTGCCGCGCTTGAAAACGGTGTTCGAATCGACTCATCCAGCAGTGGGTCAAGCAGCGATTGGCGTTGAAACACGTGTGTGAAGTTGCTGGCCTTATCGAGCATCACACGCGTTGCATAGCGATACTTCTGGACGTTCTCGGCCGTTGGATCATCAATGGCAGCATTGAGGATCTGCGGGTATTCCTTTTGGAACCATTCCACAGAAAGCGCACTTGGCTTCGCTGGCTCCACCTTCTTGGGAGGGGCCTGTGGCATGGGAGGCGGCGGAGGCCGCTTAGGAATTGGTTTAGGTTCCGGAGGCTCGGGATCGCGCTGATACCAGAACCAGCCCTCCTCCTTGTCCTTAATGAAACCATCAACCGCGAAGGCCGGGGCCATAAGAATGAGCCCAAACACGGCCATTGCTACTAGAGCAAGGACCCTTGTCAATGCATAGTTCATTCGGCGCATAGGTCTGCAAACTCCAATTCGTGTTTCACTGCCATGACATTTCGGATGCCAGACTCGACGGCCTCTTCAAGCCTTTTTTCTTTCTCAGGGGAAAGCTTCTTGAGACGTGTCTTGAGAGCATCTTCAAAGTCACGGACTTCCTTTGGCCCCCCCATGCGTTGCGCCATTCGCCAGTGGTATTGAGCGAGAAAACCATCTTCATCAGGGATCCACTTAGCGGCGTACATGTCACCGTTCAAAAGCATGATGTCCGCCGACTGCCAGCGCCATCGAGTCATCATCATCCGCAGCTCCTGCATAACTACGGATCTTTCTGAATCGGGTAGTTTGGGGAGGGTTTGAGACAGCAATCGCAAGTAGTGAAAAGCGCCTGGCACATATCCGTTCCTTGCAGAAGCGCGGTAGTGCTCGAATGCGCGCTTTGGATCTGCATCACCGGTGGCACCAGATTCATGGACGAGTCCAGCGATGTAGTGCGCCTGTGAACCCGTGCTACCTCTTGAATTCGGGAGCGATGCACCGCTTTTGGTGAGGACATCGACTATTCGCTTAGCCGTCGCCGCTTCCATAGGATCTGCCCCCCCTTTGAAGAGGATCAGCGCAGCGTTGAGACCCGCATCGGGGGTTTTTGCCCGCTCGTACAAGCGCAGTGCCATGTCTGGATCCTGCTTGAAGCCGTACAACCCTTTACGCGCAGCATCTGCACGTGCCCGAAGCATGGCTGGCTCATTTCTCTTGAGTCGAGCACTTACCTGCTCGATGGCTTTACGGCGCACTGCGGCCGACTCTGGCGTTGAGACTTGCTTGTTTGCATTGGCCAAGGCTACGCAGGATGACAGCCGCGAGTTGTCTTGGGCTGACTCGCGAATTGCTTGGACAACTGGGTCTACAGCGTCAGCAACAGGGCCAGCAGCGAAAGCAGCGAGTACGGGTGAAACGAAGAAAGTAACGGCAAGCGTGCGCAACATCAGAAGATCCTCGCTCTGTCGTTTTTGGGGGCGATTGCTTCGATACGAGGCTCATCTGGTGGAGGAATGATCAAACGACTCTCAGGTAAAGCATCAGGAACTGCGTCCATCTGGACTTGGGCGCCCTTAGTGCGCCTTGTTTCAGATTTTTTTGTGTTCACTCTCGAATCACCTCGTGCCCGCTTCGACGGCCCATGTGACCGTTTGCTCTCGTTTTTAGCGGCCAGGGCCAGAATGCCCAATGCAGCCACGGCCAGGACGGTCACGATCACCAGGAGATACTTGCCTTCCTCTTGCACGTCTGTCTGAAAATGAGTTGGGGGGTCTGATCAATACGATTGCCAGTGCGCCATCGAATGGCTAACAACTGGATGAAGGTCGCTGGTGTGCGCTGTGTATTCGCACTTCCCTGATCGTATGGAATTGGCCCAAAAAAACGGTGCCGAAAAGCGACCTGTTCAGCCCCGTTTCAAGGACCGCAAAAGAAAAAGGGCGCTGACTATGGCCAGCGCCCCCTGAGGTTATGTTTCGAGTTTGACTACGGTTTTTTTTTCAACGGTGGTGTGCAGAAAATGACCATGGTTCTGCTCGAATTTTTCACTTCATCACACACCCAGGATAGGTAAAGGGCATCTTCTTGTCGTTCACATAGCAATGTTGGACACCTTCTTCACGAAGGGATTCGGCAAAGTCGGTCACCTTGTCGGAATTCTGAATCCAGCCCTCTGCGCTCTTGACTGCTCCAACGCGCTGATCAAATTTTCCTTCTTCATCCTTTGCACGTCCAACAGTCATTGTCGATTCCACAGTGTTCTTGGACACACCAAAGTTTGTTCTGGGATCAGCTGGGTTTAGGAGGCCGCTTTCGACCAATGTATCCGTCCACTCCGTTAGATCTACCCGAGACCAATCCACCGAAGCCAACTCAAATGGCGTAAATCCGCCGCAGTTGATATCGCATTTTCCAAGGGGCTGGCCACTGGTACTCGTGCGATATCCATAAGGTCGATTCGCCACCAAGTTCTTCTTGATGATCTGCTCAGACATCACTCGCGCGACAATTGATTTGTAGCAACAGTAGAGTTGCCGCTTTTCAACACACCCAAGCAAAAACACCTTTTTGGCACAACATGAATCAACGAATGTGCATAACTTCCATTTGTCATTCATACCCCACTCGTACTCTTCCTGTTTGCATGCAAAAATGATGTGTCCAATGAGTTGAAGGACCGAGTAGATTTGGAAGACCAAAGCAATGTTCTGCATCATTGCCGTCATCTCAAACCGAGTAGCTCCATTGGCAAGGGTAGTTTCTGAAAAGAACATGGCGGACAACTCAGGACCTCCACCAATAGCTTTCAGTACCTCGCTTGCGGACTTCATCAGCGTTTGGGTAAAGGAGTCGATCACCCCCGAGATTGAAGGCATCTTGACAGGTGCATCAACAGCCAGAGACGCAGGCGGTCCCATGATCTGCCCACCCGAACCAAAGCCTCCAAACAGGTTATCGAAGCCCGCACGGAATGGAGTCACTACTTTGTCTGTAATGAAGCCGGATGCACTGTCCAGCATGTTCTGAACAGGTTTCGCGATCTCGCCCAAGTAGTTGGCCGTTTGGTTGTAAGCGTCGTAGTTCGACATGAACTGCTGGAAAGTCTGGTTGCGCGTAATTTTGTAGAGTGCATACGTCGCTTTCAGGTAGTCGATCCATGATGGTGCCCCGCCCGCGTTTTTCTTCGCCTCCTTGCAGCAGTTGGGAGTCAGGCCAATCTGATGTCCGATTGGGATCTTGCAGTACATCGGTTTGCCGCCGAAGACCATGGGCGTGCAGGCCTGCTCAGCGCTCGTAGGTGTCGCTCCCGTCTCGGCGCACACCATTTCGCTGATCATGAAGTTCAGTGCCTCCATTCCGGAAACTGCCTGGGCAAACTCTCCACCGTGTGAGCCTGTCAGGTTCGGCCGGTGGCACTCGGTGCCGAGGCACCGCATAGCTCCAGTACAAGCGTCGCCAAGCTCCTCCACGACTACTGGAAGGTTCGACTGCTTTGTTGTGCCGCAGTCGTATGCAACGGTCGGGTTGTAGCACTGGCCCGTATAGAGTCCCTCAAACCGAGTGTCACAGCTATCCAGAGCGGGTGCGCGTTTGCACATCCCAGAGGACTCAAGAGGCTTACCCTCAGGGTCGCTCGCAATATGGCAATCTGTACCCCACTCCTCCTGCCCCTTGAAGAACCGCTTGAGGCTTCCTTCATCTTGCATCGTCGAGCAGCTCGTAAATGATTCGCCCTGCGCTTCCCAGCACATTGCGTCTTCGAGCATGGTCAGTCCAGGGCCCGTTGGCGTCGGGTCAGGGCTGTCTCCGCCCTCATAGTCAGGAAAAACAGCGGTGGACTCGGTTCCCCACTTCTTCAGAAGAGTCACGATGCCGCTATTGGGGAGACCAGGCCCAAAGGTCACGCCGCCCACGGTTCTCGTCGGCGACGTAGCTACGCAGGTCAACTTGCCACCACGGCAAAAGCCGTCAGCAACGTACTGCATGTACTTTTCACAACCAGCAAAGGTATTGATCGGGATGTTGTAGGCCTTGGCCATCAACCTCACTTGGTGAAGCGATCCATCACCTGCTGCTGAACCGGTTGGCATCCAATTAGCAGACGCTTCACCATAGTGAGTGAAGTTGCTTGTACCTCCACCTTGCACGTAGACGCCATCAAAGGCATATGTCTTTGGGTCACCACCCATGGGTGTGTGTGTGTACTCGACGTAGTACCCCTCGCTCCCACCTCGCGGATCATCTGGTATCTCGGTCGAGCAGTTCCCGCCAGGGCAAGTAGCAGCTCCCATGATGGTGAAATCAGTGCGAATGGGACCAGCCACGTTGGCGGGGTCCTTCCGGTATGTGAACAGCGGGTTCCCATCCGTATCCTTGATTTGCTTACCCGTCTGGGGGTCGATGATTGGAACCTTGGTCTTCATGAAGGCCCGCACTGTCATGAAGTTGTGTTCGCCCATGTATGTCAGGCCAAACGAACGCTGAATGTTTTTGCAGCCCTGAGGGTATGGATTGATGAGTGTCTCGGAGCACGTGTTGATGTCCGGAATGCCGTATGGCTTGCCCTGATTCACCTCAATCCGAGATATTGCGTCGCGACGGCAACTGCCAATCAGCTCCTGCGCCTTTTCACTGCTTGAGGCATTGAGGCCGCGCATCACGCCTGCGGTGACACCTGCATCGTTCTTGTAGTCCTTGCGTGATGCATTCACCGACAATGTGTCGTTGATGGCCTTGCCATATCGGCGATCGTTTGGGTTTGCCTGATCGTCATACATCAACGCGATGTTGGATCCGAAAGAGCCTGGACAGAACCGAATCACTCCTCCACCCATAGCCGGAACTTCGCAAGTCTCAGGTGGGTCGGGAGGGCACGGAACACCCTCTGTTCCTTCGTAGTAATTGACCTCGGTCTGGTATAGATCTGCAGAGAGATATAGCGCAGATGCCCCGTACGGAAGGGTGTAGCCAAGAACGGGCGTCCACCCATCCGAGGGAGATCCGTAGCTCACGAGACCTTGGTTCACGATGCGCTCAAAAGAACCTGAAGCGTTCTTCATCGCCCACCAGTGGTTGTACGTGAAGAAATTCCTGTTCTTTGGATTCGTAAATGGGGTGTACGTGTAGCGAATGGCAAAGGTCTCATCCACCTTGTCCCACCACACAGTCGATGACGCACCAAGAGTAGCCACACTCATCTTGACCTGGCCGCGCTTGTAGGTACTTGGCTTGGTAATGGTCTGATATTCCACGGGGTTAGTACCGGGAATCGGCTCTTTCACCAGGTCAAAAAACTCCACCTTCAGGATTCGATGATCGGCGGAAGACGGTGCGAGATCAATGTTCTGCAAGGTCAACGGCATGAACTGAGTACGGCGACAGCCATCCCGGCGCAGGTTGCGCTTGTTCTGTTCAGCCAGCGTCTTTGCCTTCTCAGGGTTTGCGTAAATGTCAGCTCCCATCTGATCGAGGCGATTCACCTCCGGGGACGAGAAGCCTGGCATGACCTCATGGAGGTTTACACGACTCCCGCTTGTCTGGTTTACCCCTGGTTCAACTTGTCCAGTCGCAAGGGACTTGTTGCCAGCGTCCATTTGGCCATAGACGGTTGAGCCAATACCCGAGCCTGACTGGGCCCCAGAGACCATTTCCTGTTGGGTACGAGGCTTCACTCTCGCTGCTTGGCGTTCGGCATTCGCCTTCTCGTTTGGATCCGCAACCACCTTTGGTGTTCTCACTGGGGTGGTGTCTTCAGCGAAGTTTGGGGTGCGAAGTTGACCCGTACCCTGGTAACTGCCACTCAGAATCTTTGAAGCTCGCTTGTTGATGAGGGTATCGCTGGTGGCTTCATCTTGGGTAGAGAACTCTTTGCCGCGAGATGTTGATGCCTCGATCTGGGCCTGGGTCGGCTCCTGGTATGGCAAAGACTGTGCATATGCCATGCTCCACATAGCGGGCATCACCCATGTGGCCCATGCCAACATCACGCTCGCGCCAAAGCGCATCGATTTGGAAATTCCAGTATCCATACGTTTTATCTCAGGGGGTGGCGCCGAAGCAGCAGTCGGTCCACTGGAAAATCAAATAGGAATGGTCTTCACCTGTAGCTGGTACATCGCGCCAAACGCCCCAAGCAGCGGTACTCGATCCAGTGGGGTGCGTGCAGGTGCTGAAGCGTGAGGGCGGGTTGACCTCTTGGACTTGAGAAGTCGTAGCCGTAGGTGGTGGGGCGCCTGGCAACCGTCCGTCGGACTCAGGGGACGGAGCGAGCATCTGCCAGCGATAGGCATCCTTGCGGATGATGGGACGCATCTGGCGTTCACAAAGGCTGTCGTTCCCAATGGTTTCATTCAGGAAGCCCAGGCGGTGCATCAGCGAAAGCCCACGCATAGCAGTCAGGCTGGTGAACCCAACGTTGTCCTTCATGTTTCCCACGCCGTTCCCGAAGAACCCTGTGATCGGGTACACAGGGCCCCAGGCCCCGGCCGTCCAGAACATATTGTTCAGAGGCTTTCCTGCTGTCGCGGCAGCTGCATCAATTGGCATTGCGAACAACGAGGTAGCATTCGCAAAGAGCAACATCTCCGGATTGATGAATGTCGTGTACCGACCAAGCACATCGTTCCAGTTTGGGTACAGCGGACTCGCTTGAATCAGATCGAACTCCGTCAACCCATCTGGCGGGCAGGCACCATCGTCCAGCAGGCGGAGCATGTAGACGATTGGGAAGCTGTACAAGACCCAGTTTGCAAAGGCTTCTTGGCGATCGTTACGCCCACGGTTGGCTCCCGAGTTCAGGAACTCAACGCTAGCGACGGGCATCTCGATTCCACCGAGTGATGGCATGCAGTAGGGCTTGCGCGTCACGTCCATGATCTTGGCTGGTGCCCAGAAACCAATGGTGAAACCAATTCTTGGAAGCTGTCCCTTCTTGATGTCACCCCCACAGGCGCAGACAACCTTGCGCGAAGCATCTGCAGGAACACCTGATTTCCCATTCATGAAAGTTCCGCCAGCTAGGCGAATTGGGAACATGCCAGACCAGCAGACATCGGAGAACATGGTTTCCAGCGGGTTGTAGCTGTTGCAGCCAATGTTCAACGCCTCGCCCTGGGCGTGAGCAGGCTTTGCACCACCGATGGAAAGCACCGCCCCGAGAAGGAGCGAAGCGATCGCGCCGAGAAATTTCATCACCGGTTCTCCGGGTCGAAGGAAGAAATGCGCAGGCGGTTTCCGTCTTGCACAACGATTGATGGGACGGAATCGACGCCCATGCGCTCGCTCAGCTTTGCAAGCCATGGGTAGACAGGCCGCTTGAATGCATTGCCCAGTTCAGTCGTCAACGGAGTTTTAGCGTTCCGCGAGGTCAAGTCGCTGCCGATCACAAAAAGGTCAGCATCCTTGTATTCCGGGCGCATGAGCCACGAGCGAACCATCTTGACCTGGCGGGTATCGGACGCATCAAACACGATGACTGGAACCTGGAGCCGCGTGTGATCAAGCAGGTTGAACGACTGCCCTCCCCTAGCCAAAACTGTCTCACCCTGCCCCGCCTGTGATGGCGCAGTGATGTCATGCGGTACGGTGAAGGTAGGCGTGAAATACCGCGTATCGGTACGGTTTGCGGTTGGCAAGTCAAAACCTGGCTTGAGGTTGTTGGCCATGCGCGCCTGTGCGCGAGCTAAAACAGGGGCCCAATCGAATTTCTTCGCCCGGTCCTCGATCACGGCGAGGATGTCTGGCTCTGCGATGGCATACATCTCACCAACAACCTTTCGGCTGCGATTGCGTACGTTCTCCTTCGCAGCATCAAGGCTTTGGGCTCCCTGAACCTCAAACCACTTTGATTGTTCCTTCACCAGAAAGACTGGAACGGCTTCAACCTTGTAGGTGCGAAATGCATTTGGATCAACCTCAAGGGCAATGTGATCGCTATATGGGTCAGGGAACAAGCCGCGCAGCTTGCTTACAAGTGGCCCGAGTTGCTGGGGAGTGAATCCACGGAGCACAAAACGGACTTTCCCTTGGGGAAACTGCATCGCCTGCGCAAAGAGGTGACGAAGGACCCCTTCTGGCATGCCGGCAGAGATGAATACCTGCATCTCATAGTCCATTGATGCTGACTCACCCTCCTTTACGCCTGGAATGGCATTCCGATGACGATCGACAGCTTCATTCATCCACAGAGAAGGCGCCCCCCTTGATGTTCCAAAGCCGAGATCACCCAGACTTTGGCTAGGAGGTGCTGTATGTAGTGGTACGGGCGGAACAGATGAACGATCCGTCCACGGCATGTGGACCTTCTCATCTGCCGTGAAGGCAGTACCAGTGCAGAGCACCGTCAGGACGCTACAGCAAAGGAATCGCGTAACCAATAATTTCTTCACGACGCAGGGTTCCCCAGTATCTGGAATCAAAACTCTCTTTGGTGGTGCCCATCAGGAAGATTTCGTGTTCAACCATGACGGAATCACGGTCGAAATCTCCGGGTGCTTTTCCTGGAATGCTTTTTGACAACCACAACCGATCGGTGTGCTTTTCATTGATCCACAGCTCAGTGCCTTGAATCCGCACTCGATCACCTTCGGTGGCAGCAACTTGTTTGACAATCCTGTCGCCCTTTCGAGCGCCGATGGACATGCCCGTTTCAGGCATCCTGGCCACTACGTAGTCGCCTTTGCGCGGTGTGTCGCGATCAGGCTTGTGCCAGAGATACAAGAGTGACGGCATGCATGCTGGCTCTCCAATGAGGCGCTGTACATCAACGCCAATCCGCAAGCCAGTCAGTAGAAGACCGACCACAACAAGGGCAATAGCCACCAAATCCACAGCCAGAAATCCAATCAAGAATTTCAGCCAGACCGGAATGCTCCTCTTTCTCGCACCTATTTCGGCACCAGCGATCGGGTCCATTTCAGGGCTTGTCCTTTGGCTCATGAGAAGGCTGCATGGCACCGGACTTGAGTAGCTTGGTCCTAATTTCATCGGTCAGATCGACGACGGATTCGGGAGCCGCCACCACGGAGTCTTTGCGAAGTACAACCTTGCCGGTTTCGTCCGCGTATGCCTGGAGGACCTTGATCAGTTCATCGCTGAACTTCTCAGTTTTTGCAGGCATTTCTGCGGGCAGGATTTCACCCTTACGGACCATATCGCCCAGGGCGAGCATTTCTTCACGAGCCAAGGACTCAATGTTGGCTACGAGGAATTGGCCATCACTCTTTGAACCACCCAGCGACAGCCCGATGGCAGGTGCAAACCGGATCGCGAGAATCATGGTCAGGAGTGAAACGACCACGATCACCAAGACATCAAACGCTAGTGCAGCAATGCCCCCGGGGCTACGCTTCTGAGCGACATCTATTGCAACGGGTACGGGTGTAGTTTCTGTAGTCATTTGGTTCTCTTCATTAGCCGTATGTGGCGATGTAGTTCTCGATGGCCCTTACTGGATCAACCCCCTTTTCAATTGAGTTGATAACCTCGGTTCGTTCTGTGCCACTGGTAGAGAAGAGAACCTGGGTGAAGCGGTCCACCACCAATCTGGCCAAGCCCATGCCCTGGTCGGTGTACATGAGGACTTCGCTGAATTTCCCCGGTTGTGAATGAACGGTACCGAGCAGATAGAACCCGTACTCGCCGAGAGCGAGATACTCGTTTTTCTTGACCTGCTGGATGGTTTCGCCGTTTTGACGCAGAATGAATTTGAAAGCCGAGTTCGCTGCGATTGCGATACCAGATGGCGACGAATACAGGTCGGCGATCGATTGGGTCACAACAATCGCGGACCCGCCGTACTTACGGAAGCGACGGTAGGCGTCTTCCATGAAACGGGCGATGATCGGGTCATTCAACAGATCCCAGGCTTCATCAATGATGAGGATCTTGGGACGCCCATCATTGGAGAGATACATTTCCCGCTGGATAGACGAGATCAACTGCATCAGCACGAGCTGCTGCAGTACACGCTTTCCTTTCAGCTCCTCCAACTCAAGCACCACAAGATCTTGATCCAGATCGATGTTGCACTTTCCGTCGAACCAGTAGCCTTCAGAGCCGTCGCGGGTAAACTGAAACAGCATTGATCCCAAGTCGCTGATCCGAGTGTCTTGTTGAGCCAGCAGGTAGGTGGCCACGTCGGTTATGGTTGTCGCCTTTCCCTTGGTGCTCCACACGGCCTTGATCGCTTCTTCAAGACGTGAACGATGCCAGTCTTCGAGACCGTCAATGGGGGCGGCCATTTTTTCAATCAAAGACTTAATCAGCCCAATCTCCTCGTCGATGTCTTCGATTCGAGAGAATGGATTCAAGCTGATCCCGGACATCGAGCCGAACTCGATAAACGACCCACTCAGCATCTTTGCCAGCTTGAGATACGAGCGGCCCACATCAATCACCCAGACCTTGGCCCCGATCGATAGGTAGTCCGCAATCATGGCCTGTGTGAAGAAGGACTTGCCCGATCCAGCAGCTGCGAAAACAACCCCGTTGTAGTTCGTTGGGCTGTCGTAAAGATCCAGGCTCATGACCTGTCCACGGCGGCTTTGGAGCAGCATGGCGTGACCTGTCCCAGGCTTCCCAGTAGAAGTACCCTTCCACTCACCGAGCATCGGAGCAAACGTCATCGCTTGCTCAACTGCCAGCGTCTTGAATCTGAACGTGTTCTTGATCGACTCTGCTGTCGGGAACAATGGAAAGGCGTTCCAGAAGGTCGGCAGCATCACGCGCTTTTCTTCGCCCATGCTGAAGTCAAAGGACTGCATGTACGTCTTGAGTGCAGCGATCTGACGCACGCTTTCTTCACGGTCTTTGCTGTAGACGCTGATGCTGAAGCAGGACTCCACCACCGTTGCGCCCTGCTCCACTGCGTTGACAAGCACATCAAGGCCCTGCTTCTTGAAAAGCAGCTTTGGAACAAACCGGAGCAGCGGACCAAACGCTTGGTAGTTTGTGAAAGCAGACTTCTGCTTCACCGAAGAGCGCTTTGCGTATTGCTCTGGGTAGTGCAGGGTCAGGTTGATGTGGTAAGGAAGCTTGATCTGGTTGTTGGCGCCCAGAGGATCGCCAAGCATGTAGGCCATGAGAGACAAATCATTGCCTTTTGGCCATCGGCCTACCGACAGCATCTGTGCGTAGGTATCGTCATTGAAGACGAGCCGGTCAACTTCTACGTCGATGCTCTCCCCAGGAACAAATACCTGCTCCTTGAGCAATTGGTCCTCGCGGATTTCATCGGTCTTTGGAGCATTGAATGGATGAGTCAGGCGGTACGCCAACGTGACGTACTGAGCAGCCGTCATGCGACTCATAAACAGCCCGACTACCTGCAGCGACTCCGCGAGCTTGGCCCCAGATTCGGCAACCAGGTCCATGTCCTTTTCTGTGGGCGTCATTCCACTGAATGGGATCTTCAGTGCGACAAAAACTTTTCGGTCAAGCATCTTCACCCCGATCGTTGGGATGTTTGAGACAGACCTTGAATGAGAAATGAAATCTGCGCGTCGTTCGGCGTAGGCCTCGATAACATTACGCGTGGCTGGATTGGTCAGCCGATTAATACCCTGCTTCCGCCGATCACGGTATGCGGCGACCTGGCGGTCAATATCAGGCATCCCGATCAGCGATACCTGGACAAAGCTTCCTTCTGGAAGCGATAGCGAAAATGCTCCCTTGAGCATTTCCGCTGTCGTGTCGTCAGCGCCGTTCACTGGATCACCCCAGTAGCACACACCCAGATACCCATCATCGAGGAAGAAGATCCCCGTTTCTGGGTCATAGGAGTTCACCGGAAGGAACCCGTCCGGGTTGATGCGCTGTGCCGCCCTGCGGATGTTGTCGTGAACTACTGACATTCGATTTCTCCCCCTGTTGCTCGATGTCTTAGATCGGGTTGACGATGGCTACGCCAGACGACACAACACCATCGATGACACCAGGGCCGAAGCCAGCGGTCAGAGCCATAGCGATGCCGACAACGGCGGCAATCACCGATTGCTTGATCACGCCAACGCCCAGACCAACCAGCAGCGCAGACACGCCGAGGACTTTGCCCAGCGTGCCGTTCGCCCAGCCGGTGAGCTGGTCGTAGACCTGCGTGAATTCCGTGCCACCTGCACCTGCCATCGCCTGCAGGGGCAAAGTGATGGCGATGGCCAGCAGCAAGGCGGTTTCGATTTTTTTCGAGGAGTGGTTCATATCCAATTTCCTATGAGTTGATGAGAGTTAGCGAGGGAGAAACTGGGGAGGGAGGCCCTGATGGCGGACCTCTTGTTCACCCACAGCCCAGCGGCGTGGTGTGACTTCGGAATAGACGTAACCCGACCAATTGAGGTTGTCCTGTTGATCGATGTAAGGAGCGATCCAGATGCGCATGACCTGGCTGGCTTCGCGCAACGGCTGAGGCGCTGGCGCACCGCCCATGAGCATTTGCGCGGAAGGTTCCGCGACAGCCAAATCCATGCGGAGTTCTTCACGGGCATCCGCTTTTTTGTCGCGCTTGGCGTCGGCGTTCTTTCCCCCGTTGAGCTTCCATGACTCCGGTGTCCGGCCGTTCTTCACTGAGGCGGGGGCGTGGTTTGTTTGCGAATACACCTCAAGGGGTGTCGGGCAGTCGCTGTTGTCACACGCAAAGTCCGAGTTCTTGGCAGTGTTGAGCGAAGAGCAACCGCCCAGTGCGAGGGAGGCCGCGCTAACGGCAATCATCAAAGCGGAGCGGAAAATTGAGGTCATAGTCATTGCCAGCCAATGCCGTTTTCGAATGTGGGTTTCTTTGCGTTTGCGACGCCATTGGCGATTCCGGCAGCTGAGTGCTGTGCCATGCCAAGTGCTGTGGCTGCGGGGGATTGAGGCGCACGAGATTCCTGATGGAGTTCCTCGTGGTCGCGACGGGCGTTGTTCCCGCGTTGCTTTTCGTTGGGGTCAACGAACTTCTGCAGATTCGTCGAACCCTTCAGTGGAAGGTTCGTACCGCGCGTAACGATGATCGTCGCCACTTCACCAGCTGGAATCTCCACAACTGGGAAAGTCTCTTTGGCCATGTCCAGGTAGAACTTCGCGATCATGTTTGTCGAAGACGAAATTCCTCCGGCCAACCCCGACTGTCCGATCGAGGACAACGATTCCGACTGGTAGATGTTTTCGCCTTCTGTCGGGTTGATGTTGAGCGAAGGGACGCGGGAACGCGTCAATGCTTGGCCAACCCCGCCGAGCGCCCCGGCAATCAGCGTCTGGGCAATCATCTGGCCCTGCTTGCTTACCAACCGGCCTTGAATGCCCACTTTTCCATCTGAGCCAACGATGTAAGCATCGAGCTTGTTCTCGATCACCTGGCCATCAGAACGGACGCAAGAGAGGCTTTCAGCACGCGCCATCGCCCGCTCGCTCGCCAGCTGGCCATATCCTGCTGCCATGAGAAAACACTCACGCACGTCTATCGCTGCGAAGTTGGGCAGAAGCGCTTCGCGCTTTACGCGGATGACAATGGGTGTCGGGTTTTTCTGGGCGACAGCTGAAGTTGGCGCATCCAACCCGTTGAGGAGAACCCCTGTAAACATCGAACCCGCAGGAATGAACGCTCCTTCGGGAGCCTTCGGGCTCTTGGCAACTACTTCAGTCTTCTTGGCAACTTCAGCTACCTGAGTCGAGTTCAACTCACCACGTGATGTCACCACGCGGATACGACTCGCTCCAGCAGACTCAGGCTGAGCAGAGTTAGCTGCGCTGGTGTTTGCTGCTGGCATCGCAGGTTGCACAGGTGACGACGGAGCTTCTGAATTACCCGTCACCGCAGTTGGGGCCGAAGGCGGTGGTGGTGGCAGTGATGGAGGTCGAGATGTGGGCGCTTCGAAGACGCTTGTTTGTGGCGTCAATGATGGAATTTCCAGCGCGCTATCGACCCCACCGATCTCGTCGTCCTTGTTCGCTTCCTTCTTCGATGCGGGCGGGCTCTCGCCCCACTTCTTGAGCTTGGACTCAAGGGCCTCTTGCCCCTTCTGAAGTGCAGCGAGCTGGCTGGACATGCCTTCCACACCGGTAGTGCGGGCTGGCGAAACGACGGTCACTTCGGGCTTTTCAGCTCGGGGAGTTTTCCGAGATTTCTTATCGCCCATGGACGTGATTGCCACGCTCACGCCAAGTACAAGGACACCTGCTCCCACGAGCATGATGGTGCGCTTGTGATTAGGCTGCAGGTTGTTAAAGCTGTCGGCGATGCTCATTGGGCCTCCACACCAAAGCTGGCAGCGGCCTTAGGCTTGTCTGCAAGTAGGAATACATAGCTGTCTTCACCTGGCGCCAGTGACAGACGCGGGAAGAAGCTGACTGCCTTCACCCCTTTACGGAAGAAGGCTGTCTCAAGGAGATCCATGCGATCGCTGCTCGTGTTGCGAATCTTGTAGCGGTAGATGTCAACGACAGAGCCTGCGAAGGAGACTTCTGGGACCACTTCGAGGGTCCCCATGCGGGCGACCCCGCCCTCCAGCGGTACAGGCGAGAAGCCGGTAATGCGACCGCGAACAGCTTGTGTCAGCAGGGAGCGAACGAAGCTTGTGTAGTCATTAGCACGCGGAGTCATCACCTCCGACTCAGCTTCAGATGGCGCTGCCGCGAGGTTTTGGACCGTGCGTAGGTCTTCCAGCTTGACGATCAGGTTTTGGCCCGGAATGTCATGGGCCGGGATAATCGTCAGGCTGATCGTTTGCTGGGTGTTCGCTTCATCGGCTATGAAAAGGCCAATGGGCTTGTCGCCAGCTGGCGTGTAGTAGATGTCGCTGCCCACGACCTTGTAGTCCGATGCGCTGGTGTCGATCACCATCGGGGACTTGAAGGGAGTGGCTATCCGGTTGAGCAAACGACCGGACAGACGGACGATTTCGTTGACACCGTTCCGGGTGTGCAGAACGAATGGCTTCAGCGAAGGATCGTCCTTTTTCAACCCAGGAAGATTGATCTCCTTTTGGATTGGGTCCAGGGCCTCGCCACCGGCCTTTTGCGCTTCACCAATCAGCTTGGTGATGTCGCTCGTGGGTTTGCCCAGAGGTCCTGCTGGAAGCGTGACTGGTGCTGCCGTTCTGACAGCTTTGCTCGATCCCGTGCCTGCTCGCTCTACAAATCGGCCAGATCCTTGACCCTGCGCCAGTTCGCCCGCTGAGGCTTGAACAGCTGAGATGGTCGGCTGTGATACGCCTTTGGGCGCCTCATCGGCCGCAAACGCTCCCCACGCAAAGCCGATGGCAATGGCAAGAGCTGAGATTTTTTTAACCAACGCCATGTGCCTTACTCCTTCTTTTCCTGGGCGCTTGCAGGCGCCACGGCGTCCGCAGCGGGTACGCCTACGGGCTCACCGGCACCTGTCTTTTCGGTGTTCATGACCTCAAAATCAGAGGCTGATGGAGCGATCACTTGTGCCTTTTGCGTCTTCCATCGATCGGGCAATGCGTGATCGGGGATAGGCAAACCGTCGCGACCGTTCTTTTGGACCCACCAAGTGACTGAGCGAGGCACGTTGCCTTCGTAACTGGTGAAGTGCGTGACGTAGGGACGACCTTCGCGTATGGAGGTGCCGACCTCGTAGGTGACATGCTTCTGATACTTCTGCGAGCCCGCCGTCGAGGTGATGATCGTTCCGGTGATGAATACGCGCGTCGTTTCTGCCTCGTACTGCACAGAGGCTGGAAGAAAGCTGATGACAGATCCAGAGGACTTAAAAACTGGGTCCTCGATCACGGCCAGAAGCTGCCGCCGAAAGTCGTTGTAGATGCCAGGGTCCATGAACACCCCGACCGAATCGAGCACAACAGCCGATGACTTGGGTTGAATGTTTCCAACCAACGTCGCCATGTACAGACCAAAGCTCTTGAGGTATTCCTTGTCTGCGGAGGCCCATGCGATCTGCGCACGCTTATCCAGATTCGGCGGAACCAACACAACTCGCTCACGCAAGTTAGAAACCGTGATCAACGCGTAGACGACTCCAAGGGCCAGAATCACGTTGGATACAAGCGAGACGATGGTCATCGCCTGCAGCTGCTTCATGTTGCGAAGCATGTCCAAAAACTTCATTTCACTGCCTCTCGGATAGCGCCATTGGGGAACCTTTTGTTCATTCCCATAAGGCCGCTCCACCAGGCCATGTGGAATAGAACGCCAGGCATGTTGTTGGTCTTGAAGCGACCAAATGCCTTCACGAACACGACGGTCAATACGATGCCCATCAGGAGCTGGTCCCACATGAACATCACGATGAAGATCGTGAGCGCGGGGAAAAACTCATCCACTTCCCAGAAGAAGAACTGGAGCTGGTCATCCACGTAGTCAGGGATCGGACGCTCTTTCACTTTCCAATCCTCACCATGACGATTGCGTTTGTGCGCTGCTCGTACTTGCTGCCGCCAAGGACTACGTTGGCTGTGTTCAGCCCCCGTTCTTTAAGCTTCGCTGATAGCGATCTCCATGCGCTTGTCATTTCCGTTTCACTCGATTCGCTCATTCGTCCAGAATTGAGAAATTCGACGTAATAGCGATTCGCATTGTTTCCATTGAATCGCTGCAATGACAATTGACCTTCAATCGAAAGAGCATCCCCAACCACATTGAATTGATGGACCTCTACTAGACTCGATGTGTTTTTTGACGCTTGCCCAAAAAGTCCATCAATGGGACCCCCTGCGAGACGCTCAGATGAGCGCTGCAATTTGCTTTTGCCCAGGTCAACGCCCGCGACCCAACGAACCCGCTCGTCAGGGCCAAGCACGTTGTTCTCTTTGGTGGAAAGGACGAATTCACGGCCCTGAGAGGGGCCTACAGCATTTCCGACCGTCTCAACCTGGCGCTCTACCCAGGTCACGTGCGGTACCGGCTGCTCTACGTCGATGAACCTCGGGGCGCACCCGGAGTTCATTACTCCAATAGCCAAAATGGCTATGAATTTCACGATCCCCGATTTCATTTCTTGCATTGCTTTTTGGTTAAGCCGATGCAGGAACTATAGGGTCCGAACCCATGAAAAAGGGCGTTAAAAAACGCCCGATTTCGCTCCATCTCAGGGGAAGTTCTGGCCTATCAAAATTGATAGGCCAGTTGCCCCAGTTCAGGTTAATTTATTTGCACTGGGTAGGTGCTAACTGCACCCAGGTCAGTCTCAATGGTCAGCGTCAATTCGCGGAGACGGCTGTTGTTGATCCAGTCCTTTGTGACCAAGAAGGACTTGGATGTCGCCTTCTGCTCCACGCCATCGAGTTTGTAGTTCCAGGTGAGGGATTTGATGTACCCAACGGCCACGGTGCAGAGTGGCGTGATGAGCACACCGCTGGTTGTCGTGCTCTGTTTGATGTCACACGCAGGAGCCGGCGCTGCCGACACGGGAACCGTCATTGCCTGTTCACCGTAGTTACCCGCTTTGGTAATGGTTCGGATGACCACTTCATAGCTGCCAGGGTCCGCGAACGACACGTAGTTGCCCGAGCCGGTGAACTCCCCAACCTTCGCCCCATTGATAAGTATCTCGTTGCGCAGGAAAGAATCACCACGAGGCATTTCGTTGATCTTGAGGCTCACGTAGTAGGTTCCAGGTGCGTAATAAGCGGCCCCGTACTTCGACACGATCGAAGCTTGCGTCTTGACGCTCGCTGCCGGAAGAATGGTGAACTCATCAGACATGACATTCACTACGTTGCCTCGCGTGTCAGCCACTTGCACTGCGATCTGGTAAGTACCGTGTCTGGAAATGGTCAACGTGCCTGCAGTGTCTGCACCCGACGATCTTGTCACGTCCTGCGGAAGTGCCCATGTGTATGTCAACGGCTCGCCATTGAGTGACTTCAGATCGAAGTCAGGCGCTTCGACGAAGAACTTCACTTGGGCTGGAACGTCGAGCAGGGTTGGCTGCAGGCGAATTCTCCAGTTCGTTGGCCAGGTGTAGGTCCAGGCCTTGAACCCCAGAGTAGCCACAGTCGTCTCTTCAGGATACCCCTCCACGTAGGTGTAGTAGCTGAGGGTTGTATCCCCGGTGCGAGGCGTGAAGCTCAACTCAGTCCCATCAACGCGCGTTCCATCAGGAAGCATCCAGTAGCCGAGAACCTTGTAGGCCTTGTTGGAGCCAGTAGGAACAACGTCATTGATAGTGGCCTTGTAGCTGTACGTTTTACCCGCTTCCAGGTAAGTGGGGCCAGTGATAGAAGCTCTGGCGGCGAGAGGGTTGACAGCCTTCACGCCGACCGTTTTCGTAACGACCGCTGCAGGGTTGTCTGGCGCATTCGCAGAGCGCCCTGAAACTTCAATCACATAATTCTTCAATTCAGTTGGCGTAAAGCTGAACGTCTTTCCGTTGTCCGAACTGACTTCTGTGAATCCGCCTGCGGTGACCATTTTCCAGGTGAATGCTGCATCGAACCCCTCGTCGGCTTGTACCTCAAGAGTCACAGGACGGTTTACCTGCACTACTCCCGGTGCCTTGATGCTGAACGATGGCACCGAGAAAGCTTGCAACGAAATAGGCTCAGTAACGTACTCGGCGCCAGAGAACTTGTTGGTCAAGACAGCGCGGTAGCTTGCCTTCCCAACGTCAGCAAGAGTCGCCGTGTAATTCACACCAACGTACTCCGTTGCCTCGTTACGCATCACGCGCTCCCAAGAACCGTCATCTTTCATGCGCTCCCAAGATACGGCCTTGACAGAGCTGAGCATCTTGCTGTTCTTGAGGTTGGCATTGATGGTTTGCACAAATGGTGCCTTGCCACTCAAGGAACGAGCGGACAGCGAGGCCTCGATCGTGTCACCGACAGCAGTGACCAATGCCCTACTCTTACTCACGACAGAGCTGTTGGACACGAGACCTGTTCCGTCCACCATCTTGGCTTCAGCAACAATGATGCGTGTACCGGCACTCAGCCGACCAAGGTTGATGCTGAAGGTGCCGTCTGCACCAACTGCAACAGGCGTTCCCATAGGGGTCTCACTTTTTTCTTCGCGTATGAACACCTGCCAGGCGCCCATGCCAGCCGGGTCAAACACCAGCGACTGGCCCTTGGAAAGACCTAGTTGACCAGAAATAACCGTGTCTGCCTTATCGTGAGATGCAAACGCCTTTTCGAGATCCACAATGGGGGTCAGCGGAACCCCAATGAACTCCATCTCTTCGGTAGTTTTGAACTCTGGAGCCTTTTGGTACCACGACTCAACCTTGACCTTGTATTTGCTCCACGGCTCGTCTGCTTGCATCTGCAGTGCGACATTGCTGTCGGCGATTGAGCTGTACACCTCTTTGACGTTTTCGGCACCTGGGTAGGTGATCCTTGTCATGATTTCTCGATAGCCGCCTTTCACGTTCATCACGCCCAAAGTGCGTGGCTGAGCGCGATCTACAGTTGCAAAAAACTTGCCCGGGTATTGCGCGGCGTTCTTGGAGTAGATACCGTCAAGGAGCCTATCGTTCTTGAACGCCAACTGGATTGGTGCTGGCGTCGTCCCGGTTATCGAAATTGGCTTGCTGCCTGTCTTCGCAGGGTAGAACGCCGTCTTTCGCGTTGCAGGGTCTGTGTATACGACACCTGGCGTGTAGTCGAACACATTGGGGCCAACCACGGGAACCGAACCGCGCAGCGCATTTGCCGCGTATGGGTTGTACTTGAGGCCATCTGGAAGATCCCCGAACTTAATGGCGCAGTTGACCCCTGATGTTTGGGACAACATGTATTCTGGCCGCACCATTGAGAGTGTCTGGCACGTGTCCGTTGATCCGCCTTCCAGTTTCGCTGAGACATCAAGATCTTCCACCTTGATCGCAGCGGTTGCCTTTGATGCCGAGACCGTGATCTTCGAATCCGGATTCCACCGGTTTGAAACGAGGTTGATATTGGGGGCGTCTGGAAGGTTTACCCAGAGTTTTACCGTCTGCTGCTGCTCAACATCTCCGTCGTCCCGGATCGCGAGTGGATAGACGCCCGCAACACTTTGCTGGCGCGGCAGATCAATGGCTTTGCCTGTTTCAAGCGGCTCTCCGTTCAGCTTTGTGTTTGCCCCCTGCACTTCATCCACCACAACCGGCACCGTTGCCAAGTCGAGCGCCCTGTTGTTCAACGGGTTCGTTGGAGACATACGGGTGGTGACCCCAGGGAAGTCCTCAACAATTGGAAGAGAAACGGGCACTGTCAGAACCGGACGCTTGTACACAAAGTCCACCGTCTTCAGCAGCGGCCCTGAAACACTCGGCAACGCCGCCTGCACCTGATACGCACCATCTCGCAAAGCAGGATAGCCAGTGGCAGGGATCACGCCATTGCTTGCTTTACCCATGCTCAACGGCACGGATGAACCGTCAGACTTGATCAATCGGAATGGGCTGTCTCCACTGCCGATATTGAACGCTGCTCGCTCATTCGCCGACTCGATGGGGAGTTTCGTAAGGCCAGTGAGTTTCATGTTTACTTTCACTTCCTGGACCGTGTATCGGCCGGGGGGAAGTGATGCCATGAAAACCTGAGCAATGAAACCGGAGTTCACCATCTCATACTGCGACGCAGTAATCGTTCCCGTGATGGATGCTGCGACGACATCTGGCCGAGCCTCGGAACGTTGAATGGGGAGCTTGTAGGTCGCAAGAGTGTCCTCATTCCGGACAAGAACGTAGGCTCCGCCGCCCTCAACAAATCGATCTCCAGATGACATATCGAATGCGTAACCACGTATGGTCAGAATCCCAGCAGTGGGTACCGTTGCATTCGGGTCCTGGCAAACGTTGATGTCATTCACCAAACACGCACCAGACACCAGTGCTGCTTGCGCAAGGCCAAAGTGGGTCATGCCGTAAGCCAAGAGGATGGCGAATGGAACATGCTTGAGCGACGTGACTGATTTCATAGTTGGCTCCCGCTTGGGATCGATCGTGAAGGGGGATTTCGAAGGTTTGAACTGAGCGCTTCAGTTCTTTGCCTTCTTCTTGAGCGCGTTCTCAATTTTTCTCGCGTACACGTCCTGCTTGGAGGGGGTGACCGCGTTGTAAGCTCCTACGGCCTGCCATGTCAGGCCGTAGCGCGCGATGTTGTGCGCCAATACCCATGCACCGATGTTTGTGTTGATGCATGGATCGGCTAGTTTTGCTTCATCGATCCCGTACTTGGCCAGCGTAGGCAACCAACTGCTGTTGATCTGCATATGCCCGATGTCAGTCGAACCGTTGGTATTCGTGTTGCGCGCATTGGGGTTGCCATTCGACTCGACCTTCGAAATGGCTCTCAGCAGCTCAACGGGGACTTTGTAGCGCTCAGCGGCTTCATCGAAGCAAGCCGCGTTGGCCAGGTGTGCGACGATTGTGAGGGCAAGAAATAACCAGACTTTCATCCCTCCGATGCTAGGGACTCGCCTTCAAAAAAGACCCGCGAAAAACGACACCACCGGCAGCATTTCGTTTTTTTGAACCAGGCCCCCTATGCGATGGAACGGGCCGCTGGGGCTTCTACAAGCTCGAATGGCCTCGTCCTATGCAGCCTTGCGCATTGACTCCATGCTCGCAAAAAAGGCAATTCCAGGAGGCGTCAGAGCTACGGGAATTTCAGAACCGGCTCGGACATCGCACCAGTAACCCTGCAGTTCATCGACGCCCAGGTCTTTTGCCTGCGCAGCCTGTTCATGAGATTCGATTCGCTCAATCACAAGGGTTGAGTCGGTCCACTCTTTGAGCCTGTCAATCCGCCCAGATCTTTCGACCTTGATGATCTCCGGCCGCATTGTCCGGATTGCATCCATTTCTAGTGGCGTACCTGTTACATCGTCGAGAGCAATCGATCCACCGTATCGACGAATGGCTTCAACCATCAGGTGGACCTTATGAAGAACCCTCTCATCAGACAATAGCTGATGACGCTCCACAAGCTCTACCACTACGCCTGGGCACATTGTTCCAGCCATGGCATCCATCCACCTGGTGTCAATGAGTGAGCTGATCTCGACATTGCAATGGATCCGCCAGCCTGCTCCATACTCGCGCGCAAGAATTGCCGCGTTTTCGACCGCCTTGATGTCCACATCCAGCATTGCCTGCGTGTCCCCATAGCGCAAAGCTTTCCGGTGGAGCAGCTCCAATCCTTTGACCTTGTAGCCACGCCCCGCTTCGACAATGGGTTGGGCGCGGAAGTTGGCTGACACCACCTGGATAGCAGTGATGCTCCTGTTCACCCTTACATCCGCTTCTGCATATTCGATATCCATAGCCACCCCGCAATCCCTATAGAGACATAGATGAGTGGCGCAATCAACATGGTGATGTGCCACGGAATGAAGATCCAAAGGATCAGGACTCCCACCGCCCCTTTCATCATGTCGATGCCGTACTTGTGCATCACAGGGCTTTGTGAAGAGAACATTGCTTTGCGCTTCTCGCGCTGATAGTGGCCATCCATGTACATGGCGAGAAGGAGCGGTATCGCGAACACTCCCCACATCAGCATGAATCCGCCTCGGTAGAAGACCACGTGGCACCAGATAAGCGCCGCATGAAGGCGTTGCGCCACCCACCCGTCAATCTTGGTGTTGCCGCTGATCTGCATCATGTCGAGTGAGCTAGAAGCCTCGTTGTTCGCCCACTGCAGAAGGTGAACGATCTTCATCATGATCCACAGGTCAGTTTCTTGGCCAAGCCAAGACTTGATCTGTTCCTGTTCCTTTAGGCGGACCATCTGGAAGATTTCAACTGGAATGAAAGCTAATGCAGCCATCCCGCCAAAGATGACAATCACCAATGCGATGGATGCGAAGGAGTGCTTGTTCTCCTTTTGACTTGTGGCCATGCTCTACTCCTCGACCTGCAGGATGCTCAAGCGACCTTTGATGGTTTTGCCACCCGATAGCCTTGCGAAATAGTGCAATGGAGCAAGTTCGCTCAGCACCCCAGCAGGGATCAAATCCGCCTCTTCAAGAGTTGCCGCTTCTTGATAACTCGCGCTGTATGCGTCATGCACGTTCGCATCGATGCCATGCCCGTACTTGACTGACATGGTTCTAGCTTTGATTTTCGGAATGCCGTCCGAGATGTACTTCTGCGTTTCCGCATCCAGCACCCGCAGCGTGATCTTGTTGTTAGTGTTGGCGAGCACCTGGCGAGCCTTGTTCTCATCACCAAGACGAGCGGCGAAGTCAGCGAATGTCTGTGTAGCGATGAACATTCTGAAGCCCGCGCCACCGGCCTTGTTCAACAGCTGAATCGTCGGTCCGTTGATTACTTCTGCCGCTTCGTCCACGAAGATGTTGACCACCTTCTTGGACTTGATTCCATAGTTGTAGAGGTCACCCGCGACGGCTGTCATGTCCGCAAGGAACATCGATCCGATTGCGCTGCCAACTGTGGCATCCGCCAAGCTATCCAATCCGAGGTAGCAAACCTGGTCGTTTCTGATGATCCGTGCGAAGTCGGTTACCTTTTTCTCATGGCCCATCTCGAAGTCTGGTGAGAGAAGGTCCTTCAATGGATCGCTGGTCAACATCGACAGAATTGGGATCAGCGATGCCACCATCTTCCCGAAGTGGTCACGATCGTGGTGAAAGGTCGATATAAGGCCGCCCAGGTCCACGTTCGGATGCTCGTGGATGACAACCTCTTCATAGAAGCTGATATAGGCCTTGACTGGCTCCTTTGAGAATTTCTTCACATAGGGGGCCGACTTTGCCTCCCAGTCTGGAACATTGCGTCGGAAGTGCTCACGAAGCGCTTTCAGCAGCAGCTCGTCAGGTCCACCTTCGATGTAGCGACGCAGCTCAATCAGGTTCGGCCGTTTGCCTGTTGCGATCAGACCACCCACGATATCGTTGATGACCTTCCACCCGAAAGCTGTAAAAGGGTCAGCACCAGTTTCAGAGGGGATCAGTGCTGCAACACGGCTCGCAAGCTCTGTCTTTCTGTTCCAGTTTCTGAGCGGGTCAATGCTTGTCGATTTCTCGGGGTGCGCCGGATGGAAGTAGACAAATCGTTCCGACTGTCCCAGGACCTCGCATACGCGCTTCGCATTTGCTGCAAGCCCATGGTCGCCCTTTGGGTCGATGATGATTACGGGCTCACCTCGTGCAATCGCCTGACCAATCAGCAAGTCGAAGCAACGTGTTTTCCCCACCCGAGTTGTGCCCGTAATGAGAGTGTGACCGTCGAGCATGCTCATATCGATGAGCACGTCCTGTTCTTTGCCTAGACCATGCAACCAATAGGCACCGTCTTTGGCCGTGGCCTCTCGACCCAGTTGTGCAGCGACTCCACCACCCAACAATGAGTGCATGGTGTTCGCTTCGATATCGGTCCATTGGAAACCTTGGCCTAGCCAAAGCTCATTGGTTTTGGCCGCATTCTTCGCTTTGGAGATCAGCTCTTCAACCGTGATGAACGACTTTGTTGTGTTGGTGGCCCGTGCCTTCACATCACGTCGTTTGTAGGCCTTGGCACCACGGTACGCTCCCGCTACGGCACACGTGCCAGCAGCAACTGCCGCGAATGTCGTGGGCAGGGGTAGAAAAGCACCAGTTGCTGCGCAGCCAATTGCTGCGCCAATCCAGCCCATGGCCTGTGGAGCCTCGTAGATTGGCCGCCACGGGTTGTCGAAGTCGAAGATTTCTTGCTTCATGCCCCACCCTGCAGGTAACCAGCGACCTTCGTTGTCTCGATACTTCGGACACGGAAAATCAATTCAGCCTGCTTCTTCACTGCCGCAATGACACTTGGAACCTGGCAGTCGCCATTCGATTCATCAGGTGATGGTTCTTGGGCGATTTTTTGAATGAGAAGCTTTTTCGCTCGTTCGTAAGGAATGAGGGGTACCGACACCATCACGTGGCGCAGCTTTTGACCAGCAAATCGGTCCGACCTGCTGTTCCAGTTGTTCACGCATTTCGTTGGGAAGCGTGTCGCGAACATACGCAGCTCGGAATTCTGCAGCTCGCACACAATCACATAGCCGCCTTGCTCTGGGCTCGCGTCAGGAACGCTCAACTCAATTTCATCTGGCGGACCTTCGTACAGCCACACATCGTTCTCCAGTGCTCTCATTCCTCTGGAGAATATCAACCGGGCTCAAAAAAACCCCCTCGAAAAACAGCACCTTCGGGCGTGTTTCGAAATGGGGTTCTCCTAGCTTCGTTGCAGCGATTGACCGCGTGTCCTGGGACCCTCTCAAATCCCCGTTTATCCGACTTGTGTCACATTGCGACTGCATCAGCTGCCATCATTGTGATGGCCATAAAAAAAGGCGCCATTGCGGCGCCATCTAATTGATCACTTGTTGATCAGGTATTTATCAAGGCTTTCGCCCTTCGCTTCGACCTCTCGGACCCAATCGGGCTTCCGTCCAGATCCTCCACCCCAGGTCTGTCCGTTAGGACCACGATATCGTGGCTCACGTTTTTGCCGACCATTCGCCTTAGTGTGAGTCTTCGTGATTCCAGGAAAGAGGTCTTCAGGCCTCAATTCATGAGTTTTGATCTGCTCTTTGATGTCTGCAATGATCGCTGCGACTTCTTGCTGGCGTACTTCCTGAGCTTGCTTAAAAAGCGATTCGGCTTCGGCTAGCAACTCCTTCGATGACTTTTTTTCTGTCATTGCGCTTTCCATGGATGTCAATGAATCATTGCATTGTAACCATTCAATGATGTTAAACGTCAGGTCAATTTCCCATCAGCTTGACAAGACCAGATGGTCCATTCGATTGGTGTACCTGTTCATTGATTCGGGTTCAAGCATACGCAAGTCAGATCAAGACGACTTCCCTCCGAAGAGCAGGTTGTTTGCGTACTCCAAAAGTTGCTCAGGTGTCAGAGGTCCCCAAGTCTTGTGCGCTAGCCATCGATAGAACGTCGCGGTAGCAGCTTTTCCATGGGCCTTGCCCTTTCCAATTTTGATTTTCAAAGTGGCAAGCTCCTGTTGGGCGTTGTACTCGTCCACCATCATCTGCTGCTCGGAGGGATCCAACTCGTGAAAGTATCCTTCCGCCTCTTTGTCTCGCTGTGCCAGGCAGGCCTCTTGGAGGCGGCTTTGATCTGGTGCTGAGGTCTTCTTAGCTGCTGGTTTCGTAACGGCCTTCGCTTGAGACTGGCCCTCAACAATCGCCCATTTTTCTGCCAGCGCTCGGCGCAGGTAAGCGGCCGGATTGTCGAGCTTGTCCAAGTTCTTGGCTTCGATGCGTTTCCGCGTGTACTCGATAGCCGCTGCTATCTCGTTATGGCTGTTTGTCTTCGCTAGTTTTGTAGCCTCTGTCTGCGGGATACCGAGCGCGACCATTGCCGCTGTATCGGCGAGTTCGTCCGGCGTACTGAATTCCTCGACGGGGGGGGTCTCAGGCCGAATGATTAGGAAGTAGAGGCCGACTACCTTTCTGCCCTTTGTTGTTTCCTGTAGCTCGATTTTTAGCTCTACCACTGTGTTGACTTCAGCAATTGCCGGCTTCAACACCTTGTCTTTGAAGACCTTGTATTGCTTGTATGACTTGGCATCGGCAGATGTCCCCATGATCATGTCCCTAAAGGTCTCCCATGGGACTTCAGGTGTTTTGGGCAACCGTTGATACCGTATGCAGAACTCGTACAGGCCTATTGACGTGCCACGTCTGAACTGGCGAATGATTCTTTGGTCGATCAGTGCGTATATCTCTGGGCTCAGCACCTTTTCCTGAACCTGCTTGCTGATCTGATACCGAATCAGCCCGGACGTGATCTCAACCTCTGGGAACAACACCGATGCTTTCCACAAGGTGCGGCGCTGCACTTCGGCCATGATGTCCCACTCGAAAACCATCGTCATCAGATCGCGTGCAGATGACGTCAGGTAGTCGCGATTGTTCGAGTCGAATCCAATGCTCTCGGACATCTCGACGATTGGAAGTGACCACCACCCCTCTTTGTCTGGTTTGGACTCCACAGCGTTCTTGAGCCATGCGTTGAGCAGCTTACGGTGCATCAACGACATGGGGGCACGCGGCTTGCTGTGCAGAACCTCTACGGCCTTCTTGTAGGGTTCAGGTACTTCAGGGAGTCTGAAGAGCTGGATCTGTCCTTCAGTTGGTTGAGTGACCTTTGATTGGCGTGCCATGGAAGGGCATTCTATGGTCTAAAGCTAGCGTCGATCAATAGACCATAGCCTGGTTTTTCTGATTTTGGGATTTCTATACAAAATGACGCTACCGGTGCTTTCCTTCTTTAAGAAACACTTTCGTGTTTAATACATTTAGGAGCGTGAAAGCTAAGGCTGATGCGGGTTTGCGGCCGATTTGGGCTACAGCTATGGGATTGTTGGTCCCCATTCATGGGCGTTAAGGGCTGTGGATATGGGATTTAGGTCACCACGAATGGGACTTTTGGTCTGTGGATATGGGAAATCGCTTCTTCCCATATCCACAGACCATAGTAAGGGCTGTGGATATGGGATGTTTCTTTGAGATGGCCATATCGTTAAGGGCTACATCTCTGGGATGCTGGGTTTTTCAGCAATTTTCATCACTATGGTCTAAGTTTTTGGGAGTCTTCCTTCGCTCTGACTCTCTATGGTCTATGTTTCTGGGTCTCATGAGTGGCCTCTTTTTACAGTCGTCCTGAAGGTCTATCTTCATGGGACTGCTCGCCTAAGCGCTTTGATCTCTTGATCCTCTAGACGCAACGCCCTCCTCCGTCCATTTCTGAAGCGCCCCTTGTTCTTGGTGTGGCCTACCAAGGGCTATGGTTATGGGACGTTTCAGCCTTTCTCTATGGTCTACGTTTCTGGGTGACTCATTCACTTAGACCCAGGGGCGCCTATGGTCACCATTTGTGGGATAGTTTCTTCCACGAGAGGTACTTGGCCTTGCTAAAGGTCACCGTCTATGGGACCTTTTTTCTCGCAATGGCCTTGCGTACCTTGGTCACCGGCCGTTTTCATGCCTCTAGTCATCTATGGTCTATGTCTATGGGACCGAAAGTTGGTTTTTTGACCCATTTGGACCTGCCGATGGGTGACCTACTCCCATGACTGGTGACCATATGCGACCTCATAGGTCTTTTTTCAGACCCAGTTTTTCCCCACCAAAGTGGTATGCCGGTCCCATACGTGGTGACTTTTGATGCCCAATGTAAGTGCTTGCTTTCATTGTGATCATTGATAGCCCGTGATGAGCACGCTCGGTACTGTTATGGGCTAAGGTTGTGGGAGCTGTGGTGAGCGGGGGAGGAAGGCGTGGCAACCCCTGCCCTGCCCTTCCTACTGGTTGTCTCGGGGCCTATCGATGCTCAGTTGTGAACCGCTCGATGAGAGCTTGAAACTCACGTTGCAACAGCGGCAGCTTCTCTTCTTCGACGCCCTTTAGGGATAGGTCGATCTGACCTCGCTTGGCGAAAACTTTGATATGTCCCTTGTACGAACCATACGCAATAGGCTGCTGCATGCTGCGTTCACGATGCTGCCGTTCGTTTGAGACACGTGACTTCACCAAGTCTTGGACCTGTTTTTTGGTCAAGTCTTTGGTCTTGATCTCCTCAATGAGCTGGACGGCCAGATCGATTTGTTCGGTGGTCGGATCTTCATCCTTCGGGAAGATTTCGCTGATCGCGTACAGCACTGTGAGTTGGCTTGTAATGGCGCTCTCTGACATCCGCTCAAGGATATGCCTGGGCATTCTTGCAATTCGCAGATAGACAGACACTTGGGCTTCGGCCATTCGCCCCTTCCCATTGAGGTCAGGCACCTTCTCAATCAGCTCTCGTGAGCTACCTACTGCCCCCGAGTCAAGCAGGAGGCGTAAGCTGAGCGCATGGTCGATCACTGATGGCTGTGATCGTTGGTCGTTGTATCGGCGAGCACGCAGATAGAGGTCCAGGTCACCCTGCGGCGCTTCTTCGAACTTAACGTCCAGGAAACCAACCCCAGATATTTTTGCTGACCGGTAACGTGTTCCACCGTCAATGAGAACTACGCGTTCACCTCTCACGAAGCCGTGAGCTGCATCATCTTGGCCATCGACAAGTGTCTGTGCGATCTTGTCGATTTCCTCCGATCTATAGATTTGTCGCGGCCCGACAGGGTTTAGGTCAATCAAGTGGAATGGAACGCTGATCACTGCACCCGGAACGCACTTCGAAATGTCGAAGGCTTCTTGGGCTGAATGGTGCACTGGCTTCTGCGTTGTCAGAGTGGCTTGAGACACTGCTGGCGTTGTGTCGGCGACAGGCTGTTCTGGAGACAAGCCAGTCGGAATGCGAGTTATCGTTTCTGCTGCAAGTGCGAATCGATCCTGTGCGGTTGCGGCGGATCTTGCGAAATGTCGATTCATGGCAGCTTGAGGGTCAAGCTTGATTTTGGGCTGTGTTGCCATGGTGTTACTCCTTATTTGGCCTTCTTTTTCTTAGGCAAACCAAGAAGAGCTGATATCTCATCGGCTACCGATTCCAGTTCAGCTATTGCCTCATTTGACTTGGGCATTGAGTGGGCCGTAACGCCGTACAGCATTGACCTGGTGAATGAGAGACGGTCGGCTAGTGAGGTCTTCAGCGCTGGGAATTCTGGATAGGCGTCATTCACTGCAAGCCTCTCCAGTGCGAGGCGCTCATCCGTTCGTGCCTTTCGATAGGCCGTAGCTAGCACTCGTACTGGGAAGTCGAAGCCAGCTTGGCGTCTTGCTTTTTTTGCAAGCTCGAAGGCATCGTGCAAGGCATCCGTGTCTGCTGGGCCTAGCTTCGTCGGAATGATGGCGAGGTCACTGACCAATAGCGATGCCCATGTACCCGGTTGATCAACAGCTGGAGCGCAATCAATGAAAATTAGCTCGTATTTTTCCGCTAATTTCCCAAGTTCAGTCGCTATGTTTCCCTTGTACATATGACCCGACCACAAACTGGCCGGGAACTGACCTTCTTCTCCCGCGCTAACCCATTTCGATGCCGAATTTTGTTTATCGAGGTCTGCCACAAGAACGTCATAGCCGCGATGACCAAACGTTCCAGCAATCTGACAGGTGGTAGTGGTTTTTCCTGCGCCACCCTTCTGATTGAAGATAGTGATGATTTTCGCTGTTTGCTTTTCAGTCATAGATCCTCCTGCTCTTAATTATTTTCGATTGCACCAATACTGTCAATCATTTACTAAAAATTCAATCTATACAGCTATGCCCTGACTCTTTAACCGGTCAAAGATATTTCACCCTGTAACCATCCTTTCATCAGCTTAGAGGTTGCTGGTCCTCCCACTCGTCGCTCAGGGGGGGCTTCTTCTTCGGGGCCAGGCTTTAACCGGTTAAAGCCCCGCACTCTCAGCCTCGGCTGGCGATCGCACAGGAGCAGGGGTAGATTCGGCGGCACCTAAGGTGAGTCTTATTGCGCAGCGAGCCGCCTCACCGGCAACCGGTGATCTCGGTTGTGTAAAGCATTTCCAGGTTTCCGCGCCGAACGTTGGCCCAAACCTTTAACTGGTTAAAGGTCCGGGAGGTGGCGTATGTGCGCCTCTGTGACTGTGTAAATCGATCTGTTCTGCGCTAAGAGCCGTGCGGCGATTGGGCTTCTAGGTTGCGGGCGTCCGCACGATTGGTGGTCGTTGCATGTGTGAATGAATGAGGAACGCGCTCCCGATCTTTAACCGGTTAAAGAATTTCGGGGTGAGTTGTGCTGACTGGTGTCTTGCCATGGCATGAGTCATCTTGTCTGGAGGACTTGTTGTCTGGTTTGGTCGAGGTGCAGTGGGTAGCTCCGACCTGGGGCGGATGCGTTGGGGACAACTGGTTAACCAAGGTATGCCCCATTGCCAGCGCATCAAAGAACATATGCTGGGCCTCGATATCAAACCAATCGTCCAGCTCTATATGCATAGCCAGCTCCTGTTCGGCAATGCGCATGTCCTGAACTGGTTGGGCTCCGTTTCTTTGACCGGTTAAAGAAATTTCTACGTTTGGATTTTGTGTTGTGGGGGGTGTCGCTCGATGGGTGGCGTGTGCCTTGTCCTTGGTCTTGAGACGTGATCAAGCGAAGCTCGTCAATCAACTTGTCTCACGCTCTGCAATCTAAGCCCGGAATGGCGGGTTGCATTGCTTGCGTGGATTCAGAGGGTCGATGGGTGTGGCGGGGCGGGGCATTCTTTAACCGGTTAAAGAATTTACGTGACAAGAGGTGGAAGTGGGGCTGGAAGAAGCGACAAATTGGGCGAGCGAAAACCTCTAAGGTGCTGGCCACCGGCGAGGCTTGTCTTTGGTGGTCGTACTCAAGATGGGTCGGTGCCGAGGAGATTGCGCCCAGGTTGGGTATCAGTCCTCGAACAAATCACCAAGCTTTGTTGGTGGTGCAATAGATGCGCTAGAGGTGCACTGGTGGTGCACTGGTGGTGCACTGGCGGTACACAGGGTTGTGCTGTTTGGGGGGTAGGGCTGATTCCCGGTACACATTCCCTAGTGGAAGTTTTCTGGCGGTTTGCTAGCAGTTCACTAGCGGTTCACTGATGGTGGTTAAGCTGTCTATAGCCATTCATTGGCTATAACTTCAAGGGCTTGGCCTTTCACTATCGACAGCATGTGCGGCAAACCTCGTAGTGCTTCATCCCAGTGAACTGCCCGATCGGGGCGATGCGCGAGGCGTTTGATGTAGGGGCGTGTGACATCCCATCGTTCCGCAAGGTCGCGTGGATTCCATCCTTTGCGATGTGCCTCTGCAATGAATTCTGCCGGTGACATCTGCTTCGGCGACGGAACCTGGGACAAGGAGGAACCATCTTTGGACGACAAGTAGGGGAGGGCGTGAATGGCATCCTCCCACTTTGGTGGCCTCTGTTCGCTCCGGCAGACCCTGTTTAGGTATGTCTCAGAAACCGACCATCGCTCTGCAATTTCCCTGAACGACCATCCTCTGCGATGAACCTCCGCTCTAAATTCTGAGGGGGAGGGCCGCTCGCTAGTAAGTGCTCTCTTTGCGATCGCCGGGGACTTTGCTGGTTGGGCCACTTGAGTTTCTTGTGTGTAAAACGTACTGGTCGAGAAAGAAGTTCCAGCACTACAGAACGGATGAACGAGGGCTGAAACTATGTACTGACTATAGTTCTTTCATTTCTCACGTTTCACCTGAGCGCAACCCTCATACATTGCGAACTGAGGATGTAACGAGTTCTCCTTTTTTTGGGTTTCAGTGCAAATTTGCATTGCTGAAACCCGGTTGCGTGCCTAAACTCACATCCGTTTTTCTGTGTTGATGTATGGGATCGACAATGGCTGCAGTACCACTAAAGGCCAATGCCGGGGTCAAAGATGATTTGATGCTGGCACATGCGGATGTGGATGTCCCAAAACTTGTGCCAAGTAGGGCTGGAGTCATCCAGGCTGAGATTGATGCTGTTCTCGAACATGGTGGAAGAGCCGAGTCTTTCCCGGCCGAGCAAACCATTGAAGTGAAAGCGCTTGGGAAGAGGGTGCTCATCCAGGACGCAGATATGGAATGGGCTCCCCCTCGCAAGCATGCCAGTGACTTGTATGCGTCTTTGTCAGCCGTTGTCAAAACGCTGGATACCGCTACGCGAAGGCAACTGGCTGAGATTGAGAATTTGCCAATTGCGGCTCGCAAGGGGCGAAAGATTGAACTTGATGCCGCGACCTTTCTGGAACTGTTCAACGCTCATGTGGCTGCAACAGAGTTCCGCGCCACCAAGAACAAAAAAGCTGCTCAAGCGAAAGCTGCGAAGTCTCAGCAGCAGCTCGATATAGAGATTCCAGGTGATGGCAGAGCTGGAGAGCCCGAGCCCCTCAAGCCCACGCGATCAGTAGTGACTGACGTGGCCAGGCAATACATAGGCGCTCCGAGCAACGATCCGTTGCTGGTACAGGCCAAGTCGCTTGTCATCGAGGACCAGAGGGCTTCCCTCTCGTATCTGCAACGCAAGCTGCGCATTGGATACAACCGCGCAGCAGCCATCATCGAAGAACTGCATAGAGTGGGCGTGATATCAAACCCCAACGAACAAGGCGTCAGGTCAGTTCTTGCGCAAGCGCAAGCGTGAGCGAGTCGGGGCCTAAGCCTGGCTGTCAAACCCTACTGGGGGCTTTGATTGCGGGGCTGACCATGTTTGGTCCCAAATAGGCAACTCTTCTGTCTCGTGCAGGTATACCCCCAGTAGGGTTTGCGTGGCTGTGGTCGTGACAAGAGACTGCAGGCATGAACTCCATCCGATTCACACGCATTGCAAGCTGCATCTGGAGTGCCATCACGAGTTTTCTCGTCTTGGCACTCGTGCTTGGCTTCATCATGGTCATGTCGGCCCAGTACATGGAACGGGAGACAGAGTTTTCGCTGTCTTTGATAAACGGACTGAGCTACAGATCAAAGCCTACTGCGAAGCCCAATCCCGCGCTACCGGCTAATTTTGCAAGTAGCAAGAGAGGGGGGGACGGCCTGGAAAGCCGATCTTCTGCTGAACCAGCTAGCAAAGGTCACCCACCCCAGAAGCTGAGGCCATCGCAGTGATGGGCATTTGAGCGCGGCGATCGTTCTTTGGGAAGGGCGTTGCACCTGGTATTGGGATGTGAAGCCAGAATGAGGCGCCGCATTCGGCACATCAGATTCGCGCACCGTCATGCTTGAATTTCATGCGATGTTCTCGCCGGTAAACTGGTTGTCCCATGCGCTGAGCCGATGCTGATCCTCAAAGTACAAAATGAAATTTCCTAGACTCAACGGTTGGCTACGCATGTATGTCGTGGCAGCTGCCTTGTGGATCTCGTACACCACGTACAACTTCGTGGCCCTTCTACCGCCCCAGCTGGATACCTCAACGGTGGAGTCCCGCGCTTTGCTCAGTGCCACGGCTGAGATTGAGGATGCGCGCCGCAAACCTTCGGCAGAAGCAAGGTACGAGGCATCAGACCCGATTTGCGAATCTGCTTACATGGGAGCCGGCATCAACAAGAACGAGTGCATGGAGTTCATGATCGGCCCTACCACCCTGAGTCCCTCGGCGGTGGCGCTCATGGAGTTGCGCATCGCATCAGCAACCAAGAGTGACCGAATCAAGCGCGTGCGCCAAGCGGCCGACGAACGCTTTAGTGCAACTTTCACCGAGCTTCTTCCCGACTATCTGGCTCGCACTCTCACCGTTCCCTTGGTTGTCTTCCTGCTAGGGCACTCGGTCGCTTGGGTGCGACGAGGATTTCAGAACGGAAAGTAGCAACCGTTCTGTCTTGAAGGGTCACATCAGTTCGAATGGCGATAGAACTCCAGCTAAATGTTCCGGGCGGCGGCTATCAACGACCAGCCACAGCATGGGTCCCACTTGCACTGGTGATCGACGCAGTACGTCTTTAATCTGCATATCCGTCGTGAGTAAGGAGCTGTCCTGAATCGGAATCAATTCCATGCCGCTGTCATGTGCGGTTTCAATTGACTGACAGAGGCGTGTCTTTCTTTCGTTATTGCTCCCGCTCAGGTGCTTGGCGAGCCCCAGTTCTGACACAAGACACCAGGTGGCGCCCAGTCTCACAGGCAAGAAAGAAAACGAGTGCGTAAGCATGAGCTGGCGCGCGTACGCCACTGTTTGCCAGGACTCAACGGTGATGGGGGCGGTAACCATCAGGTTGCCTACTGTTCGTGGTACGTCGGCCATTAGTGCTTCCTCCAGTCCGATGCACAGCTCGATTGCTGCCTGGGTTGCGTGCCTTGCATAGGCCCCGGTATGCATCGCGTCATTGCGAGCGGCAAGAACTATCCCGTACAGAGCGGCGAAGGGCTTGAATTGAGAAGGCTCCAATGCGGCTAGATCCGTGAGGACTAGCGACTTCGCCGCATAGGCAGCGATTGGATCTAAGTATTTCCCCAGCGCTTCCTGTTTACCGTGAACTCTCAGACCCAGAGATTCAAGCGCAAAACAGATGGCTCCGAACCCTTCGGCATCAGCAAGTGCCGTATATCTCGCCTCGCGTAGGCGATCTCTGAAGAAGATCCGTTCGCGGGTTTCAAGTTTGCTGATGGCCAAAACGATGCTTTGCTGAGCCTGGTAACCCAGGCTGTTAGAAGAGTCCGCTGGCCTTGGCGGGGGCGGGCCGACGCTGAATCGAGAGGCTGCGGGAGGGCTGTGTCCTGACCATATCGCCACTGAGGCTGGAAGGGCAGGACTGAAAGTGCACCAGGTTGAGCGCCGTGGTGGTTGATGTTTCTTCGTCCGTCCATCCCACCGACATCACGCCCGATTTCAGGGTGAAGCTGTTCCCGTTTCGGTAGATGCACTGCTCGTCCTTGCGGCCATCATCCAGCTTCGGTGGACCGTACTTCCCCTCAAGCTCAGCCCGGATCTTGTTCTCCATGGCTTCATCGGGGAGTTGGATGTTGATGACCGAAAGAGACTCCCCCTTGAAGCCAAGACTGAGTTTCACAGGGTCGGGAGAGAAGGGCAGTACCGCCTGGGTCGTGTAATAGTCGTCGGCCACAGGTGCTTTGGTCGGCAGCTTCAGCTCCTGCAGGGGACCTAGCAGCTTGATAGCGCCGCTGGAGTCGCCTTGCTCAATCGCGCTCTTGCTCATCCCCATCTTGAGGTATCCGAGCCCCACGGGGCCTGCAGCCCAAACAGGAAGGGCCAGGGATGCGAGAAGAGGGAGGGCGTACAAGCCAAGACGGTGAGCGGTGGGGGCCATGCGAAGCGTTTGTTACAACTTGCAGAAAGTATATCGGGCTGCTTCTGGTGATAGGGCCTCGGAGTTGCTCGTTTTGGCGAATCCTGTATATTCATACAGTGTGAAACGTGACCTATTGCCTACCCTCATTTCTGACCAGCCCCTGGTGCTTCCTGTGGGTGGTGACGTGGTGCGTGCAGGCTTTCCATCACCGGCAGAGGATTTCCATGTTGATCGCCTGGACCTCACAGCCATCCTTGTGACGCATCCCCAGGCGACTTTCCTGCTACGGCTGCGCGGGGATTCGATGAAGGACGCGGGGCTCTTCGACGGGGATCTGCTGGTGGTGAACCGGGCCCTCAAGCCTGTGCACCAGGATGTGGTGGTCGCCGTGGTGGACGGAGAGTTCACCTGCAAGTCGCTGTGGCTCAAGTTCGGGCGCATGAAGCTGGTGGCTGCGAACCCAACATACCCTGAAATCGTCCCAAAAGACGGGCAGACAGTCGAAATCTGGGGCGTCGTGACGGCCTCGATCAAGCGCTTTCGCGGGGGCGGCAGGTGAGGTGGCCATGTTCGCCCTTTTTGATGCATCCAACTTCTACGCCTCGGTAGAACAGAACTTTCGACCCTCCCTAAAAGGCCGTCCTCTCATTGTGATGTCCTCCAATGATCTTACTGATCAAGTTTGTTAGTAGCATGCATCCTGTCATGGGACTCTTGGTATTCGAATTCATCGTCTCATTGAGACGAGTAGCAGGTGGGGGCCTGGGGGAGGAAAGGGAGTGCGATGAGACCTGTGGATAACTCGGACCTAGTCCGGTGGCGGGAGATGGATTCAATCCATGTCCTGCGTTTGCTAGCTGAACATCTCAAAGAAGATGCCTCGTTCCACCCACGATCGAGTCATCTGACCACGCGTTGGCACGCCCATGTTGCTGGCCATGATTGGGAGTTCTTGTGCACCGGAACGAAGTTTTTAGATGTGCGAATGAACCGAGGGGGTGGTGGCGCCATTGATTTGGTCATGCACATTCATGGCCTCAATTTCAAGGCAGCCGCAAAGCTGCTGAAAGAGAGGGGGCTGTGAGGCTTGTGCTAGCCACAACCGACCTCAAGGTTGAAGGCCGTTCGTTTGCGGGTTTCCCGTTGCTTGTCAACAATGACGGATGGCCCCTGGAACCAGCGCAGTCGTTCCTGTGGGACACATTAGTCACCCATGGAAGCATTGAGAGCAAGCTCACTTGGGAAGCGTATGGCCGCAGGCTGTACGACTACTTTGCATTCCTGTCTGCCAACGAGCTGATCTGGAACGAGGGCCCAAAGCCGCATGGGCTAAGCGTTTTAGCCAAGTATCGCGACTGGTCGCTGGGCGAGTTAGGCCTGAGTCCAAATACCGTGAACAAGCGGTTGAACCTGGTTGTGCGGTTTTACGATTGGTGTAAACGCAAGGGCTACATCTCGCATCTGCCATTCGGTATGCGCGATGTGCGGACGCCATCCCATCAGGGATTTCTAGCCCATGTGGAGCGCACGGGCGGCGTTGTTTCTAAGCCGATGGTGATGGCCCGTGAGCGAAAAGCAACTATCAAATTTTTAAGCAAAGAGCAGGTCAGGCAGTGCCTTGGCGCGAGGCTTGATGCAAGCCATGCGCTTTTGTTCAACCTGATGGTGCGCACCGGGATGCGATCCTGCGAAGCGCGCACCTTTCCACTCACATATGTTTTCAATCCGAGAACATATAAGGGACTGACGCCCGGACAGATGATCCGCATCAATCTGGAGCCGGCTGACATGCACATCAAGTATGGCAAGCCCAGAAGCGTGGACGTGCCGTGGTCGCTAATGGAAGACATGTGGACTTATTCCCTGCACCAGCGAGAAGTGCGGCGGCAACGATTGGGGCAGGCGCCTGCTGCGCTTGTTCTGACAGAGCTTGGAACGGAATTCTCGAAAGGCGCCGTCGTGGACGCGATGAAATCCATTGAGAAAAAGGTAGGTTTTCCGGTTAGGGCGCACATGCTGCGTCACACCTACGGAACCTACACTCTTTCCGCTCTGCGCAAAAGCTCTGCATTTCAGGGTGAGCCGTTGCTGTATGTTCGCGACCGCATGGGGCACTCTGATGTGCAGACCACAGCGATCTATCTACATCTGATCAATCAGTTAGACGCGCAGATCGTTCTGGCGCATGAGGACGAAATGGACGTGCTGTTCGCCAATGGTGACGATGAGCCTGTTGCGAGGGGGAGTCGTTGATGGCCCGGACCAAGGACTACAAAGCAAAGACATCTGAAATCTCACCCGGACTTGGAGCTGAATTTGGACCAAGCGACGCGATGCTCGCGTTGCCGCCCAATCCCCGAGACCATAAAGTGATTGACCTGAGCTCGTGGCTGGGGCGCGGCTTTGACGACTGGGTTTGGGCGGCAATCGCCATACTGAAAGCGCGGCTCCGCAGTGGAAACTATTCGGTGGCAACCATCGGAAGTTTTGCATCCAACGGGATCAAAGTGTTCCTGCCATACCTTCTGGAGAACTTTGTGGGCAGTGTGCCCTTACGGCCGTCTGACTTGACACCGGAGCACGTCGCCCGTTATGTGAGATGGCTTAAGCGCAAGTATCCAAACGGCACCACGGCCAAGAACTATTACTCTGCCTTCAAGTCAGTGGTAGTCGGTCTTATCGATTACGGCTTCATTGACCAACCCGATGAGACATTGCTGCCGGCCAATCCATTCCCATTGAATGGCCTAGCTACACGCGGCGAGAGCGCTTTAAGCCAAGCCGAGATGCAGAAGTTGGCGACTGCTCTCAAAGCCGACCTTATTGCCATCCACCACGGGCGGTTTTCTGGAACGGAGTCAGAGGCCACCGTGGCTCTCATGCTCATTGTTGGCATGCGCTCGGGCATCAATCTCACCCCGCTTCTGGAAATGAAGAGGGACTGCTTGGCCCCTCACCCGTTCATGCCAAACCTCATGCTGGTTAGAACCTTCAAACGCAGGGGAAAAGGCGCGCAATCCACGTCACTGCGACAGACCAGCATCCATGATGTTGCGGCGTCTATCCCCATGGATGGTGTGGCCGTGCTCAAAAAAGCGCTGGAAATTACCCGGGTCCTGGTGCCCAGTGCACCAGAGTTCGCCAAGGATCGTGTTTGGCTCTACCGCTCTTCGCAACGTGGAGAGAACAGGGGGCAAACGCTTTCTCTGACGGCGGGAACCGTGTCCCAGCTTACCAGGGCGATCGTTCAACGCCACGGACTGCAATCCGATGACGGCGCACCATTGCGCGTGACTCTCGGACGCCTGCGCAAGACGATGGAAAATCGACTCTGGAGGCTTAGTAACGGCGATCTGCTTGCTGTGTCCGCTGTGATGGGACATTCCCCACGAGTCGCAGACAACCACTACTTGCGTCTTGACGACCGCACCAAGGCGGAGAGGGCGGCAGTCGAACCCAGGTTTCACTTGGCATCAGAAAATCTCAAGAAATCAAAGAATAACCTAATAAAAACAATGGGTTATGATTTTTTGTTGTTTCACGGCGTTTCTGATGGCATCTCTCAATCTCGTGTTTTTTCCGTATACTTTTCCGTATAACGAGGCCAAAATTTGGGTCTCGTCTCCGTCGAACTCCACCCATGGTCAAAGCCAACAAACTCACTCAATTGCAAGCTACCAGGCTCAAGGAGCCGGGCCTGCATGGCGACGGTGCCGGCCTGTGGCTCAAAGTCACCGAAGGGGGCTCCAAGTCCTGGATTCTGCGCTACGCCTTCAACGGCCGTGAGCGCTGGACGGGGCTGGGGCCATACCCCGAAGTCTCCCTGGCCGATGCCCGCGACAAAGCCATGGCCTGGCGCCGTCAGGTGCGCCAAGGCATCGACCCCATGCAAGTCAAGCACCAAGCCGCTGCCGTGGCGCGTGCCGAGCAAGCCAAAACCATCACGTTCGACAGTTGCGCCGAGCGCTACATCGAATCACACCGCTCGGGCTGGAAGAACGCCAAGCACGCCGACCAGTGGACGAACACGCTGCAAACCTACGCAGCCCCCATCATCGGCAAGATGGATGTCGCGCTGATTGAAACCGCGCACATCATGCGCGTGCTTGAACCGGTGTGGCACACCAAGGCAGAAACCGCCTCGCGCCTGCGGGGCCGTTTGGAAGCTGTGCTCGATTGGGCCACCGTGCACCGGTACCGCACGGGAGACAACCCCGCCCGCTGGAAAGGCCACCTCGACGCACTGCTGCCTGCACGCTCCAAAGTTGCCAAATCAAAGCACTTTGCTGCACTGCCATGGCGCGACATGAAACCCTTCATGGCCGAGCTGCGCCAGCAAAGCGGCATTGGTGCGCTGGCTCTGCAGTTCACCATCCTCACCGCCGCCCGCTCAGGCGAAGTGCGCGGTATGGCCTGGTACGAGGTGGACTTCGAGCACAAACTGTGGACCGTCCCTGGCGAACGCATGAAAGCCGGTAAAGAGCACCGCGTACCGCTATCGGATGCTGCTATGCAACTGCTGGAGTCTTTGAAGGACACCAAGCTGGCAGATACCGACATCGTGTTTCCCAGCACGCGTGACCACAAACCCCTCTCCGACATGACGCTCACCGCCGTGCTGCGGCGCATGAAGCGCGACGACATCACCGTGCACGGCTTCCGGTCCTCGTTTCGGGACTGGGCAGCGGAAGCCACCGACTACCCCCAGGAAATGGCGGAAATGGCGCTGGCACACATTGTGGGCAACAAGGTGGAGGCAGCTTATCGGCGCGGGGACATGCTGGAGAAGCGGCGCGCGATGATGCAGGCGTGGGCTGAGCATTCGCTATGAACACCGTGCAGTGATGTTTGATCAACCAGCCCGATACCTATTCCCTTGACGGAATATTCCTTGGAGGCTATATTTAACTATGTCTTGGGACGTTGAGTACACCGATGAGTTTGAAGCGTGGTGGGAAGGTTTGTCTGAGCAGGAGCAAGTGTCCTTGGCAGCTTCGGTAGCGTTGCTGGAAGAGCGTGGCCCCTCACTCGGTCACCCCCATAGCAGTGGTATCAACGGTTCTCGCCACGGGCACATGCGTGAATTGCGCACGCAGCACGGAGGTCGGCCGTTTCGCACGCTGTATGCCTTTGACCCTCGCCGAATGGCAATTTTATTGATCGGCGGTGATAAGACGGGTGATGACCGCTGGTACGAAGTGCATGTGCCAATCGCTGATCGGTTGTATGACGAGCATCTGGTCCAGCTTCGCCGTGAAGGAGAAATAGATGGCTAAGAAGTTTTCTGAATTGCGGGCTGCAATGAGCCCTCAAGCGCGCGCTCAAGCAGCTGAGCTCGCGCAAACCATGCTGGATGAAATGCCACTGCACGAGCTGCGCCAAGCTCGGGGGCTGTCGCAAAAGATGCTGGCGGATGTGCTGCATGTGCAGCAACCCTCTATCGCCAAGATGGAGAAGCGCACAGACATGTATCTTTCAACGCTACGCAGCCACATCCAAGCGATGGGGGGTGAGCTGGAAGTCATTGCACGGTTTCCAGATGGGGCGGTGAGGATCAGCAACTTTGCGGAACTGGGTGCTCCGACACAGGCTGCAATGCCCTCGTGAGTGGTTCCCGTCCAATGGAAGCTGCACTGCCTGCGGAAGCAAAAAAGGCTGCCAGCCCGCTGCTGGCCGCACTGCATGACATTGCTACCGACCTGCACAAAGCGGGCTTCATGGATCTGAGGTCCCTGCGTGAATACGATGCGCTGTGCTTGGATGACGGAGTGTTCGAGGAAAACGACATCGTCATGCAGCGCTCCTAGCTGCAGATCATTCAGGGTGTGCTCGCGGCGTTCGTGAACACCTCAACGTTATCGGTGGTGCAGCGAGACGCTGGCTACAAGCGTCCTGGCGGAGCTGCGCGTCGCGTACTGGGTCTGCTCAAGCGCAAGGGGCTAGAGGCTTTTGCTTGATGCTCTTCACAACCAGCGGAGGTCGCTCATTCACTAGCAATTCGTCGCAGTGTTATTCGCGCGTACAACGAAAAGCGGATCAAGACCTCAACATCACACTCACCGTCGTGCTGCGGCGTATGCAGCGCGACCACACATCGTGGGCATCAAAGTGGAGGCAGCCGACAGGCGCGGGAATGTGCTGGAGAAGTGGCGCGCGATGATGTAGGCGCGGCCCGAGCACTCTCCTTAAACATCGGTCATAGGCTCTCTGGGTATTTGCGAAATCGAGCATTTCGGAAGTGGATTGCACGCGCTTGTGGGGTTCGTTTCTTCGCCGGTTCAATGTAGTGTCAAACAAAGCCGACGGGGTTTTGGGCATCCTGCTTGAGCGTGCATTCGGCCTCCAGAGCTACCACCATTGCATCGGCGCCGCGCACGGGGCGAAAGCGATGTTGGCGCAGCACGGCGGCAAAGTCACCGGGAGTGAGATACCTGCAGCGCGCCAGCCCTGCCTGCTCGGCACCGCCAGGCGCAGGCAGTCCCAGGTGTGAGCAGTGGCTTTGCAATAGTGCCCAGGCTTGCTCGGTGCGCAAAAAATCCAGCTTGATCTTCAAATCAAAACGGCGTGGCGCGGCGGGGTCTAGCCCCTGCATGAGGTTGGTGCTGGCAATCAGCACGCCATTGAACGCTTCCATTTGCGTGAGCATTTCGGTCACCCGTGTGACCGCCCAGCTCAGGTGTGCGTTCCTGGAAGCATTGCGCCGCTGTTCGATAAAGGCCTTCAAGGCTTGAGTGGGCGGTCGGGTTCCAGCTGCGCGAGAAACGCTTTGATCAACTTCAATATCTCGTTGGCCCGGCGCAATTCCTTGACCTCACGCTCCAGGTTCTTGGCTCGCAGGGCTTCGGCTGCAGGCCGATAGCTTGGGCTCGTCGCCGTTCGCACTGAACTCTGTGACATCGGTTGAACATCAAACGCTTCCTCCACCAGAATGGAAAATCGCACCTTACGTGCCGGCTCTATCCAGCCATGCGATTCGCAGCTAAACATCGATTAACTGATCCGATATCAACCCACGGTCGATCAGCTGTGCGTCCCAGGGGGGGGTCTTGGAAAAACTGGACATGATGTGCTCGATGAACAGGCGTAGCTTGAATGCATTTCTGGAGGTGGATGCATACACCGCACTCAACCAGAATGAAGACAGCAGGTGCTCTGCCAGCACCACCTCTAGCTCGCCCTTGAGAATAGCGTCAGCGGCGACGAGGGTGGGTAAGCAGACGATGCCCGCATTTTCAAGCGCATACTCACGTAGCAAGTGAACGCTGTTGGTAAGCAGTGCGGCACTCAGATACAGCGTAATCGCTTGCCCCTCGTGATGAAATGTCCAGCGGTCTCGGCTTGGGTAGCCCGAGTAGAGCCCGAGCTTGTGGTTGTATAGGTCGCGTGGATCACGCGGACGGCCTCTCTCCTTGAGGTATTGGGGCGTTGCGCAAAACACGCGGCGAACAGGGAATAGCCCACGCGCAATGAGCTCGTTGGTCGCGGGCGGAAAGATCTGTAGCGCGCAATCCACGCCGGCTTTTACCGGCTCCACCACAGTGTCGCTGACGATCAAGTCAAGGCGAATGTCGGGATAGGTGCTCTGAAAGTGGTGCAGTACCGATGCAAAGTGACCCAGAACCAAGCCTGTCAGGGCATGCACTCGCAGCGTGCCTGCAGGAGAGTTACCCGCATCGCGCATCTGGTCGGCGATGTCATTCGCCCGCCCCACCAACTCCAGACAATCCCGCAAATACGCTTGTCCCACTTCGCTCAAACGCACCATGCGTGTGCTGCGGTGAAACAAAGGGGCCCCCACGTACTGTTCCAGCTGCTTCACCCTTGTAGTCACGACAGAGCGTGATACACGTAGCTGCCGAGCAGCCTCTACAAAGCTCTGGGTTTGGGCCACCCTCACAAAAGTTTCAATGTTCTGCAATCGGTCCATGGCGAAGCGGCACCTTTTTAGGGGCTGGGGTGGGGGCTTTTTTAGGGGAAAACCCTGCTGATTGTTCTGATTAGCCGAACAATTCTGTGGCATTTTGCTCCCTACTGCTATCCCCCCACATTGACTAAATTACGTTCATCGCAGAGCAACTGACGAACGGAGACACAGCATGAGCGTGAATTACCAGACCAAATTTGGGTCTTTGAAAAGCTTTGAGAAAGGCCGCGTTGAGCCCATCGATGACGATGTGAAGCATTACGCGTTTTCCAATTGCTTCGATATAGCGAACAAATCGAAACCTTACGAGAAGGTTGTTTTCGGACAAAACCAGATCTATGTGCTGGAAGCGCTGCGGGCCGAAGGCACGTCCCCCTGGTTCACTTGTGCACACGATGAGTTCGCGTTGAACATGGATACCGATGTGGAAATCCATTTGATTCAACTGGACCCCACCCAAACCGTACAGGATTCTGAAAAGAACGGTGCGGTACTGGTTCAGGGCGAGCCCCAAGGCAAAAAAATGGGCTGGATGAAGCTCAAGCGTGGCCATCAGGGCATGCTGCCTAAGAACACAGCCTATCAGTTCCGTGCAGCCGAACCGAGCGTTATTGTGCTGCAGACCTGCAAGGGCGACCTGACAGTGGAAAAGTGGGCAGATATCTGCCAGACCGCCTGATTCACACTGAACACACCGACAGGAGATATTCCATGAACGCACCCACAGAATTGGCAAAGGTCATTGCCACCCAACCCGACGCTACGATGGGCTACAAGGCCTTCACCTTGGGCTCATTTGGTTTTCGTCGTGACGAATACTTTGCGCACATCAGCTGGAAGACTCGCGATGGCCGGCCTCTGTCGCACACGATGGATGTGGGCGCATTCCTTTGTGCGCTGATGCGTGATGTGGCTTGGGGCTTCTTTTATGGCGGGGTCAATTTCGATGATGTGATTGGTACCGTCAATCACTATTCGTCCGTGGATCTGCAGGCTGGTGCCTTCAACGGCACGATGAAAGCGGCTGGCGTAGATCTGCTAGAGAATTTCCCAACCTCCCAAATGAAGGCCACGTTCGAAGATATGCTCGACGACTGGACCAACGAAGGTTTTGACCCTTTTGCTGCACCTCAGGAAACAGGCACGCCTTACGGTCGCAAGAACGGGCATAACCGTCCAGCCATTACCCGTGCACGTGAATTGGCAAGCCGTTGCGTGGGGCTGAAGGATGACCTGGCCTTGCGCACTGACGAGCGCGGTGCACCGATCAATCGCGCGTTTGCAGACGTACCCCAAGATGAGCCGGAACTGCACCCCGAGCCTGGCTTCGAAGCCGACATTCACGCCTTCAACCTCTTTGCCTTCTTGAGCCGTTCGCAGGTGACCTGGAATCCTTCATTCACTAGCGTGGTCAAACATAGCTACATGTGTCCAACCACTGAAGAGCATATTTTGCCGATCATGCATTCGAATGATCGGGTGGAGTGGTTCTTTCAGATGAGCGACGAAATAGCGTGGGACTGTGCGGACAAGAACACAGGTAAACCTCTGGCCCGCGTGATCATGAAAGCTGGCGACATGGCTGCGATGCCTGCGTACTGTCGTCACCAAGGGTATAGCCCAAAGCGCTCGATGCTGCTGGTCTGGGAAAACGGATCCCCCAAGCTGGTCTATGAGATCCAGAACGGGGAAGCGCCGGAAGTTCCGGTTCAGTTCTAACCCTCTTTCCCTATCCCTGATTCCCCGCTGAAGCGCGGGGTTGGAGCACTTCATGAGTCTCGCAGACGTTGCCGCTGCGGCAGGCCTGACTACGCCTGTTCGTCACCAGCTTTTCATCAATGGTCAGTTTGTCAATGCGGAGTCTGGCGAGACGTTGCCCACGCTGAACCCGCATGACAACTCGGTGATCACCGAGGTTGCAATGGCCGGTAAGGCAGATGTTGATAAAGCGGTGGTGGCTGCCCGAAACGCGCTTCCAGCCTGGAGTGGCATGGCGGCGATGGACAGAGGCCGCATCCTGCTCAAGCTCGCTGATCTGATTGAAAGCAATGCCGAGGAACTGGCCCGGCTTGAGTCTTTGGACACTGGTCACCCAATCCGGGACTCGCGCTTCTTGGATGTCCCTCGTACGGCGGTCACTTACCGCTATTTCGGCGGAATGGCTGACAAATTTCAAGGCGAGCAGATTCCTGTCGAGTCGGGCTTTCTGAACTACACCCTGCGTGAGCCGGTGGGTGTCGTAGGGCAGGTCGTTCCCTGGAACTTTCCATTGATGTTCACGAGCTGGAAAATGGCACCGGCTCTGGCTGCAGGCAACTGTGTGGTCATGAAGCCGGCCGAAATCACTCCGCTTTCTTCGCTCAAGATCGCAGAGCTGATGTCAGAGGCGGGCATGCCTGACGGGGTGGTCAACATCCTGCCTGGCTTGGGTCATGTTGCTGGTCAGTACATTGCAGAGCATTCTGATATCGGCAAGGTCGCTTTTACAGGTAGCACCGCTACAGGTCGCCGCATCGTGCAGGCGAGCGCTGGAAATCTGAAAAAAGTGCAGCTGGAGCTGGGAGGCAAGGGCGCGAATATCGTCTTCGACGACGCGAACCTGATGGCAGCTGTCAATGGGGCAGCTTGGGCCATTTTCCATAACCAGGGGCAGGCCTGCATCGCCGGTTCTCGCCTTGTGCTGCACGAGAAAATCGCCGACGCCTTCCTTGAAAAATTTATCCCTCTCGCTCGCAGCATCCGTCTCGGCAATCCGATGGATCCGCAGACTGAAATGGGTCCACTGACCAGCCTAATGCACCGGGACCGCGTTCTGAGCTATGTGGACGTGGCACGCGACGAAGGCGCAGAGATCCTCGCCGGTGGAAAGGCACCTAGCGGTGTGTTGGCTGCTGGTTGTTATGTTGAGCCTACCGTTGTGCGCGCCCGCACTTGGAAAGACCGTGTGGCGCAAGAGGAGGTGTTCGGCCCCTTTGTCACTGTAATCACCTTCAAGAACGACGAAGAGGCACTACAGATCGCCAATGGCACCGAGTACGGACTAGGTGGTGGCTTGTGGACCAGCAACCTGCAACGCGCGCACAAGTTTGCCCGTGACATGAAGAACGGCATGGTCTGGATCAACTGCTACAAGCGCGTGAATCCTGGATCCCCTTTTGGCGGGGTCGGCGCATCCGGTTATGGCCGTGAGATGGGTTTCGATGCAATGCGCGAGTACACCCAGGTCAAGAGCATCTGGGTGAACGTCGATGCCCAAATCCAGCCTTACTACCCCCGCTGAAATTAGGCCAATTCACCATGCGAATTCACCCATTGTTTCGGCGTGCGCTGGCTACTGCAGTGGCGTTTGCGGCATCCGGTTTCGTCTCGGCGCAAGTCCCCGTTGCCGCCAGTTGGCCCACGAAGCCAATCCGCATTGTGGTGCCCTTTCCTCCGGGCGGCATTGTGGACACCGTGGCTCGTCAGTTGCAGCCCCGCCTCCAGGCTGCTCTTGGACAGACTTTGATAGTTGACAACCGTAGCGGTGCGGGTGGCACGATTGGTGCGGCTGAAGTGGCCCGCGCAGCGCCAGACGGCTACACCCTGCTAATGGTGTTCGACAGCTATGCGACATTCCCGCTCGTGTATCCCAAGCTGGCGTTTGATGTGGCGAGGGATCTGGTGCCAGTCACGCAGATAGTGAGCAACCCGCTAATTCTGGTGGTCAACCCCAAAGTCAGTGCCGACAATCTACCGGGATTTGTGCGTCTGCTTAAGGACCAGCCGGGCCGGCTTAACTACGCCAGCGTGGGAGCGGGCTCCAGCAACCATCTCACCGCCGAGTTGTTCAAAAGTGTCAGCGGTACCTTCATCACGCACATACCTTACAGGGGCGGTGGCCCTGCGCAGCAGGATTTAATGGCGGGCCAAGTGGACATGATGTTCTTGTCTGCCGTACTGGCGCAGCCCCATGTCAAGGCAGGAAAATTCAAGGCCCTGGCACAGACTGGCGCACAGAGGGTGCCCGCCTATGCAGGGGTGCCTACCGTTGCCGAGTCGGGCTTCCAGGGCTTTAACGTCAATTCCTGGGTGGGGCTCCTTGCCCCCTCGGGGACGCCGCGTCCGGCGATCGATAAGCTGCAGCAGGAAATTGGCAAGATCTTGAAGGACCCTGAGTTTGCGAAACGCCTGACTGAACAGGGGTTGAGCGCCATTGGCAGCACCCCGGAACAGTTTGGCGCCGAACTCAAGGTTGAGCAGGACAAGTGGACTCGTTTGGTGCGTGAACGCGGTCTGAGCTTGGAGTAGCCATGAAAACCTTTGTCTACCAGGCTCAGCCCTCGCGCGTTGTATTCGGCCCCGCAGCGCTGGCTCGCTTGCCCGAAGAAATTCTGGCTCTGGGAGCTCAGAAGGCCTTGGTTCTCTCAACTCCTGAGCAGCGTAGTAGTGCCGAGCGGGTGGCGAATTTATTGGGGGCTCGAGCAGTAGGCATCTTTGATCGTGCAGTAATGCATGTGCCCATCGAGACCGCACGCGAGGCGCGCGAGGTAGCCCGGCAACTGGGCGCTGACTGCGCGGTGGCTATCGGCGGCGGATCCACCGTGGGGCTGGGAAAAGCGATTGCGCTGGATTCCGGTCTCCCCATTTTGGCGATTCCCACCACGTATGCCGGCTCCGAGATGACGCCCATCTATGGCATCACCGAAGCGGGACTCAAAAGAACAGGCCGCGACTTGAGAGTGCTCCCACGCACCGTGATTTACGACCCGGAGTTGAGCCTGGGCCTACCCGTAGCGATGAGCGTGACCAGCGGCATCAACGCACTGGCACACGCGGCTGAGGCGCTATATGCCGTTGATGCCAACCCGGTGATGAGTTTGATGGCGCAAGAGGGCATTGCCGCTCTGGGGCGGGCTATTCCCCGTATTACCCAGCAACCAAACCATATGGACGCACGTAGCGACGCTCTTTACGGCGCCTGGTTATGTGGCACGGTGTTGGGTCATGTAGGCATGGCACTGCATCACAAGCTGTGCCACACCTTGGGTGGCACCTTCAACTTGCCTCATGCTGAAACGCACACCATCGTCTTACCCCATGCGTTGGCCTACAACGCCAGCGCTGCGCCCGAATCTATGGTGCAAATTGCCCGCGCACTACATGCGGAATCTGCTCCGCAGGCGGTGTACGACTTGGCTCGCGAGCACGGTGCGTCCGTGGCGTTGCGCGACCTGGGTGTGTCCGAGTCCGACCTGGACAAGGCGTGTGATATCGCCTTGCAGAACCAGTACCCCAACCCTCGCCCTCTCGAGCGAGTCGCTTTGCGCCAGTTGCTGCAGAACGCCTTCGACGGCGTGCGACCTCAGGCCTGATTTCCCCATGGATTTCCCTCACCAAAAGAACTAGGAGACAACGATGACGATCCAACGCAGACATTTCACCCAAGGCCTCGCTGCATTCGCAGCTTCTGCCGCAACCCCCATGGTTTGGGCTGCTGACACGGTCAAGATTGGCTACGTCTCACCCCAGACCGGTCCCCTGGCACCATTTGGCGAGGCCGATAAATGGGTCATCGAGCAGATGACGGCCGCCTTCAAGAATGGCATCGTCATTGGTGGTAAGAAACACGCGGTGCAGGTCGTCCTTAAAGATAGTCAGTCCAACCCCAATCGGGCGGGCGAAGTGACCAATGATCTGATCCTCAAGGACAAGGTAGCACTGGTGCTTACCGCGGGCACGCCGGAAACTGCAAACCCTGTCAGCGACGCCTGCGAGTTGAACGAAGTGCCTTGTATCTCCAGTGTGGTGCCCTGGCAGCCTTGGTTCTTTGGTCGTAAGGGCGATCCGAAGAAAGGTTTTGACTGGACCTTCCACTTCTTCTGGGGTCTGGAGGACGTTATTGCCAACTACAGCAATGGCTGGAATAGCGTGGCCACCAACAAAAAAGTGGGGGGCTTGTTCCCCAATGATGGAGATGGAAACGCCTGGGGCGACAAAGAGCTCGGCTTTCCCAAGCCATTGCAGCAGATGGGCTATCAGCTTACGGATACGGGACGTTTCCAGAACGGTACCCAAGACTTCAGCGCACAAATTGCGGCCTTCAAGAGGGATGGTGTAGAGATCGTGACAGGCGTTGTTATTCCGCCGGATGCCAAGACCTTTTTAACCCAGGCCAAGCAGCAGGGCTTCAAGCCCAAGATCATCACACTGGGCAAGGCTTTGTTGTTCCCTGGTGCGATCGAGGCTCTGGGAGATTTGGGAGAAGGCCTGAGCACTGAGGTGTGGTGGAGTCCTTCCCATCCATTCAGCTCCAGCCTGACACAACAGAGTGCAAAGGCTTTGGCTGATGCCTATGAAGCCAGTACTAAAAAGCAGTGGACTCAGCCTATCGGCTTCGCACATGCGCTGTTTGAAATCGCGTCCGATGCGCTCAAGCGCAGCAAGACTCTGAAGGCGGCGGAGGTTCGTGATGCTGTGGCGGCGACCCGACTCAAGACGGTGGTTGGCGATGTGGCATGGGGTGGCCAAGGACCTTTTAAAAATGTCAGCAAAACTCCTTTGGTGCTGGGTCAATGGGTCAAAGGCAAAAAGTATAAGTACGACCTGGTCATCGTGAACAACGAGACCGCCAAGGCCATTCCAGTGGGCGGTGCCCTCAAATTGAACTGAGAGGCCAAGGCACAGTCATGTCATTGCTCGCATTGCATTCGGTCAGCAAGTCCTACGGATCGCTCAAGGTCACCGACAACATCAGTCTGTCGGTGGAGTCGGGCGAAACCCTGGGCATCCTCGGCCCAAACGGTGCGGGCAAGACCACTCTGTTCAACCTGATTTCCGGCGATGTGCGCGTGAGTAGCGGCCGCATCGAGTATCAAGGGGAGGACGTAACCTCACTGCCGTCACACTTGCGTTGCCATAGAGGCATTGGGCGCAGTTACCAAGTACCTCAGCCCTTTGGCAACATGAGCGTATTCGAAAATTTGGTAACCGCTGCCTGCTTTGGCGGTGGTCACACCGAACGTCGAGCCTGGGACACCGCAGTACGTGTACTAGAACAGACGGGACTCTCTGCCCATGCCAACAAGCCGGCCGGTTCGCTGACTTTGCTCAATCGTAAGCGGTTGGAGTTAGCCCGTGCTTTAGCCACCGAGCCGCAACTGCTGCTGCTCGATGAGATCGCTGGGGGGTTGACCGAGCACGAGGCACATGTGCTGGTGCAGGAGTTGAAACGCATCAAGGCTCAAGGCGTAACCATGATCTGGATTGAGCATGTGGTGCATGCGCTATTGGCGGTGGCTGACCGCCTGTTTGTTATCAATTTCGGCCAAAAGTTAGCTGAGGGCTCACCCCAGGCTGTGATGAATGACGCCGAGGTCCAGCGCGTTTACATGGGCATGGAGGTTTGATATGGGAGCGGCTTTGCTTAAGGCTAATAACCTTCAGGCTTTCTACGGCGATGCCCAGGCCCTCTTTGGAATTGATTTCGGTCTCGATGCGGGGGAGCTCGTGGCCATCATCGGCGCCAACGGAGCGGGTAAGAGCACCTTTCTCAAGTGCCTGACCGGCCTTGTCAAGGCACCTCATGAAGCTATCCTCTGGAAAGGACAGCCTATTGGGGGGCAGCATCCAGGCTCCATTGTTCGCCAGGGCTTAGCTATGGTGCCCGAAGGACGGCGCCTATTCCCATCCCTCAGCGTAGAAGAAAACCTGCGCATGGGTGCTAACGCACAGCGCCCTGGGCCCTGGAATTTGCAGCGCATCTACCAGCTGTTCCCGATCTTGCAAGAGAAACGCAGCTTGCCAGGCACGTCTCTTTCCGGCGGCCAGCAGCAAATGGTCGCCATTGGCCGTGCACTCATGAGCAACCCTGAAGTACTTCTCTGTGATGAGTTGTCCTTGGGTCTCGCGCCGATCGTGATCCGTGAAATCTACGCTGCCATGCCGTACATCACCGCCGAAGGCATGGCAGTTGTCATCGTCGAGCAGGACGTTTCGGCCGCCCGCAATGCATCGCAGCGACTGTATTGCTTCCAGGAAGGTCGGGTGTCGCTGCAAGGTGAATCCCAGACGCTGACCAAAGAGCAGATCAGCCACGCGTATTTTGGAGTGTGATCATGGAGACGCTGTCACAAGGCCTGTTGCTAGGGGGGCTCTACGGGCTGTTCGCTCTCGGCCTTTCCCTGATGTTTGGTGTCATGCGGCTCACCAACACCGCCCATGGGGATTTCATCATCCTTGGCGCGTTTGGCGCTATCTCGCTGGTTGCCTTGGGGGCAGCGCCATGGCTTGCCATCATTTTGCTGATGCCCTTGGCTTGGGGCTTGGGATATGGCCTGCAGCGTTATGTGCTTAACGGCACCCTGGGCAAGGACCCTTTGCCCTCGTTGGTGGTGACGTTTGGCCTGTCAATAGTTATTCAGAACCTCTTACTCGAGTTGTATTCCGCCGATCCCCGCTCAATGGAAACGGGGGGCTTTAACACCCTGGGTTTTGCGATCACAGCTGATTTCTCGGTAGGGGTTCTTCCGGCGGTGATATTGCTGGTGGCCGTCTTGGCCACCGTGGGTCTTCAATGGTTGTTTAACCATACCGACATGGGGCGGTCGTTCCGTGCCGTGTCGGACGACCGTGAGATTGCCGAACTGATGGGACTCAATGCGCGCAAGGTATACGCGCAGGCAACGGCGCTCGCGCTGGTTCTAGTTAGCCTGGCGGGTTCCCTGCAGGCCATGCGTACCACTGTCTCCCCAGCCGACGGCCCACTTTTACTGCTGTTTGCCTTCGAGGCCGTAATCATCGGAGGCATGGGAAGTTTTTGGGGCACCTTGGCGGCAGCCATGTTGCTGGGCATCACGCAGCAGGTAGGCTTTCGCTTGGACCCTGGCTGGGGCATCTGGGCTGGACATTTGATGTTTTTGGTCGTGCTGGTGTTCCGGCCCCAAGGCCTTTTTCCCAAGACCCGCAGCTGAGGGCGTAGCAAATGAACACGATGACTTTTTCTCCAACCTCCGAGGTCGCTATGTCTCCAGCGAACCCCTCCTTTGAGGTAGTACGCAGCACACGCGCCAGTTTGTACCTGCTTTGCATCGCGCTCGTCTTGGTTGTGTTTGCCGCTAGCCTGCCGTTCTGGGGCGAATCCAGCTGGATGCGTGAGTTTGTTGAAATTGCCTGCTACTTCATCTTCGCGATGATGTGGAACCTTATGGCAGGCTATGGCGGTATGGTGTCGATTGGCCAACAGGCATTCTTCGGCCTGGGTGGATACACCATGCTCGTGCTGGGAAACTTTTACGGCATCAATCCGTTTGTTGCGGTGGTGCTGGGGGCCCTGGCAGCCGGCTTGGTGGCGCTGCCTGTATCCTGGGTGGCGTTCAAGCTGCAAGGCGGTTACTTTGCCATTGGCACCTGGGTGATTGCTGAAGTGTTTCGCCTAACCTTTGCCAACATCTCTGCCGTTGGAGGCGGTTCTGGTACCACGCTTACTGCACTGCGCGGTATCGACAAGGCCACCCGGGAGTCGACCACTTACTGGATGGCCTTGGCCTGCGTGGTCACCTCGATTGTGCTGGTCTACCTCTTTTTGCGCAGTAAACGTGGCCTGGCGTTGCTGGCTATCCGTGACAACGAAGTCGCCGCACGTTCGCAAGGCATTGCAGTGGGGCGCATGAAACTGGCGGTATACGCCGTATCTGCCTTTGGTGCGGGCCTCGCGGGTGCGCTGTACTTCGTAAGCAATTTGCGAATCAGCCCCGACGCTGCTTTCAGCGTCAACTGGACAGCTTTTGCAATTTTCATGGTGGTGATTGGTGGCATCGGTTGCATTGAGGGGCCGCTCGTCGGTGCCTTTGTGTTCTGGACGTTGAACAAGTTCTTCAGTGACTACGGTACTTGGTACCTGCTAGGACTTGGGCTGCTTGCTATCGTGACCACCGTTTATTTCAAACAGGGCCTCTGGGGCTACGCGCAGCGGCGCTGGGGATGGACGCTGTTCCCCACAGCTCGGTTGCTCCGAGTCCAGTCAATGCGTTGATTCGATCACGCGTAAAAACACCATGAGTAGTTTGCAAGGTTCGCCCATCGCGCACATCGTCGCGTGGCGGCTTAATGGCGCCACGCCCGAGGAACGGATTCGTCAGGCAAACACGGTGACTCATGCCTTCGAGACATTGCGAACGCAGATTCCTGGGCTGCTGCAGATGGAGGTCGGTGCCAACGTTATTGAAGCCCCTGATGCGTGGGATGTGGCGCTATACATGGTTTTTGCCAGTCGCGACGCGCTGGATGCATATCAGACTCATCCGGGACACTTGAAGATCAAGACCCTGGTGGGGCCGATGCGATCTGCTCGTGTGCAAGCGGACTTCTTCACGTCTGGCTGAATCTACTGATTATTTTATTGCTGCACCAAGGCTGATTACGAGAAGTGGGAGATCGTCACTTCCCGAGATTGATTGCAACTCGATTGATCCCTTATCACTAAAAATTTTCCGAGTTCGCTGTATGCAAAACTTCAACCGGATGAACATCACTCAGGCAGTGCTAGAGCGTCTTGCCAATACGCCAGACCCCCGCCTCAAGCAGATCATGCAAGCGCTAGTGCAGCACATGCATGCCTTCGCTCAAGAAGTGCACCTCACGGAGGATGAGTGGTTTAAAGGTGTGCAATTTCTCACGGACGTGGGGCAAAAGTGCACCAGCACACGTCAGGAATTTATTCTTCTCAGTGATGTGCTGGGACTATCGATGCTGACTGTTGCAATGAACAATGAAAAACCTCAGGGTTGTACCGAGGCGACGGTCTTTGGTCCGTTCTTTGTGAAGAACGCTCCGCAAGTACTCAACGGCGCGGATATCGCAAATGGCGCGAAGGGTAACCCCTGTGAAATACGTTGCACCGTCTGCGGAGTGGATGGCACACGCATTGCCGGTGCCATCGTTGATGTATGGCAGGCCGACGATGAGGGCTTGTATGACGTCCAAAAGCCGGAGCTTGACCACGCGCAGGCCCGCGCCCGGCTGACAACTCAGAGCGATGGCAGCCTGCATTTTCGCAGTGTTGTGCCCGAGGCCTATCCCATACCGACAGATGGGCCAGTTGGAAAGATGCTGCTTGCGACCGCCCGTCACCCTTGGCGGCCAGCGCATCTGCATTTCATGGTGAGCGCAGAGGGTTACGAGACACTTATCACCCATGTCTTTCGGGAAGGCGATCCTTATCTGCAAACGGACGCAGTGTTTGGTGTGAGACCCTCCTTGATCAAGGGATGGAAGAGTCAATCCGATGGAAGTATCTTGCTTGAATATGACTTCGTCCTGAACCCCAAAGCAAGTTGAATTCTGGTGCACTGTCGGCAATGGCGAAGGCAGCCACCCTTTCACGCTTTGGCGTAACGTTGGGAACGATCCACACCGCCTGTTCTCGTTAGCTTGTGAGAGAACATTCCTACGTGGATTTGCACAGTTCGCGCCATCCTGGCTGGCGCCAGTGTGCGCCACATTTCAGCTTAGTAGCGCCAATCCTGGTCTCGAGTGTTTTGTTGACGTCTGACTTCCCAGGTGTCCCGAACTCCTTCGCGTCAACCGCCTTTGGCTTTAAGGCCCAGGAGGAAATGCACATTAAACAAACGAGGGTTTGCGATGTATCAATGTCACCATGTAAGTCGCACACTATGTGACGTTAGCTTGAACGTGTCTATCCATATCCGATCGCATGAGTCCCTACCAGAGTTTCTCATTTGAAGGCACTCCCGGGCCAGAAGTCTTTGCTGATGCGATGCATAAGCTCTTCGCAGTCGATCTGGCTGTCGAGCAACAAAATTTTGTGACATTTCATTCGCAGATCACAGCCTATAGCGGTCGTCTTCTGCGGTTCGCCGCTCTGCGCTTTTCTCCTCATACAACTCGGTCACAGCAATTCCTGCGTCCCACTCGGTGGCTGGTAACGCTGCAGCGTGAGGGAGTCGCCTACGTTTCGCAGGGGGGGCGTTCTTCTGAAATTCACGCAGGTGATCTTTTCATGATCGATCCGGCGCGACCTTTTTCCATAGAGACAGAACACATCTACACCCAGTCGATGTATGTGGAGCCAGACTCATTGCGACAGCTGATCCCGGAAGCCGACACACTGACGGCCACAGCCGTTTCCTGCGGAAGCGGTACTGCGCGAGTCTTAGCGAATTTCATCGATGAAATGTTCGCCAGCGCAAGCACACTCGATGAGTTTCAAGCGGACCATCTGTCAAACGCACTGCCGTATTTGCTGGGTGCTGCGTTCAGCACGGCGGCTCGTCAGCTGGAGACCGTACCCTCGCGCCTCAGAGCACTTCACCGCCAGCGTGTATTGGATTACCTCAGAGACAACTTGCGAAACAGCGCACTGGAAGCGAACAGCGTGGCTCAAGCGGTCGGTCTGTCCACTCGGTACGTGTATGAATTGTTTGCGGGCGACAAAGAGTCCCTAATGAAGCGAGTATGGTCTCAGCGACTCGAGCAATGCCGGAGCGATCTATCTTCACCTGCGCTGAGAGCGCGCTCGATAAGCGAAATCGCCTATTCCTGGGGCTTCAACGACGTGGCTCATTTCAGTCGATCGTTCAAGCAACGCTATGGAGTCGCACCTCGTGAATATCGGCGCGCAGCCACGCTGAAGCTTTGCCTTTGAGGTTGCCCCCGACACCTGGAGTGCATAGCCCCAGCCCGGAGAATGCCGGGACGGGAGCAAGAATTGAACGAGAAGCGAACGAGAGCGAAGTACACGCTGGAGTTCAAGCAGGAGGCTGTGCGGCAGGTCAAGGCTGGACGCGCTGCGTCTGCCGTGGCCGCGACGCTAGGTATGCCCAAGGCGAGCCTGACGAATTGGGTGCGGGACGATGCGAATGGGCAGTTGGCGGTGACGTGCGAAGGCAAGGCCACAACGCCGACGGTCACGCCCGAGCAGGCGGAGATCGCGCGGCTGAAGGCGCAGGTGGCGCGGTTGACGATGGAGCGCGACATCGCAAAAAAGCTGCGGCGTACTTTGCGCAGGACGTGCTGCAAGGTGCGCCTGGATTTTCTCGATGAAGGGCCGCTGGCCGATCACGTTGATGTGCCAGGTGCTGCAGGTCAGTGCCAGTGGATATTTCCGCTGGAGTGCCTGTACGCGTGGCACCAAGCCCGGCACGCGCACGCGGCACAGCGATGATGCCTTGCTGGCTCACATCCGTGCCATCCACGAGCAGTTGGGCGGCGAGTACGGCTGGCTGCGCATGCACCGTGAACTGCTAGCCCGCGGCCTGCGCGTGGGCAAGGAGCGGGTGCGCCGATTGATGCAGTGCCACGGCATCCGGGCCAAGGCCAAGCGCAAGTTCGTGGTGACCACCGACAGCGCACACCGCTTGCCGGTAGCCCCGGACCTGGTGCAGCGCCGCTTCACGCAGGCAGCGCCCAATGTGCTGTGGAGCGGCGACATCACGTACATCACCACCGACGAAGGTTGGCTGTACCTGGCCGCCGTGCTGGAGCTGCACAGCCGCCAGGTGGTGGGCTGGAGCTTGCAGGCGCACATGCAGACCTGGCTGTTCAAGGACGCGCTGCTGATGGCCTGCTTTCGGCGCAAACCGGCTGAGGGCCTGATCTTTCACAGCGACAGGGGCAGCCGGTATTGCAGCCAGGACTTCCAGGACACCCTGAAGGCCTGGGGTGTCCGCAGCTCGATGTCCCGCAAGGGCAACTGCTGGGACAACGCCCCCACGGAGAGCCTATGGGGACGACTGAAGACGGCCTGCGTTCATGGCCAGCGGTTTGCCACACGCGAGCAAGCCAAGCAGGCGATCATGGACTGGATCGCTTTCTACAACCACTCACGGCTACATTCGGCGCTGGACTACCTCAGCCCGATGCAGTTCGAACAACGCTGGTTGGCGGCGCAGCGAAAATCTGCCGCTTGATGACCGGGCTAAGCACTCCGGTTTTCAGGGGCAACCTCAGAAAAACACAGCGCAGATCGTCACACTGTTTGCGTTGGGGAATCTGTGGATGGCAAGGCACAAGCTGCTGGCGAGCATGGGGAAAGTGCGCGTGCAGGGGGCGTGACGCCCGAGTACTAGGGGCCAATGGCCCCCGCACAGCGTCTGAGGGCACCCAGCTCACGCCAAAGTTACTCAACGCGAGTGCTTTTTCACTTCACACATCACCGTGGCACAACCAGAACCGATTCGTGAAGAGCCTCCCTAGCTGCGTCCAGGGTTGGGGTTATCTCGGCCTAAATGGCGTTTGTGCAACAAAGCCGTGCTATTCAGGGGAGATGCCCGCCTTGGCTGCTAGTGCCTGGCATGCGGCAATATCGTGATGGACCTTCTCGCGCAATTGTTGGCCACTTGCACCCGATGCCTGCAAACCCTGCACTGACAATAATTGTCGAAACTTTTCGTCTTTGATTGCAAGCTGAACTTCAGACTGCAAGTCTGCTGCGACTCTATCTGCAACAGCACCCGGGGCAAACAAGCCGTACCACAAGGTTAGATCGGCACCTTGAAGTCCCGCCTCCTTCAAAGTTGGTACGTGCGGAAAATCAGCACTTCGCATTGGGCCTGCGAAGGCTAGCACTCTTAGTTTTCCTGCTTGGATTTGCTGCTTAACCGCGGGGGCGGAAGCGAACATGAAATGCACATCTCCGGCCAGAAGCGCAGATACTGCTTCACCTGCCCCTTTATAGGGAATGTGGGTTGCCTCAATACCTGCAGTCATTAGAAAACTCTCTGAGGCTAAGTGCAGTGCATTCCCCGTTCCAGGGGATGAATATGCAAGTCTTGCATCCGTTTGCTTTGCCTCCCGCAGGAATGCGGCGAGGGAGGTGAATGTGCTTCGCGCATTCACAACAAACAGTAACCCGTCCGCTGTACAGACCTTCACGATGGGCCTGAGATCACGCTCGACGTCAAAGGGCAACTTACGATAAATCGACGGGTTAATGGCAAGAGACGGACCTTGCAGTAGCAGGGTCCGTCCATCTGACGCAGCTTTGGCAACAGCATCAGTTCCTATGATTCCGTTCGCACCCGCTCGATTCTCAACGATGATGGATTTCCCCGTCTGCGCACTCCAGGTAAGGGAGAGCAGTCGCGCGATGACGTCTGGAGCTCCTCCAGTGCTGAAAGGCACCACGATCCGAGTTGGCGCATATTCTTTTGCGGTAGTTGGCTGCGGCAGGAGTGCTGGTAGCAAAACCGCTTGCATTGCATATGCAAGGTATTGTCGGCGCGTCGACCTTTCGGCGTAGGGGGCTGACATGATCTTGTTCACCGCAGAAAGGTATGCAGCATTTCGGTGAATTGAGTCGATTTCTCAACGTTTCCGAGGTGAGCCGCGTCAGCTAAAGCGATGAATTCTCCATGACTCAACAGTCCGGCCATGGTTTCAGATGTCGCTAATGGCACGGCTTGGTCAAGAGCGCCGCCGATTACCAACGCGGGCATAGGCAGGCCACCAAGCTGCGCCGTGTGGTTTAGTCTGCATATAGCCTGTACGGCGGCTGCATAACCTTCAATCGGAGTATTTGCGATCATCTCTGCCACCCAGGCACATGTTGCACTTGCACGCTGCCGAAAGTCCGGCGTGAACCACCTATGGAGAGTGGAGGAGACTTGCTGCGACATGCCGAATTCTGTTGCCTCTTCAAGCCGCTGACGCCACATCTCCACCACCGCTGATGGGGTTACAGCACCACAGTGGGCCAGCACCAGTCGCCGGACTTTTTGAGGCGATGCCAGCGCGATGGCCTGCGCTACCATGCCGCCAAAAGACAAGCCCACCACATCGACTTCAGGCAGACCGAGATTTTCGATTGCCTCCAACACCGCGCGCGCATAGTCACCGACATTTGCGCCGTCATGCAATAGCTTGGACTTACCGTGCCCGGGAAGGTCGGGCACTATTACTTGGCGATCACATGCCAGCACCGGCACCTGCAGGTCCCAGATATCGCCACGAGTCGCAATTGGATGAAGCAACAGTAGCGGTTTGCCTCCATCCCCGAAAATGCGCAAATGCAGCGCTTCGCTACCAGCACTCATTTGTCACCCTCCCAGGATGCTAGAGCGATGCCTGTGTACCATTCCGGCACGGCTTCGTAGAAGTGGCTGTGAAAAGCAGCGCCGCGTGATACCCCTTGGGCCACCAGCCAGTTCCGTATTTCTTCAGCCCCATTCCCCGCCTCGTTGACCCGGTGGGTCGCGAACTGTTCCAGAGCGAATTCATCGCGGATCTCTAACAAGCGGATGAATTCCCGGTCGAAAGACTCATTGACCATGCCCATGCGGGGCGTCGCTACGTCGTGGCTGATACCGCCGGTCGCGAGTACCGCTACCCGCAGGTCAGGTCCATATGACTCGATGGCCTCACGAAGCATGCGACCCCACTGCAGGCAGCGGCGCATGGTAGGCAATGGCGGTTGTACGCAGTTGATCAATAAAGGAACGATCCGCACCTTATCCTCAAGCCCAGCGAGCAAAAGCGGTGTGAGGACGCCGTGATCAAGCGTGAGGTGCATTGAAAACGATGGGTCGAAATCAGCATTCAATGCCTCCCCCAGCAGGTGCGCACCGAAACCTGCGTCACCCAGTAGTACAGATTTTGGCGCTTTGAGCCAGTGTTCGGCCGGTGCTGGATAGCGGTCGCCTGCACCCACGCAGAACGCGGGGAAGTTGTCTAGAAAGAAATTGTGCAGATGGTCGTCCGACACCAGCACCAATATGTCCGGGCGAGTGGCAGCAATGGCCGCCCCCAAATCCTTAAAGGCGGCATACACCCGCATACGCACCTCGTCATGCACAGCCTGTGGCAAGTTCAACATCACGGGCGTATGACTTGCAGCGAAGGCACCAACAAATTTAGCCATGGGTTACCTTCTGATTGACGCTGCGCAGCGAAAGAAGAAAATCCTGTTCGAGCATGTGAACTCCAAGCGCGTGAGCACGTAAAAGATAGGGGTTGGCACCAGCCAAGTACAGTGCTCCGATATCGTTGTCGCGGATCTGGGCCTTGACTGACTGAGATAGTGTGAAGCTCTCCATGTAGTTCATGGGATCGTCCAGATACCGTTGCAGGTGACCTTCCTTGTGATGCACGTCGAACAAAATTTTGTCGATCCAATAGCATTCTTGGGTTGGCATTGACAGTTGCCAGTTGCGAGCGGTCATTTCGGACCTCCATCTGCCTCGACCTGATCGGCCAGCCAGCGCACGATAGTTGGCAGGGTTTCCGGCGTTAGCCCCATGTGCCCCCCAGGGAATAGGCGGACATGCTTGGGATTGCCGTGGGAGCTGACCAAGTGCAAGTCCTCAATTGGACATTGCTTGTCTTCTCGTCCGTTGACTAGCAGCAAGGGGGCGCTGCGTCGGTCCAGCAGGCCTTGGTCGAGCAGCGACAAGCGTTTGAAGAAGGCGAGATACTCTTGATCATTTGTGGCACCGAGCATGCGGCAACGGGTCTCCACCAAGTTCATGAGATAGCTGTCAGGATAGCGAGAGGCACCGATCCACTCGGGTTGGAACATGTGGTGGGCACCACCACCCCAATTGACTGCACCTCTGAGCCGATCGGGATACAGCAGCGCCAGCTTGGTTGCCCAGTAGCCTCCGAATGAACGACCAAGGCAGGCCAGGCGGTTGCCGTCGAGGTCCCGTCGCGAGTCGACCCAGTCGAACACGGTAACGAATTGCCTCTCTGCGTCCTGAACACCGCGTACTGGGGATTCACCCGTGCCGGCGTTATCCATCGCGACCGTCGCCACTCCTAGCGCAAGCAACGCATCGCAGGCTTGCGTCATCTGTTCTTTCCAGGCATCCACGCCGCCCCACATCACCACCACAGGAGGGCACTCCACGTTCACCGGCTTTCGCAGCAGCACGATCACCTCCTTGCCCTCGTCCGCACGACCGGCAAATGGAATGCTGATCCGTTCGGCGGGAAGTTCCCAAAGCTGAGCAGCCTTCATATACGCCGCCCGCTCTAGTTCTGCGCTTTGCAGTTTGCCTGGGTGGTCGGGACAGGGGAAACGGCCCATGAAGTACAGGCCGCTGGCCTTCATGAACAGGCGGCTTGCCTCAGCGGCGCGGCCATTGTTTAGTGCATCGTCCGCTTCGCGTGAGACGAGATCGCCATGACGTCGCCAATGATCGGACCAGCTTTGGCCGTCGAGGCTTGGCAATGCGTCGATCAACGCAATTCCTTCTTGAGGGTCCAGTGCGTTCATCGGGTGCGTGCGCGAAGCGAGTCGCGCCTTCATCCATACACGTGCTTCTTCCAATGTTTTAGGCCGTCCTTGGACTTCGGCCCGTGGGAGGTCTTTACTGTCTGCCATCATGTCTCCGTTGAAGTGGTTGTAGGCCCGCGCACTCTTCCGCCTACCTGCGATTTGCGAGATGCTAAGTCGATTCGCCTTCGAACCGTTTGGCTACAAATGCACTTGGTATTGACCATGTGTGCGTTGGGTTTGGGACGTGCGAATCGCGGCTTCAGGCCACGTGATGCACGTGTAAACCCTTGCTTTTGTTTAGCTCTGAACTTGTCTTTGATCGGTACGGAGATCAGCCTGTTTAGCCGTTGACGCCAGCTTAGGTGGGCCGCTTTAATCGGCTCCCATCTAAAGCGGAGAGCAAACAAATGAGACACAAGCGACGCGTTCTCGTGGTCGGCGGCGGCATCGCGGGTATGGCCACGACGCTCATGCTGAGGCAGGCAGGCCATGCAGTGGAGCTAATTGATTTGGATCCGGGCTGGCGGGTTTACGGGGCTGGCATCACGATCACTGGACCGACCTTGCGCGCCATGAAGCAGCTAGGCATCTATGACGAAGTAGCTGCGCAAGCCTACATTGGCCACGGGATTCGGGTCTGCGACATGCATGGCCAATTCATCCAGGAGGTGCCCACCCCAATCTCGCCGGATGCCGGCGTGGCGGGTTGCGGAGGCATCATGCGCCCCCTACTGCACAAAATCCTGTCTGCCCGAGTACTTGCTTCTGGCGCAGAGGTGAGGCTAGGTCTGACGGTGGAAACGGTCAAAGATCTGGAGCAGGGTGCCCAGGTAAAGTTCAGCGACGGTACCGAGGCTGACTTTGACTTGGTGGTGGGCGCAGATGGGCTGTATTCGAAGGTACGTAGCTTGTTGTTTCCTGAGGCAGAAAAGCCGCGCTACATGGGGCAATATGTTTGGCGAGCTGTCGCGGCGCGCCCTCCTGGATTGAATCAACGCCACTTCTTCCTTGGTGGCCCACACAAGGTAGGCCTCACGCCTGTGTCTGCTAACAGCATGTACATGTTCCTGCTGGAAACCTGCGAAGGGCGTGGCCACGTCAAGGATGCAGATCTGGCCCCAACGCTGTCGAATTTGTTGCAATCCTACGGCGGTCCGTTGCAGGCGATCCGTGAGGGCCTGTCGCAGGCGTCAGACGTGATCGTGCGACCTCTCGAGGCATTTCGCTTGCCGCAGCCTTGGTCACGCGGCCACGTCCAGCTGATCGGCGATGCTGCTCACCCCACTACACCGCAACTGGCTTCGGGCGCAGGACTAGCCATAGAGGATGCCCTCGTGCTTGCGGCCGAACTTGATGTTGCTGACTCCGTGCCTGAAGCGTTGCACAACTTCATGAAACGGCGTCATGAGCGATGCCAGCTTGTAGTCGAGAGCTCTTTCGAAATCGGCGACAAGGAGCGCAGCGGAGCATCCCCAGCTGAGCAGACGGCCATCTTGACACGTAGCTTGTCAGCGCTGGCGGAAGAAATTTAAGTTCGATGATGGGTGGCCACCTCGCCGCTCATCGCTTCCTCGGTAGTGCACTACAAAGCGGAGATAAATCCGCAAAGGAGACAAAACATGAACGCGCAAAAAATTTTTCAACGTGGTACCTGCATGGCCATATTGGCGGGCGGGGCATATGCAGCGCAAGCCCAATCCAGTGTCACGATCTATGGTGTGGTGGATGTTGCGGTCGAACGGCTGACTAATGTCGACAGTGTCGGAAGTAGCCAAATCCGACAGCCCTCCCTGACTGGCTCGCTGCCGTCTCGGCTGGGATTTCGTACACGCGAAGACTTGGGTGGTGGAGTTTTTGCACTGGCTCAGATGGAAATGGGACTTGCTCCGGACACCGGTAGTCTAAATTTTGGTGGTCGCGCATGGGGCCGCGGCAGTTTTGTCGGACTTGGTACTCCCTATGGCACCGTGACGGCCGGCCGAATCCCCGTCATGACAACGCAGGCCCTTTTTTCAGCCATGGGCCCCAGTCTGCACTCTATAGGCTCAATCGACTCGTACATCCCCGCTGCTTTAAGCGATAACGCACTGGGCTATTTGGGCACCTTCGGCAATTTTTCCGTCGGCGCGACCTACAGTTTTGGTCGCGATGTCATGGCAGGCGTAGGACCCACCGCGACCAACTGTCCTGGCGAGGCTAGCAGCAAAGCCTGCAGACAGTGGAGCGCCATGGCTAAGTACACCAGCAAGGCATTCAACGCTGCAATCAGCCACGATGTGATGAACGGCGGCCCCAACGCAACCCTCGGCCTCAACAACCCCAATTACCGCGATAGTCGAACTCTGTTGTCGGGCAGCACACAGATCGATGCCGTGCGTTTGTTTGGAGGCCTTCTGCATCGGAAGCGCAGTACGGCGACCGAATTTCGCAGCGATATCGCCTACCTGGGGGCTAGCTATGGCTTTGCACCGCGGTGGACCATGGATGCTGAAATCTACCGGTACGACGTGAAGTCCAGCCCTAACGACGCCAAGATGCTGGCTCTAAGGATTAGTCATGCTTTTTCGCCCCGTACGGTGGCTTACATCAGTTCGGGATATGTACGCAATTCAGCTGCTGCAGCTGTTTCAGTAAGTGCGGCTTCGACTGTTGGTGCCGGCATGAACCAATTGGGTTTGGCCGTTGGTTTGCGCCACAGCTTTTGAGTGAGCGCTTTCAAAAATACACAACCAACGCTGCGCGCTGAGCGCGCATCCGTCCTCAGGAGTCCCCATGAAACCCTACTTCAAAAGCCGTCGTGAGCTGATCCGCAACGCCGCAGTGTTCGGATCCCTGCCTTTTATGGTTCCCCCCCGGTTGGCTTGGGCACAAAAATCCGCAAGCCTCCCGCTAGTGCGCTTGGTCGTGGGATCGGGCGCCGGATCGGTCATTGACAACCTGGCACGCCGTGTCGGCGAGCGTTTGCAGCCAGCTTATGCTGTCTCAGCCATCGTTGAAAACCGCACCGGTGCCTCCGGACAGCTTGCTGTAAGTTTCGTCAAGGGTGCACCAGCCGACGGCGGCACCTTGCTGCTGACGCCTTCGCCGCACATGGTGTTGTTCCCTTACACTTTCCAGAGCCTACCCTATCAGCCGACAGTCGACCTGATACCCGTGTCTATTGGTGCGACGTTTGACCTAGCCTTCGCGGTCGGGCCAGCCGTGCCTGAACAGATCACAACGCTCAAGGAATATGTGCGTTGGTGTAAGGCCAATCCAGATAAAGCCCAGTTTGGCTCGCCCGCTGCGGGTTCCACCCCACATTTCGCAGGAGCCATGCTCGCGAAGGCTGAAAACTTTAATCTGATTCACGTCGCCTACAGAGGCCCGGGCCCTGCTGTCCTCGACATGGTGGGCGGCCATGTTTCTGCTGCCTGCGTTCCGCTCGGTGATGTGCAGACCTTCGCAAACTCGAATAAGTGTCGCATCCTTGGCACGACAGGAAGCAAACGAAGCATATTTACTCCGAAGGTGAGCACCTTCCTTGAGCAGGGGTATCGAGACGTTGTAATCCAAGATTGGGTTGGCTTCTTCCTGCCGGCAAAAACGCCTGCTGCGCAGATCCGACGTGCGCACGAGGAAATCGTACGTGCGCTTTCAAACAAGGAGCTACAAGAGGCGATGGCAGCCAGCTGTTATGAGGTCACCAACAGTACGGCCGAAGCCCTGGCGGAACGCATGCGCACGGAGACGGCACGCTGGAAAGATATTGTGACCTCCCTAGGCTTTAGCGCCGTAAGTTGAGGCTCCACTGCGCTCGCCCCTTCAATGCCCTGAGCGGCACACCGCTTGTGCCGCTGCGACTACGTGCCAAGTGGACAGGCCAAGCAGAGGCCCTTGGCACAGGCTCTCCCTCAACCAGGCAATCCAGCGATTGGGTGTGGCGCAAAGCACCGCCTTTAGCTGGATCCATCGCTTCTGTGCCTGTCCCAAGAAACCCCACGCCCGCCAACTTTTGGGCATCACCCAAGCCGATGAGTCGTACTTCCTGGTTTCATGCAAGGGGCAGCGGGAGACTGCGCAAAGCGCGTCGGCGCGGGGAAATGCGTTGGGTGGCTGCGAGGCCCGGAGTACACGCCGGTCCTGATGGCTCGGTATCGAACAGGGGCCTCGGCCCGCCTTATCTTGAAGATGAGCGAAGCGGCGAGTGTGTAGGCAGCACCCACGTCTCTGCTGCCACTAGACCATCCTATGCAAAGACACCAGCGTCGCCTTGGCCATCCTTTGCATCAGACGCTGCACGCACTTGTGGTTGACCGGTTGTGCCATTGAATTGCACAACGCTGCCGTGATCCGCCGGTATCCGTAGCGCCCCTTGTGCTCGTCATAGACAGCGCGAATTCTGGATTCCATGGCGCTTTGCTGGTCGGCACACTGGGCTGCCTGGCACTGGTAGTAGAACGTGCTGCGCGCCAGACCAGCTACCTGCAACAGATCCGCCAATTTATGGAGTTGCCTCAACCCGGCAATCAGTCGCGCTTTGTCGGCGCAGCTGATCTCTTCGATCGGATCAAGGCCTGCAAATTTTTTAGGTACGCGACCTCCGCGCGCAGCCGGTCGTTCTCTTCCCGCAGGCCTTTCCCCGCATCGGCAACGACCGTGCTCGACGGGACAGCAGAGCGTCGTTTCGACTTCATCTTGGGCTATTCTTCATTCTTGGTCTCGCACGCCTGCAGACGGCCTAGATCGAGATTGCGCCGCCAGACCACGACTTGGTTGGGATTGCGGATGTCATAGACCGCCGCGACCTGACGACTGGAAAGCTGCTCGCGATCCTGATGAGCCGGCACCTGCAACTTGAACTGCGCGCTGTACGCGCTGCGCTTGGGGCGCAAACCGTCGATGACGTGCAGGCGGTAGTGGCTCACCCATGTGCAGACCTTCTCCTCAGGAACCGACCACCGCCGAGCCAAAAGCTTCGCGCCACCTTCGCCAGCCAAGAAGCTTTGGACCACTTTCAGCTTGAACTCCGTTTTGTACTTCTTCATGTAACCCCTTGAAGTTTGTCCAACTTCTGGGGGTCAGTTCAAAACCGGGGCGATTCATATTGGTCTATGGTGGCCGACTTGGTTTTGCGCCGCACTCGCTCTGGGGGGCGATTAGCTCGAACTGCTCTGGCCATATATCGCTGGGCCCTTTCTTGTCTCACTAGTGCGTTTTCACGGTGGCTTGGCTGAGATCGTGAACAGGTTCTTCATTCCGTTTCAAAGAGGTCCCTTTTGAGACCCACTCTTGCCTGTGCACGCACACGCTTTTGACCAGCCATGTAAAGCCGATTCATGTCCGTTGACATCACTCGCTGCACGCGGGCTAATACAACTGCGGCCACGACTGCACTACGCATTTACGAAGCAAAACATTAGGAGACTACTTTGTCCATCACGCAAAAAAACATGCGTCTCTCTTCTCGCCTTGATGAAGCCTGCGGCTCTGATGGTACTAATGTTCACCGAAGGACATTTATCAGCACTGCCCTCAAAGGTGCCGCAGCGAGCGCAATGCTCACTGGTGGTGCCGCGAGCCTCACGGGATGCGGCGGGACCGAAGCCCATGCTGCGCCTGCGTTGCCATCCCATGGTGAGTTCATTTTTCGGGGCGGCTATGTGTTGTCCATGGATCCTGGGATAGGTGACCTTGTCAAGGGTGACGTTCATATTAAAGATGGTGTCATTGTTAATGTCGCTCCCTCGATCTCCGCATCATCTGCAGAGTTGATTGATGCCACCGACTGCATCGTCATGCCTGGTTTCGTGGATGGTCATTGGCACATGATGAATGCTTTGTGGAGGGGCTTGGTGAACGACAAGGCTGGCTTCACATACTTTGAGGTGTTCGGGAGATTAGGCCCCGCCTACACGCCGACCGATAGCTACGCCGGTGTCAAACTTGCGTTGACAGAGGCGATCAACGCTGGCTTTACAACCGTCCACAACTGGTCCAACAACAATCGTTCTCCTGCGCACGCTGATGCTGAACTCACCGCGCACATGGAGATGGGTGTAAGGACTCGTTGGAGCTATGGAGCCCCCTTTGGCACGACTGAAATTCCGTGGAGCGATGTACCTCGGGTGCGTCAGAAGTGGTTTGTGCCAGGCGATCGGATGATGACGCTCGGGATCGGTGCCACCCAGGTCGGCTTAGGGGCGCAAACGATCCAGCAGACCTCGGATCAACTAAAAAAAGCTAGAGCACTCGGACTCCCTGTCTCGCTCCATTCGCTGTCGACGCAGCCGGACAGTCCGGATTCAGTCCGCTTCCTTATCGACAATAACTTGCTCGGGCCAGACCTGCAGTTGCTTCACGGTATCAGTTCAGAGCCGTTTTTGGCAGCAATCGCTGCATCCGGGACGAGCTTGGCCATGAGTCCCACTGTAGAGCCCTTGACCACGACACTGGTGCCCCCGGTTCCCGCAGCGACGGCTGCAGGAATCAAGCTGTCCATAGCAGTCGATACTTCAGCGCTGGCGAGCGCAGATATGTTTATGAATATGCGTGTGGTTTGGGCGTCTGCCAACTTGAGGTCTGACGGTAGCAACCTGCCTTCCGCCCGCCAGCTTCTGCAAATCGCAACCATTGGAGGGGCCACTGCACATGGGCTTCAGGACGTTACGGGCTCGCTCAGACCGGGGAAGCGGGCCGACCTGATCATGATCCGCAAGAGTGATATCAACATGCAGCTTGCACAAGACATTGATCCCGCTTGGCTTCTGGTCTCATCAGGCCGGCCGGAGAATGTGGATACAGTTGTTGTTGATGGAAGAGTGTTGAAGAGGGGCGGTACGCTGACCGCGGTCAAGGTGCCAGAAGTAATGAAAGCGGCAAAGGATGCGCTTGAAGGACTTCGTACACGCGCCGGTATGCCCGCCTTAAGGCAACGCTGAAAAAGTCCCCACTGCTTCTTCAGCCTGGGTAAATTATTGGGCAAAGAAGCAGCAGACTCTTGCCATGGCGGCCGATGGACAGTCGTGTTTTGAACAACGCCGCAAGCCCACGCGGCGCGATGAATTTCTCAAGACCATGGATGCGCAGGTGCCTTGGACGGCGCTGTGCGAGGACCAGCGATCACGTTGAATATTGAGCCACTGGGTTGATGGGTTCCTTGGCTACTCGATTGTGGATAAGTTTATCGTGTCTGCTGTTCTTCGATCTCCTTTCTGAGCTTTGCCGCGTTGCTTTGGTGAATCGCACCGACTTTCGTGGAGATCAGTTGGTGTGAGTGAGACCTTGTCTCGGTCGTTGAGCGTCCGTTTCCGGGTGCCAACCGCGGAGATACCAAGAACCGCAATCGCTGCCCAGCAGCCCTCCAATGAGACTAATCCCCGATCTTCACCTTGTACTATCGGCCAACGCGGGCAGGCTAACAGTGCCTGTATGGGAGGAGTGCATGAGGTTTCTTCGCAGCCTTGCTTTGATTGCCTCGCTTGGGCTTGGCTGCTCGGCGAGTTTTGCCCAGTTGTTGGGTGTAGTCATCACGCCTGACGGATATGCAGTCGGAGACGTGAAATCGGTACTTGCTACGCCCGCTGTGGACGAGGTCGTGCGGATCAGCCCCGACCGCGTTTTGATGCTGGTCTGTACGACGACCCCGCCAGCCAAAATCATCCAATTTGAGATAGAACTGACTGCGCGCCACAAAGTGCCGCTGCAAATGGCTCGCTCGGAGAAGGTGTGCCCAGAAAAGGGGCCTCACGCACTTCATATACCTGACTCGAATGAGTCCCGCAGGTCGTAGCCGACACTGTTGGCGCTGGGTATTCGTGGGATGCCGACTCTCGTAACCTGAGCCCGCAGTCGTTGATGGGGCATCAGCTACTGATGCTTACTGACGCTTTAACTCAGTTAGCCAAAAGCTTGAGCGACTCCTGGCGTTTGCTTGCGCTCGCCTTCCCATACAGAAGCAGTAATTCTGCGATCTCGTCATCCTCATCCGCAAAGAAGAAGGCCACAGGCACACCCAGCACCTTGGCAAGTTTGCGCACGGTGAGCAAGTCGGGCCGATGGATGCCCAGTTCGTAGCGATTGATTCGTGTGCTCGCCACGAATGCATCAATCCCAGCTTCGATCCCTAGCATTTTTTGAGACAAGCCTGCGTTGAGCCTGGCTTGCTTTAGCCTGGCTCCCCACCGTTGATCCGCCTCTGACATCTCTCGTCCCATAGGACTACGAGAGTCGTAGTTATGCGGTTTTATTGATACTACGAGTTGCGTTGTTCAGGCCGTGCAGCCTGACGATGAGCGCGGCTTGCACCTCTTCAGTGGCTCGCCAGGAAGTGCTGAGCACGATAGCGTGCTGAAAGCCCCGGGCTGTCACCCCGCCTCCCCCCCATTTGCCTCAAAGCTACGAATTGCGTAGCCATCGCCAGCTACTTCCGGCCTTTGATGGCTGCCTATCTGAATATTCTCGATAGCTACGATTTACGTAGTTTTAAGGCGAAGGTCGAGACGACCTGTAGCAGCAGGAGGAGCATCAATGACGGGGAGGCAGACTTCGAACGGACTGAGGAATGCGCTCATTGGCGTTGGTGCGATAGGGGCCGTTGCGGCGAGGATTGAAGCAGCGGGAATGGCATGGCGCTGACCATTTCCACCAACGTTCCTTCGCTGAATGCCCAGCGCAACTTGAGCGCGAATCAGGCAGGCCTGGCTACGACCATGCAGCGCCTGTCTTCGGGCCTGCGCGTCAACACGGCCAAGGACGATGCGGCAGGCTTGGCTATCAGTGAGCGCATGCTCACGCAGGTGAAAGGCATGGACGCCGCCAAGCGCAACGCCAACGACGGCATCTCGCTGGCTCAGGTGGCCGAGGGTTCAATGCAGAAGATGACCGACATCCTGCAACGTGGCCGCGAGTTGGCGGTACAGGCGGCCAACGGAACCAACTCCCGGAGTGACCGACAAGCCCTGTTTGCCGAATACTCTCAACTGCTTCAAGAGTTCGAACGCATGTCCCAGACGGCCAACTTTAATGGTCACAAGCTCTTGGACGGCAGCTTCACCGCGCAGACGTTTCAGGTGGGGGCCAACGCTGGGCAGACCATTGATGTGTCAGTGCCCGCACTGAAAGCAAACACCTTGGGCTTTCACAGTGCATCTAGCTCCTTGCTGTGGAATAAAGGAGACTATGACTGGCCAAGTTTCCAAGATTTTGGAAGGAATGGCTTCAACAATTGGATGACCTCCATCGCAGCGGGAGCTACCGACAGGAAGTTGGAGATTCAAGGGAAAGAGCTGTCAATTGACGGCATATGGAACACTGGTGAGGTGGCGAGTCTTATCAACAGTCAAGAATTTGAGCCAGCAATCAAGGCAACAGCCGAGTCCAGTCTATTCTTCACCGGACTGCCAAATTTTTCAGGCCAGATCACCTTGCGCTTGGTGGCAGGCGAGGATTACAGCAAGGCTCGGTCTGTGTCATTCGCTTGGGACGGATCGCCCAACGCTGCGTTGAACGCGATGGACGCAATCAATCGAGAAGCTAGCGTGACGGGCGTGCGAGCAGAGAAATACGTCCTCGCTCAAGGACAACCTTACTTCCGGTTGGTCAACACTGAAGGTGAGAACCTTCACATCATGAATGACACTAACCCGCCTGCAGATATTGTTTTGGCGGATTTTGGATGGAATGAGGATGGCTACATGCTCTCAGGTGGCTGGACTCTCCCTTCAACATTTCCCAGCACGCTGGGCACTGGTGTCTTTGGCACTGATGATGTCTACGCTATAAGTGCTTTGAATCTGGTATCCGATGGTGCCATCTCCTTTAATGGAGAAGCCAAATTTGAATACGATGTAGACGGTAACGAGACTCGCACAGGGCTGATACGCGGAGGCGCAAACCGTCAAGTGGCACTTGACGATATTTCTTTTGCATCAACCAGAAAAGCAAACGAGGCACTGCAGGTTTTCGATGCGGCAATCAATTCGGTTTCACGCGCACGGGCAACTTTGGGTGCTGTGCAGTCGCGCTTCGAGGCCACCATTGCCAACTTGGAAATCTCGTCAGAAAACACCGCTGCCGCCCGCGCACGCATCGTTGACGCCGACTTTGCCCAAGAGACAGCGCAATTGGCTCGCCAGCAAATCCTGCAAAACGCAGGCACCGCTATGGTGGCGCAAGCCAATGCAGTACCGGAGCAGGTGCTGACCCTGCTCAAGGGGATTTGAGCTAGCAGTTCAGGTCGTTGAACTGTTTGCGGGCTTTGTACAGCTCCACGTCGGCCAGGGCTTTGTCAGTGGGAGTGGCTGTGGCGGCTCGCTGCTTGAGTTCTGGCAACTCGGTATCCAGCCGGGTGCATTCCGCTTTGTCTCTGGGGCTGAGTTTGAATCGGTGCTTGTAGACCCGGTATTGCTCAGGGCTCATTCCCGTCAGTGGCCTCAAGGCATCGGCCATCAAGGCATTGTGCTCATCCCGCTGAACATCAGCACCCTTGCGGCTGGCACCGGTCATTTTGTCCATGCCTTGTGTGGGTGTCGTGTCGATTTCCTTGGCCCCCACGCAAGGTGCATCCGAATAGCTCACCTTGCCTGCCGTCTCGCAGCGGTAGACGGGCTTTTGTGCATAGGCAGGGAAACTGAAGCTCAACAGACCTAGCAGTGCGAACGACCAATGAAGGTGGCGGGTCAGGTTCAAACGTGAAGAAGACAATAAGCGCATGGGTTTCAAACTCGAACTAGCTGGCAGCTATGGTTCCCCGGCATTTGGGGTAGGTGGTGCAGCCCCAGAATGTGTTTCCGGCATTGGCCCCTTGTCTGGCGGTGCGCAGTGCCATAGCGGCACCACAACGTGGGCATTCGGGTTGGGTTGCAGCCTTGGCGGTAGCCTGGGGAGCTTGGATTGCCGATTGGGGGTGAGGTGCCGGGCTCCCCATTGAGTTGGGAGTCTCACGATGTGCGGCTGCCGGTTTGCCTTGGGTGCTCCGAGCCTGCTGAATCATGGCAAAGAGCCGGGGGCCGTCAACGAGTTCGATGTTGCGCCCTTGGGCGAAGTCTTTGGCATCGCTCGTGAATCGCCCCGAGGTGACGACAAAGCCACCCGTGGCACCTTTGGCAGCCATGACGCCATAGAGTTCACGCACGGTGGTCACGCCGACTTTGTAGGCCTTCCACTGTTTGCACTGCACAAAGAATTTTTCCGAACCCTTGGCCAGTACGAGATCGACGCCACCATCAGGACCGCCCCCACCGATTTCTATCACGCGGTACCCCTGCAGTCGGTAGGCTTCACCGACCAACAGCTCAAACTCCCGCCAGCTCATGCCGTCCAAGGCGTCTGCATTGCGTGCTTGCGCCACGTCCGAAACCAGGGCTTGGCGTTGTTTGCGCCGCCAGGCTGAAAGGGCTGCCGCAGCAATGCACAGCAGTGGCACGGTGTATTGACCGGCGGTTGCCAGGCCGTGGATGATGGCCTTTTGCATCATGGCCCCCACCATGGCGCCTCCTTGGCCTTGAATGTCAGAGGTTTGGATGGGTGCCGCTAGGCGGTGCAGCAAGAAATAGCTGACCGCTGCGAGTACCAGGCAGACCCACCAGGGGAGCATGGCAAGCAAGTCCAGGACATCTTCTAGTGGACTAGATTTCTTGCGTCTGGCCATGGTTCCTCCCGATGTTTTTTTGGCGTTTGCACTATTTTGGCGCAAGCGTTTGTTATGTCGGGGATTGCCTGCACAAAGAATGCGCTCGGGTCCAGAAGAGTAGCTATGCCGCTATGTGGGCGGCTGTAATGCAGCGATAGCGGTCGGTCGTTGAGCCACGCCGACCGCTAGTCCAGTTTCAACCCAATGTTCCGAATCAAATCGCGGTTGATGTCGGCCTCGTGGGTGATTGCCTCATGGAAGGCGGCGCTGCCTTTCGGCATGAGCAGCATGCCTTGTTGGTACATGCGCGAACGTATGTCCTCCGTTGACGCGATAGCGAGGATTTGTCGCTCTAAGTTGGACAGATCGGCCTTTGCAGTCCCCCTCTTTGCCAGGATTCCGATCCACGCGTTGTATTCGTAACCTGCAAAGCCTGACTCCTCCAAAGTGGGAACGTTAGGGAGCCCCGGCCAGCGCTGCTTGCTGGTCACGGCCAGCGGTACCAGTTGGCCACTAGTAACAAAGGACTGGGCCGCTACAACGGAAACCACGCCAACGGGCAACTGACCTCCGACCAAGTCGGAGGTCAGAGGCCCCGATCCTTTATACGGGATGTGCTGCATGGAGACCTTCGCACGCGACTTGAGCAGCTCCATCGCAAGGTGCGCAGGGTGTCCATTGCCCCCGGTCCCGTAGGAAATCGAGTCGGGCTTGTCTTTCGCTGCCGCGAGCATGTCCCCCAAGGTCTTGAAGTTGGTTTTCGGATGTGCCACCAATGCAAAGGGACCCATGCCGAACTGAGCAACCGATGAAAAATCCTCCAGCGCGTAGCCGGGCTTGGCGTAGAGCGCAAGATTGATCGTGTGGTTGTTGGAAGTGACCAGGAAGGTGTCGCCGTCCGCAGAGGCCTGGGCAACCGCCATGGAGGCAATGTTGCCACCGGCGCCCGGCCTGTTTTCCACGACCACCGGCCTTCCGTTAAGGCCGGCAGGTAGCCGCTCGGCCAGTATCCGCGCAACCGCGTCGACAGCGCCACCCGGCGGAAATGGCACGATCAAGCGCATAGCCTTGGTTCCCTGCGAGAAGGCTGGTAGGGCACTCGCGGCGGATGCAGCGGCCAGCAGTAGCGAGCGGCGGCGAATTGGATAGACTTGTCTCATACGGATTCCTTAGTTGTAAGTGGGTGATGCAAGCCTCCAGAGTATTCCGTGGCCCGGAAAACGGCTATTCAACCCGGAGATGCGGCGATCTACCGCGCAGATGACGCTTCGCACCGACGATCTTTGAAGGAACCTTACATGGAACTGCGGCAACTGAAATACTTCGCGAAAATCGTTGAGCAGCGCAGCATGTCACGCGCCTCAGTCGAGCTTCACGTGGCTCAGTCCGCGTTGAGTTTGCAGATCGCCACACTGGAGACGCGGCTGAAGCAGAAACTGCTCGTCAGACGATCCACCGGAGTTTTCCCGACCGAAGCAGGACAAGCGCTCTACAACCATGCGGTGGCAATCCTTCGCCAGGTCGAACGTGCCACGCACGACGTGGAGCGCTATGGCGTAGGTGCCAGCGGCCCTGCATCGCTGGGCTTGCCGGTGGTGGTGGAGGACCTTCTCGCATTCGATCTGTTCGCGGCTGCACAGAAGCGGTTGCCACAAGTGAGGCTACGACTGTTGGAAGGTATGAGCTACCTTCTCAAGGAAATGGTCCTGCAGGGTCGTCTGGACATGACCGTCACATACCAGTTCGAACCTTCCCCCGGCATCATCGAGCACCCGTTGTTCATTGAGACGATTTATCTTGTCTCGCCCGCAAAGTCCCGCTTGAAGTCACGCAAGGGAAGCATCTCAATGGCCGAAGCTGTGCAGTTTCCGCTGGTGCTCTCCAGCGGGCAGACGGCGATGCGCAGGCTCGTTCAGGGCGCGCTTGCCGCCGAGAATCTCGAGATGGAGCCCCTTGCGGAAATCGACTCCTTGCGAACGATCGTCGAGGTCGTCGAAAGTGGCTATGGGCATACTGTGCTGCCTGCGTCGGGGCTTCAACGGCAGCTGAAGACCGAGGGCGGAGGGGCCTTAGTCCTGACCCCGCTAAATATCTCCAGGACGGCGGTAGTGTGCACGTCCGAACACCTGCCCATGGGCGCCACCGCTACCGCGGTCTACAGGCTGCTGGAGGACGTGGTGCAAAAAGCGCTGAAAGAGGCACGGTGGTTGGGAATCCTCCCGCCCGCCAGTCCGCCATCGGATTGAGCGAAGGCCCCTCTGCACATTGAATAGCGGTGGGGCGATGCCATCCCTAAAGTGAAGGCCTTCATCACTCAATAGGGCTGCATCATGGAAGCGATCGCCGTTTACTGGACAACTGGGTGCTCCAGCTGTGTCCGCGTCAAAGAGTTTCTGACCGGCAAGGGCGTGCCGTACGAATCGATCAACGTTGCCAAAGACCCCGCCGCCATGAAATTTCTGGCATCCATGGGGATCAGATCCATTCCGGTGGTGGTTCGTGGCCGCGACTACACGTTTGCACAGTCGCTCGATGACGTTGCCAAATTCGTCGGTGTCGACAATGTTGTCGAGGTCCTGCCGCCGCATGTGCTCATCGAGCGCTGGAAGCAGATCCTGGGGATCGCCACCAATGCAATCTCGCGAATCCCGGCCGGTATGCTGAATGAACTGCCGAAGCCCCCGCGTGATCGTACGGTTCGCGATTTGACTTATCACATCTTCCAGTCGCCGGACGCCTTTCTGCAGGTGGTGATCGACGGCCTCCAAGACTGGACGACTGTTGCGAACGTGGACGCGCCGAAGGACATCGATTTCCCGGGCATCCTCGCCTATGCAGAAGACAAGAAGAAGCGCGTGGCGCAGTGGTGGGACAGCCTCGAGGATCGGAGTTGCACGCAGCAGCTGACGATGTTCTATGGCGTGCATTCCATGCATTCGTTCCTGGAGCGCTCCGTCTGGCACAGCGCCCAGCACACGCGTCAACTCCTCTCGTGGTGCAACGAGAAGGGCATCCCCGTCGAGCAGCAATTGACGGAGGAAGTCCTGCAGGGACTGCCCATGCCGGAAGGTCTGTGGGAATAGGCCGGGCTGACCGCATTCAGGCAACACTCATTGGCGACGCATTTATGGAAAAACATTCCAAACTGATCATTCTTGGCTCGGGTCCCGCCGGATACACCGCAGCCATCTATGCGGCGCGAGCCAATCTCGCCCCCACGCTCATTACCGGAAACGTGCAGGGAGGCCAGCTCACCACCACGACCGACGTCGAAAACTGGCCGGCCGATGTTCAAGGTGTCATGGGGCCGGACCTGATGGAGCGGTTCCTGCAACATGCGCAGCGCTTCAACACGCGCGTGATCGCGGACCACATCGTGAAGGTGGACCTGAAGAGCCGGCCCTTTGTCCTGCAGGGCGGGGACGCGTCCTATACCTGCGACGCGCTGATCATCGCCACGGGCGCCTCCGCCAAGTACCTGGGCCTTCCTTCCGAAAGCGAGTTTCTCGGCCGCGGAGTCTCAGGTTGCGCAACCTGCGACGGGTTCTTCTATGTGGATCGCGATGTCTGTGTCGTGGGTGGCGGAAACAGCGCCGTTGAAGAAGCGTTGTACCTGGCGAACATCGCAAGCAAGGTCACGCTGATCCACAGGCGCGACAAGTTCCGGGCCGAACCTATCCTGCTCGACCGGCTACACAAGAAGGTCGAAGAGGGGAAGATCGAACTTCAGCTCAATTCCGTCGTTGAAGAGATCGTCGGTGACGACTCGGGTGTAACCGGCGTGCAGGTACGGAACTCCAAGCGATCGGTCACCGAGCTCGTTCAAGTGCAAGGCTGCTTCATCGCAGTCGGTCACCAGCCCAACACCGCGCTCTTCGAGGGACAACTGGAAATGGCGGACGGCTACATCCAGACGCGTTCTGGCCTGGAAGGCTACGCAACGGCGACCAGCGTGCCTGGTGTATTCGCTGCAGGTGATGTTCAAGATCACATCTACCGCCAAGCAATCACGAGTGCAGGAACTGGGTGCATGGCCGCGTTGGACGCGCAACGCTTCCTCGACTCCTGATGCGAGCCGCTAGAGCCATCGTGCAGGGAAATGCTGCCCGATGGCTCCAGCTTGTCATCCTTTCGATAGTGCTGGCAGCGGCCTTCGAGCGAGTAGGGCTGCCTGCAAGTCGCCTTCTCGGGCCGATGGTCGCCGCCATTGCACTGGCCTTGTGCGGTTCGGGCATCGACTCAGGACGGAGCGCCTTCGTTTGCGCACAGGGCGTCGTCGGATGCCTGCTCGGTCGCAGTGTTCCCACTTCGTTCCTGGACACCATATCGTTCCATTGGATGGCACTCTTTCTGGGCGTCACCACAGTGACTGCCTTGGCCTATGCGCTGGGCTGGGCGTTGTCTCGGCGGGCGACGTTCCCCGGGGCTACTGCCCTTTGGGGCTCGGCGCCCGGAGGGGCCTCCGCAATGTTGATCATGGCCGAAGCCCAGGGTGCAGACGTACGCGTAGTTGCCTTCATGCAGTATTTGCGGGTCGTATGCGTCTCCTTGACAGCCTCCCTGATTGCGCATTGGTCGATCAGCGGCGGCGATGGGCAGGGCATGCCGAGTGCGGCGGCGACCGCCTCCCTCCTGATCCTTCCATCCGATTGGCGGCCCGTCGCAGCAGCGTTGGCAGTCGCCGTGGGCGGAGCCTATCTCGGTACCTGGCTTCGCATCCCCGCGGGCGCGATGCTCATTCCAATGGCGGCTTTCTTCGTCCTCCAGAATGTGGCGCACGTTCCGCTGGATCTCCATCCGGTCATGCTGGCGTTGGCGTACGCCGTTATCGGCTGGACCATCGGATGTCGGTTCGATCGAAAGGTGCTGATTCTGTGCCTTGGCGCGCTGCCAATGGTCCTTGTGTCAATGCTGACCTTGATCTTTCTGTGTGCTGGCGTCGGCGCCGCCCTAGTGCATTGGGCAGGCATCGACCCCCTGACCGCTTATCTGGCAACCAGCCCGGGGGGAGCCGACGTGGTAGCGATCATCGCAGCCGCCACCCCGGTCGACTTGGCATTCGTAGTCTCCATGCAAGTCTTGCGACTGTTACTGGTCCTTGCCACGAGTCCCCTGGTCGCGCGTGCAATGGCGCGCTCGCTGTCGACTGCCCGAGATTAGCGCCGCGACTTCAACGCATTCTTCTGCGTGACGCGATGAGCTGCGCGGATCTTGCCGCAATAGACCCGGCGGCTTCGACGCGGACACACCTGCACACGGGCAGCGCGTGATCACACGCGCCGGTTCTTTAGCACGTCGGCAATAAGGAACGCGAGCTCCAGGCTCTGCGAGCCGTTCAGGCGCGGATCACAGGCGGTGCGGTAGCGGCTTGACAGCCCCTCGTCGGAGACCGCCTGGGCACCGCCCCGGCATTCAGTGACGTCCTGACCTGTCATCTCGAAGTGCAGCCCGCCCGGATAGGTGCCTTCCTGCGCGTGGGCCGCAAAGAACCCGCGCACTTCCTGAAGGATGCGTTCGAAGTCCCGCGTCTTGTACCCGGTGCTCGAGGTGACGGTGTTGCCGTGCATCGGATCGCAGCACCACACCGGCGTGCGTCCTGCAACGCGCACTGCCCGCAGCAAGGGCGGTAGCGCGTGCTCGACTTTCTCGCTGCCCATGCGACTGATGAGGACCACGCGGCCAGGCTCCTGCTGCGGGTCGAGGCGATCGAGCAGGCGGAGCACGTCGTCTGCTTGGGCCGTCGGCCCGAGCTTCACGCCGATCACATTGCGCAGGCCCCGGAGGTACTCCACGTGTGCCCCGTCGATCTGTCGCGTGCGTTCGCCGAGCCACAGCATGTGCGCCGAGCCGCCATACCAGCCTCCCTCCCGTTCATTGAAGCGCGTGAGGGCCTCTTCGTAGTGCAGGTGCAGGGCTTCGTGGGAGGTGTAGAACTCCACCGCGTGCACCTGTGGCGCACGCGCAGCGTCGAAGCCGCACGCGTTCATGAACGCCAGCGACTGCGTAATGCGATCTGCGAGTTCTTCAAAGCGCTCGCCCTGCGGGCTGTGGCGCACGAAGTCGGCGGTCCAGCGATGGACCTCATGCAGGTCTGCGAACCCCCCTTGCGCCAGCGCGCGCAGCAGGTTGAGCGTGGTCGCAGAATGGGAGTAGGCATCGAGCAGCCGCGACGGATCCGGCTCGCGCGCTTCGGCCGTGAAGGCAGCGCCGTTGATGATGTCACCCCGGTAGGAGGGCAGCGTTACGCCGTCCACTGTTTCCGCGTCCGACGAGCGTGGCTTCGCAAACTGGCCGGCGATCCTCCCGACCTTCACCACGGGACAAGCCGCAGCATAGGTCAGGACCACGGCCATCTGTAGGATCACGCGGAACGTCGACTCCACCGGGTCTTGGCCCCAGGCGTCGAAACTCTCCGCGCAATCGCCACCCTGCAACAGGAAAGCCTCGCCCCGCGAGACCGCGGCCAGCCGTGCGCGCAGCTGGTCGATCTCGCCGGGGAAAATCAGCGGGGGCAGGCTTTTCAGGCGACGCTCCGAGGCTTCGAGCGCGTCAGCGTCGCGGTAAACCGGCAGCTGACGGGCCGGCCGACTACGCCATGAGGAGGGACTCCAATGTTGCATTGACGTCATGGTATGCAAGCAGGTCGGGGCCGATGTGTCAGACCAGACCCGTCACGGGAATCGAGACCCCGTGGACAGCCTGGGCTGCGTCGGAGGCAAGGAAGGCGATCACTTCCGCGAGGGCTTCCGGCGCCACCCAGCGTGTCGGATCCGCATCGGGCATGGCGGCACGATTCTCGGTGGTATCGATGATCGAGGGCAGGACGCAGTTCACATTGATGTTGCGCTCCTTGAGTTCCGCGGACATCGCCTCGGTGAGGCGGATCAATGCGCTCTTGGAGGCACTGTAGGCGCCCATGTGCGCGTTCCCCTTGACGGCGGCCGCCGCGCCTACCGTCACAATCCTGCCACCTCCGCGCTCGATCAGGTGCGGAACAAGTGCGTTGGCCACGTTCAGCAGGCTGCGCGCATTCAGGTCCATGAGGAACTGCCAGGTGGCGGCGGAGGTTTCGTGCACCGCCTCGCCCATGCGGAACCCGCCGGCGACGTGGCACAGCGTGTCGATCCGGCCGAAGCGCGTCAGTGCACGTTCGGTGCCGTCACGAACCTTCTGCGCATCCAGCAGGTCGACTTCGAGCAGGAGGCAGTCGGCCGCTTCGCCGAAAGCCCGCCGCAGTGCGCCTGCGTCGCGGTCCATGAGTACCAGGCGCGCGCCGCGCGCGCCGAACGCATTTGCAACGGCGCGGCCGAGGTGGCCGGCGGCACCGGTGATCATCACCGTCTGGGGATACGCGATCATGCCGTCGCTCCTGTGCGCTTGCCCGCGTGATAACGCCCGGTGCCTTTCGAAAGCACATCGTCCGTCGGCAGCACCACCCCGGGCTCATGCTCGGGGGCGCCCCGCACGTGCTCGTAGTGCGGCGCGAAGTCAATGTGCGCGAGTCGCAGCAGGTCGTCCAGGTGGTCCAGCACGAAGTAGGTCTCCTGGAAATCGTCGATGCGATAGCGTGTGCGCATGACGCGCTCCAGGTCGAACCGCACGCGGTTCGGCGACGGGTCCTCGACCGAGAAGCGCGTTTCCGTGGCAGAGGAGACGATGCCGGCGCCATAGATGCGCAAGCCATCTGGCTGCTGCACGAGCCCGAATTCGACCGTGTACCAGTACACCCGCGCCAGGTTCTCCAGCACGCCCAGCTGCTTGGCTCGCAGGCCGCCCTGGCCATAAGCCTGGATGTAGTCGGCGATCACCGGGTTCATCAGCATGGGAACATGTCCGAAGACGTCGTGGAACACGTCGGGCTCTTCGAGATAGTCCAGTTCATGCGGCTTGCGGATGAAGTGCCCGGCCGGAAAGCGGCGGTTGGCAAGGTGCTCGAAGAACACGTCGTCCGGCACCAGCCCCGGGACGGCCACCACCTGCCAGCCCGTGCGCTTCATGAGAATTTCGGACAACTGCTCGAAGTTCGGGATCTGGTCGGGACCGATCGGCAGGTCTTTCATGCCCTGGACGAACTCGTCGCACGCGCGCCCAGGCAGCAGCTTGCCCTGTCGCTCGAACAGCGTCTTCCACACCGCATGCTCCTGCGCCGTATAGCGCGCCCAGACTTGGTCGATGGTCCAGTCGGCGCGCGCTGGCGCCTGTTCGGCGCCGGCGGCCAGGCCGTGTTTCTGGGCTTCCTTCAGTTGTTGCAGCATATCGGCTCCAGTTGTCAGTTGCTCTGGGTGGTAAGTGCGGCGGCGATGCGGTCCATGAGCAGCGCCATTTCGATGTCGTTCATGGACAGGCCGCCGACGTCGTGGGTGGTGAGCGTCACGGCGACGCGGTTGTAGACGTTGGACCACTCGGGATGGTGGTTGCGCTTCTCCGCGAGCACCGCCACCTGCGTCATGAAGCCTAAGGCCTGGGCAAAGTCGTGGAAAAGGAATTCACGGGTGAGCGTCCCGCCACGCTCCTCGTTGCGCTTCCACTCAGGGAGCGCGGCAAGCCCGGCAGCGATTTGATCGTCGTCGAGCTTCATGACGGCACCCCACACAGCGCGGCGGCGACGGCCTCGTTGGCCTCGCGCGTGCCGATGGTGATTCTGAGGGCCTCGGGTAGTCTGTACCCGCCTAACGGCATCACGAGAACGCCACGTTCGGCGAGGGCCGCATGCGCGGTCCGGCAGGCGTCCACGCTTTCGAAGCGGACGACCAGGAAATTGCAGACGCTGGGGATCACGATGTGCCCCGATGCGAGCAGCCGGGCCTGGAGCCACTGACGCCATTCGGTGTTGTGGGCTCGCGCCATGCGTTCGTGGCGCACGTCGGCGATGGCTACGCGCGCCGCCGCCTGCGCCACCGCGCTTACGTTGAAGGCGCCGCGCACCTTGTGCAGCGCCTCCACAATGCCCGCGTCGCCGTAACCCCAGCCGCAGCGCAGCGCGGCCAGCCCGTGGATCTTGGAGAAGGTGCGAAGCACGATGGTGTTGTTCGTCGCTGTGGCCAGCGCAAGGCCGTCGCTGTAGTCCTCTTCCTCGACGTACTCCGCATAGGCTGCATCCACAACGAGCAGCACGTCTTCCCGCAAGCCATTCCGCAGTCGCTGCAACTCCGCGCCGGACATGTAGGTGCCCGTCGGGTTGTTCGGGTTGGCCAGGAACAGGATGCGCGTACGAGGCGTGACTGCAGCAAGCAGCGCGTCGGCTTGCGCGGTGAACTGTCGTTCCGGAGCGCGTACGGGGTTCGCGCCGTACGCGCGGGCGGCGAGTTCGTACTTGATGAATCCATACTGGCTGAAAAGGATGTCGTCGCCGGGCGCGGCGTACGCTTGGACCAGCAGGGAGATCAGCTCCTCTGAGCCCGCGGAACAGACGACCAGCGCAGGGTCCAACCCGTATCGGGTGCCGATGGCGGCGCGCAAGGCGGATGCGGAGCCATCCGGGTAGGAGGCGAGGTGCCGTACTGCATCAGCCGCGGCTTGCCGGGCCTGCAGGCTGGGGCCGAGGCAGGCCTCATTCGCTGAGAGGTTGTAGAGAGCCTGAGCGCCGGCAGCAGCCTGGTAGGGTTGCAGCGACGCCAAGTGAGGGAGCGGAGAGGGCATGGTTCCTTGGAAGAGGTCTCGGTGAGCCCCAGTGCGGCTGCTGGAGTCCGCAACAAGGGTGGTTGTGGCCTTCAACATTGTTCTTCTCCTGTCAGGCTTGCGCCACGGCAGCCAGCACCGTGCCTCGGCACTCACCGAGGCCGATGCGGCGGAATCCGGGGCGTTCGCAGTACCCGCGCAGCACGATCGTGTCGCCGTCCTGCAGGTACGTTCGGATCTCGCCACTCGAGAGCGTTAGCGGCTGCTTGCCACCGAGCGTCAGCTCCAGCATCGATCCGGCCTGGTCAGGCCGTGCACCCGAGAGCGTTCCGGATCCGAACAGGTCGCCTGCCTGCAACGCGCAGCCGTTGACCGTGTGGTGCGTCACGAGCTGCGCGATCGTCCAGTACGCCGCGTCGGCGAAGTTGGAGCGGCTGATCGTGTCGCCCGTGTGGCCAGCGGCCATCATGGCCGGCGTCTGCAGCACGACTTCGAGCTGGATGTCGAAGGCACCGCGGGTGCTGTTGGCAGCCGAGTCCAGATAGGGCAGCGGCTTGGGGTCGCCGACTGGACGCACCAGCGGCCTGCGGAAGGGCTCGAGTGCCTCGAGGGTCACCATCCAGGGCGAGATGGTGCTGGCGAAGTTCTTCGACAGGAAAGGGCCGAGAGGCTGGTATTCCCACGCCTGGAGGTCGCGCGCGCTCCAGTCGTTGAACAGGGTGACGCCAAACACGTGATCCTCGGCGTCACCGATGCGGATCGGCACGCCCATTGGGTTGGGTCGGCCGATGACGAACCCGAGTTCCAGCTCGATGTCCAGCCGTGTGCTCGGGCCCGTCACCGGCTCGACCGCCTCAGGCGTCTTGGATTGGCCGACCGGCCGCCGGAAAGAGGTGCCGCTCGACACGATGGTCGATGCACGCCCGTGGTAGCCGATCGGCACCCACTTGTAATTGGGCAACAATGGACTGTCCGGACGGAACTGCTTGCCGATAGCGGTCGCGTGGTGGATGCCCACGTAGAAATCTGTGTAGTCGTGGATGTCGCACGGAACCCCGAGTGTCACGGCTGATTGCGGTACGAGCGCGGACGCGAACTTCGCTCGTGCCGGACTGCCTACCCGCAAACCTTCCGAAATGGCTTGGCGCATGACCTTGCGAGTCTCCGGCTTCAGCTTGATGAGTCGGTTCATGTCGGCGACATCGATCAGGCCCGCCTTGCGCAGATCCAGCACCTGGTCGCCAATGGCGACGCCGATGCACCACGCGCTGTCCTCCTCGCGCCGGAATCGACCGAACGGCAGGTTCTGGACCGGAAAGTCACTGGCGGCATCGTTGGCGCTTTCCACCCAGCTTTCCAGGGCGGGGTCGTTCGCGTCGTTCACTTGCGTGGACATCACTTGAACTCGCGCTGGTGCAGGAAGGCGCCGTGCTTGGGCGCGCGCCTGGTCCGCGACCACTCTTCCAGCATGTCCCACTTCACCGCGTCAAGGCGCTTGTTCATCGCCTCCTCCTCGGGATCGGGGCAGGCTAGTTCGAGCCGATGGCCGTTGGGGTCGAAGAAGTAGATCGAATGGAACGCGCCGTGGTCGGTAACGCCCAGGACTTCGACGCCGTTCTTCTCGAGGTGCGCCTTGTATTCGAGCAGCTCGGCGCGGTCCTTCACCCGGAACGCGATGTGCTGCACCCAGGAAGGTGTGTTCGGGTCACGGCCCATCTCCGGTTGCTTGGGCAGCTCGAAGAAAGCGAGCACGTTGCCATTGCCGGCGTCGAGGAACACATGCATGTACGGGTCCGACGCCTTGGTGGAGGGAACCTGGTCTTCGCTGATCGCCAGCTGGAAGTCCATGTTCAGCATCTTCTGGTACCAGAGCACCGTCTCCTTGGCGTCCTTGCAGCGATAGGCAACGTGGTGGATGCGGTCGATATTCATGCCGTCTCCTTCTCGCCGTCGACATTGAGCACGCCGCGGCGGAGCTGGTCGCGTTCGAGAGACTCGAACAGGGCCTTGAAGTTGCCGTTGCCGAAACCGTCGTCGCCAGCGCGCTGGATGAACTCGAAGAACACCGGGCCCAGCATGGTCTCGGAGAAGATCTGGAGCAGCAGCCGCTTCTCGCCCTTCGCGGTGCTGCCATCCAGCAGGATGCCGCGCGCCTGCAGCTCTCCGACAGGCTGGCCGTGGCCAGGCAAGCGCTCCTCTAGCAGCTCGTAGTAGATGTCGTTGGGAGCGGTCATCAGCTTCACTCCGGCCATCTGCAGTGCATCGACCGTCTCCAGCAGGTTGTCGGAAGCGAGGGCGACGTGCTGGATGCCCTCGCCGCTGAACTTCATCAGGAATTCCTCGATCTGGCCGGCGGTCTTGCCGGCTTCCTCGTTCAGCGGAATGCGGATCATCCCGTCCGGGGCACTCATCGCCTTGGAAGTGAGGCCGGTGTACTCTCCCTTGATGTCGAAGTACCTGATCTCACGGAAGTTGAACAGGCGCTCGTAGAATGCCGCCCAGTGCGCCATGCGGCCGCGGTACACGTTGTGCGTGAGGTGGTCCACCACCTTGAGGCCGTGACCCTTCGGATGGCGCTCCGCACCCGGTAGCCACTCGAAATCAATGTCGTAGATGGATTTGCCATCCTCGAAGCGGTCGATCAGGTACAACGGTGCGCCGCCGATGCCCTTGATCGCGGGAAGGCGCAGCTCCATGGGGCCCGTAGTCATTTCGATCGGCTGCGCGCCCAGTTCGAGCGCGCGCTCATACGCCTTGTGCGAATCGCGCACCCGGAAGGCGAGCCCGCAGGCGGACGGGCCATGCTCCGCGGCGAAGTACGCCGCCAGCGACTTCGGCTCCCGATTGACGATGAAGTTTATGTCACCCTGGCGGTACAGAACCACATCCTTCGAGCGGTGCTTCGCGACGAGCGTGAAACCCATCTTCTCGAAAAGAGGTTCCAGCAGATTCGGCACTGGCGAGGCGAACTCGACGAACTCGAATCCGCACAGGCCCATGGGATTGTCGAAAAGGTCAGTCATGTTTCAGTCCACTTGCACGCCGGCTTTTTTCACCAGACGCGCGTAACGATTGATCTCTGTTTCGAAGTAGCTTCTCGACTCTTCCACCGGCATCGGGTGAATGACGTTCTGCTGCTGGGCCATCGCGTCTTTGGCCTCGGGCGTCGCGAAGGTGGCGAGGACGGCAGCGTGGATGCGCTTGACGTCCGCTGGTTTCATCTTGGCGGGCCCGATGACAGAGAACCAGCCATTGATGTCGACGTTGGGGAAGCCTTGCTCGGCATACGTGGGAACGTCGGGAAGCGAGGCGACACGCTGCCGCGTCGCTACACCTAGCGCCAGCACTGCACCGCTCTTGACGTGGGCTTGCGCCACCGGAACGGACACGATGCCGAAGTCCACCACGCCGGCGATGATGTCCGTAACCATCGGCGCCATCCCCTTATACGGAATGTGCTTCGCATCTACGTCGAGTTCGTCCAGCAACTGTGCCGCGGCAAGGTGGATGATGGTGCCGTTGCCGGATGAGGCGTAGTTGTAGCCCCCTGGTTTGGCTTTCAGCATTGCCTGGAATTCCTTCAGGTTCCTAGCGGGCACCTTCGAGTTCACCAGCAAGGCGAACGGCGTTGCACCGACCACGCAGATGGGCGTGATGTCCTTCAGCGAATCGAAGGGCATCTTCTTGAAAACGCTCGGATTCACCACGTGGTTGTTGGATACGAATCCCAGGATGTTGCCGTCGGGCGCGGCGCGCACGATTTGCTGCGTCCCAGGCACGCCACCCGCTCCGGCAACGTTTTCCACAACGATGGGCTGGCCGCCGAGCGCCTTCGACATCGGGTTGGTCACGGCACGCAGGATGGTGTCGATGCCGGAACCCGCGCTGGCCGGGACAATGAATCGCAGCGGCGGCTTGTCCTGGGCTCGGACGAGACCGGTCGTGGTGACGATGCTGGCGGCGCCGGAAACGAGCAGGTGACGCCGAGTGAGTTGGAATTGCATGTCTGTCTCCAGGGGTTATGCAGCTCGTGACGGGAGCAGGGAAAGGATTTCTTCCGTGTTCTCGCCGATCCGGGCGAGTGGGCGCTGGACGCCGGGGCGTCGGCCACCCATCAGCAGCGGCAGCAGCACGACCTTGGTCGAACCGCCATCATCCGTCTGCATGTCCACCAGTCCACCCGACGCGATCAGGTGCGGATCCGTGACCAGCTGGTCGGGCCGCACGATCGGTGCGTACGGGATGCCCGCCGCCTCGAGCTTGGGCGTCAGTTCTGCCGCGCGATGCTGTTTGAGCGTCTCGCCCAGCGCCTCCAGCAGTCGTGGGCGTACTTCCACCCTCATCGCGTTCGTTGCCAGCTCGGGGTCGGCTGCCAGGTCGGGCCGCTCGATCACCCGGCAAAGCGTGTGGAACTGCTTGTCGCTGGTGGCCCCGATGAACAGTTGTTCGTCGTCTGCCAGGGTGAAGACGTCGTACACGCTCCACGCGGAAACGCGTGAGGGCATCGGCGGGGCAGGTTCGCCGCTCATCTGGAACTGTTGCATGTGCTGGGCGGCGAGCAGCGTGCAGTTCTCGAACAGCGCGCTTTGGATCTCCTGCCCGCGCCCGGTGCGGTTGCGCTCCTGCAACGCAGCAAGCGCACCGATTGCGCCGAACATGCCGCCCATGATGTCGTTGACCGACGAACCCGCTCGCAACGGACGCCCCTTGGGACCAGTCATGTACGTCAGGCCTGCCATGTTCTGGACGACCTCGTCGAGCGCGAGCCGGTTCTCGTACGGCCCGGGCAGAAAGCCCTTGTGCGAAACGTAGATGATGTGCGGGAACTTGCTGGCGAGCGTGGCGTAGTCCAGGCCGAGCTTCGCCATGAGGCCGGGGCGGAAGTTCTCGAGCACGATGTCACACTGGCCGATCAGCTCTTCGGCGGTAGCGTGACCCTCAGCCGTGTTGATGTCGATCACCACGCTCTTCTTGTTGCGGTTGAAGGTGCGGAAGAAGCCCATCCCGAGCCCTGGCAGGTTGCGGGTCTTGTCGCCGCCGGGCGGCTCGACCTTGATGACCTCGGCGCCGAGGTCCGCGAAGATCATTCCGCATGTGGGTCCCATCACCATGTGGGTGAATTCGACGACGCGCACGCCTTCGAGGGGCAGGCCGGTGCTCTGGTTCATGCCGTTGCTCCCACGGTGTGCGGATGAAAATTCCTGGGAAGACCGGCGCGCCATAACGTTCCACTGGTCTGTTCACCCGCGAGCCAGGCGGCGACTTCCGCGCGCAGCCGCAACAGCGCTTGAAGATCAAGGCCCGTGTCGATGCCCATTGCCTCGAGCATGAAAGCCAGGTCTTCCGTGCTGGCGTTTCCGCTGGCACCTGGCGCGTGGGGGCAGCCACCGATGCCGGCAAGCGAGGCGTCGAAGCGGGTGACGCCGACCTGCAGTGCAGCGACGACGTTGGCCAGCGCCAAGCCTCGGGTGTCGTGGAAGTGGCCGCACCAGAACCGGTCGCCGGCAATCTTCAGCGCTGCTTCGAACAGGCGGCTGACCGAAGCTGGGTCCGCATAGCCCACGGTGTCCGCGATGCTCACACGATCGGCTCCCGCGTCGAGCATCGCCTCCAGCACGCGAAGCACCTGCGCGGGCTTCACTTCGCCCTGGATGGTGCAGCCGAAGGCAGTTCCGACGCCGCCTTCGATCAGCGTCTTCGAGCCGGACGCGTCGCGCGCAGCGCGGATACGGCCGACTTCCGCGACGACGTCATCGATGGACTTGCGCAGGTTCGCCTGGCTATGCGCTTCGCTGGCAGAAGCAGGCAGGATCATCAGGTCCGCGCCGCCTTCCAGGGCACGCTCAGCGCCCCTCAAGTTCGGAACCAGCACGGACGCAGAAAGGCCGGGAAGGGTCTTCGCGAAAGCCAGGACCTCCAAGGTGTCCGCCATCTGGGGAAGCAGCTTGGCCGGCACGAACGACCCGACTTCGATCTCACGCTGCCCGGCAGCGTGGGCGGCCCGGATCCAGTGACGCTTGTTTTCGGTGCTGACGATAGTGGCGATGCTCTGAAGGCCATCGCGCATGCCCACCTCGCGAATGGTTACCTTGCCTGGAAAGGCCATGGATGTCTCCTTGCTTGACCGTGGAATGGCGCAAGCTTAGGATTTTCCGAATAGAATGAAAAACGGTATTTCAGAACGCATTGCGTTCCGAACTGGAAAGGCAAACCCAGGTGAAAGAACTCGACTTGCTATCACTCAGGTATTTCGTCGCGGTGTGCGACACAGGGAGCATCACGCGTGCTGCGGCGCAGGAACACATCGTGGCTTCAGCGATCAGCAAGCGGCTGGCACAACTGGAGGAGGACCTTGGCGTGTCGCTGCTGGAACGTGAGCGCAAGGGCGTTCGGCTGACGCCGGCGGGCGAGACCCTGATGGACCATGCCAGGGCCATGCTCTCGAGTGCCCGGCGCATCAAGGACGACATGGCTGCTTACGGCGCGGGTGTGCAGGGCAAGGTGCACCTTCTGGCCTCCGTGTCCGTCATCTCGGAAGCGCTGCCTGACGACGTCGCCGCTTTCCTCAAGGTACCGGCACACCGCCAGATCAAGATCGACATCGAGGAGGAAGTCAGCCGTGAGATCGTCCGGCGCATCAAGGACGGATCGGCACGCGTCGGGGTCCTGTGGGACGGTACGGACCTCAGCGATCTCGAAACGATACCCTACCGCACTGACCATCTGGTGGCGGTTGTTCATCCGGAACACCCTTTGGCCAGCCGAAAGCGCTGCGCCTTCGTGGACACCCTCGAATGGGAACATGTAGGTCTCGATCCAGCGAGCGCCGCCAACCAGATACAAGCCCGCGCCGCGGCAATCGCCGGGAAGAGGATGCAGTACCGCGCCGTCGTCTCGAATTTCGAGTCAGCTCTGCGGGTAGTACGGGCTAATCTCGGCATCTCTATCATCCCGCGAGAAATCGTGGAGAACTACCTGGAATCGTGCGCGATCCGCGTCATCCCGCTGTCGGATGCCTGGGCCAAGCGTCATTTCATGATCTGTCATAGGGCCAAAGAGCCGCTTCCGAAGGCTGTTGCACTTCTGGTCGACTACCTGCGCAAGGCCGCCGCCGCCCAGGGATGACACGGCCGTCCGGCTTTTCCCCTGCTCAGCCATGACTCCTCGCGTCACTGCTGGCTCAAGGCCCTGGCGATGGCTAACGCTGCCCGCGAAACATACGGCTCTTCCCTGAAGCAAATCACGAACTGCCGGATGCTCCAGGAATCAGCCAGCGGCACGATCCGCAACTCCAGGGATCTCGCCAATGGTTCCACCACCTCGCGTGGCAACACGCTGATGCCGAACCCGGCCGCCACGAGCCGGGCAACCCCATCGAAACTCTGAACCTCAATGCGTGGTGCCATCGGCCTGCCGGCAGCTGCTGCGTATTGTCTCAGCTTGGTTTCCATCATGCTTCCTGGCATCGCGCTGACGTAGTCGAACTTCAGGATCTCTGAGAACGCCACGGATTTTCGGCGCGCCAGGGGATGGCCGGTGGGAACGATCACGCACGCGTGGTCGCATCGGTAAGGCAGGGTTTCCAATCCAGTCAGGTCGGCGGCATCCCAGCAGATCGCAAGATCGGCGCTGCCTTCGCGAACCTGTTTCACCATCTCCGTGGAGGACGCCTCCTTCAAGCTCACCTTGATGGCCCGGTGCGCGTTAAGTACCTTGACCATGTCCGCAGGAAGTGAAGCGGACAGAGCGGCCAGGCTCGCAACGATTCGCACACTGCCCTCACCACCGCTCGCAATGACCTGCATGGTCGCCTCCATCCGCTCGAGACTGGCCATCACTTCTCTGGCCTGGCGGGCAAAGGCAAATCCGGCGTCGGTCGGTTCCATTCCGCGAGGACCGCGTCGCAACAACTGGATACCGGCTTGCTCCTCCAATGCGGTCATGCGTTTGCTGACAGCGGAAGGCACGGTCGCTTCGCGATCGGCACAGCGAACGATGCTGCCTTCTTCACATACCGTGAGGAACAGGCGCAACGACTGCGGGTCGTATGGATGAGTCATCATTTTTCCCTTTTGGAAAACATCTTGCGCTAAATATCACCCACGTGATCTTTCGGGAATCTACCATGAAGCTCCTATTGATGGAGACACCCATGAAACAACTGATTCGCCTGACCGCAGCCTGCGCAGGGATCGCGCTGTGTGCCTTGGCCGCCAACCGCGCCGTCGCCCAGACTCCCTATCCCAGCAAACCCATTACCTTGGTTGTTCCTTTCGCCGGCGGCGGCAGTGCCGACATCCTGGCGCGTGTTGCTGGAGCGGTCGTTGCAGAAAGTCTGAAGCAACCCGTCGTCGTCGATACACGCGCGGGTGGCGGAGGCCTGGTGGGTGCGTCGCTGGTCGCAAAAGCGCCGCCGGACGGCTACACCGTGCTCCTGACGACGGACAGCCTGTATGCCATCAACCCGGCGCTCTATGGCAAGAGGGCCGAAGACGTGATGTCCAGCCTGATGCCGGTGGTTCATCTGGCTGAAGCGCCGCTGGTCATTGCCGTGAGCGCCGACGCGCCTGCCAATGACTTTCCAGGGTTTATCGCCTGGGCAAAATCGCGAGGAACTCTCAGCTTCGGGTCGCCTGGCACCGGGACGGACCACCACCTGCTCGGCGAACTGATTTCCAAGAGCGCTGACCTTCCCTTGAATCATGTCCCCTACAGAGGTTCAGGTGCAGCGCTGGCGGACCTGGCCGGGAAGCAGATCGATTCGCTGATCACCCTGCTCAGCACGGCACAACCCCTTGCGGCTGCTGGAAAGATCAAGTTGATCGCAGTCGCGTCAAACCAGCCGTATGCAGCGATGCCAGCTTTGTCCCGCACCACCCAGACGCTCAAAGGCACGGACATGCTGGTCAGCTACAGCCTGATGGCGCCCGCTGGCACACCGCCAACAGTCGTGAGCAAGCTGAATGAAGCGTTCAATGCCGCACTGCGGCAGCCGTCGGTGAGCACCAGGCTGAACGAACTGGGTCTGTCCCCGACCGGCGGAACCCCACAGTCGTTTGCACAGCGAATGACAGCGGAACGAACCCAGCGCGAAGGAGTTATTCGCGACGCCAAGATCAAGTTGACCGAGTAATCGGACCAGAGGACTGCCATGACAACTGTTGATTTCACCGGCCGCATCCTGTTTCTGACCGAGGATCCTGACCAGATCGAGAGGCAACTCAATGGCGAGGACCTGACACTGGCGGAAGCTGGCAAGCTGCGCGACGACATCTCGACGGACGAAATCACCCCGGGCTGGGCGTGTTTCTTTGTCGACGAGACGCTCGGGCGCTATCCGTATGTTGGCCTGACCTGCGGAGGCCGCCGGCCTGTCGCAACCGACGCCATCCGGCTCGGCGGATTCTCTGTGACGGTGGCCGGCGCGCGCTACGGCAAGGGTTCATCCCGAGAAGCCAGCCCTTACGCCGAGCGTGTAGCGGGTATCCGCTTGGTCATCGCAAAGAAGTTCGAGCGGATCTACCGACAGAACTGCCACAACCTCGGGATCTTCACCTCGAACGACTTCGGACTCATCGATCGCATTCGGGCGGGTGAATCGATTCCGTTGGCGGAACTCGTCCACGGCCTCGACCCGGTAACGTCCGACATCGTTACTCGGGGCGGGCTGTTCAACTACACAAAGGCTCGTTTGTCAGGTGAGATTGACCTGGCTCCCGTTGTTGCGCATGAACGGCCGATGAGCTATGTGCACAAGATCATCGGCCGAACTGCCAAGCAACCGGTTGCGGGTGTGTTTGCAGAAGACGACGTTAAATTTGTCCGCACCGACTGGCGCTATTCGCACGATTACGTCACCGGTATGTGCGCTGCATTCATGAAGAGTGCGATGGGAAAGGGCGTCCATCTCCATGACGTCGAACGCATCAAGTGTTTCGCTGATCACCTGGTCTACGTGCCGCAGACGATGTCCGCAGAAAAGCGCGCGATGGGCCTGCTGGACTCGGCCATGGCAATGGGTGTCATGCAGGAACAGTTCTGCGAACGCTATGGGGTGCAGTTGCACCATCGCCTGCCAGGCAAGACGGGTGCAGAGGGAATCTGCCACTCCATCATGGTGGAACGCTACGTGCTGCCCGGTCAGGTGGTCGTGGGCACCGATTCCCATACGCCGCACTGTGGTGGAGTGGGTGCATTTGCCTTCGGCATCGGTGCTTCCGAGATGGCGAATGCCTGGATCACGGGCGATGTGCGCGTGGCGCCAGTCAAAGTCTGCCGGGTTCGCCTCAACGGCCGGTTGCGCCCCGGCGTAGACGCCAAGGACGTGGTGCTGCATCTGCTCCGACTGGAACCTGTACGAAGCGGAGAGTTGGTCGGGCAGATCTTCGAGTACACCGGCGAGGCGGTGGCGCACATGACCACGGATGCGCGGGCGACGCTCACCAACATGGTGGCCGAGATCGGGGGGTTCACTGGCATCGTTGCACCCGACAGCGAGACGGTGAGGTTCCTACGCGAGCGGCGGGGCGTCGAGTTCCAGTTGGAGGACTGGATGCACAGCGACGAGGGATGCCGGTACGACTACGACATTGAAGTCGATTGCTCTAAGCTCGAGCCAATGGTCGCCCGACCAGGCGACCCCGGCAGGGGCGTCTCTGTTGCCGACCTGTCGGAGCGAGTGGCGATCGATATTGCCTATGGCGGTTCCTGCACCGGCGGCAAGTACGAGGACATCGAGGGTTACCACGAAGTCCTGAAATGGGCCCTCGATCGAGGGTTGCAATTGGCGCCCGGCGTTCAGTTTTTCCTTCAGTTCGGCAGCCAAGATGTGCGGGAGCGCAGTGATCGCGCAGGCATGACCAAGGTCTTCCAGCAGATGGGTGTCCAGCTCGTCGAACCTGGGTGCGGCGCTTGTATCAACGCTGGACCGGGCGTGTCGCATCGGGCGGAGCAAGTCACGATCAGTGCCATCAATCGCAACTTCCCGGGTCGGTCAGGTCCCGGCTCGTTGTGGTTGGGCAGTCCGTCCACGGTTGCGGCAAGTGCCGTGTCCGGCCACATCGTTTCGTTTTCGAGTCTCAGAGAAAAGATGCTCACTCGCTGAAGTTCGTGCCACGCGGCCTGCACGGTTTGAGGTTGAGAGTGGCCACGGTCTACTAAGGCGGGTTGCTGGGTGTGGGCTACGGCGCGCATTCGCGCGTGACCCATACTCCGTCGTTATCTAGGCGAATAACTGGTAGAGCAGTGCCGTATTTTTGCAGTGCTCGGAGCATCAGTTCAGAGGGGAGTGGCTGCTGGGGGTCGAACACAGACCACCGCATGACCTAAGACGACCGGCCGCTTTCAGCCTGGAGCAGTCGATGGCTCAACCGCCGGGCCGAGAACCCGTCATAAACCATTGAGGGCCAGACACAACCCACCTATAGCGCTGGCTGATTTGGCTCCGAGCGATACTGTTGCCCCTTTGGAGAACCAAAGGGGCAACACTCACCACTTACCCCATCAAGTTAGACACATCGCTAGTCGTCCCGTCCGAGGGAAAGTGCACCAGGACCCCCGCCTTGCGGAACCCCTCCAAAACCGCCCACAGCGTGGAGACCGGGATCGAGGCCGTTGTTCCATTGCCAGCAGCACTGCTATTGGCTTTGCTCTTGCCTTTACTCGTGGCCTTGCCCTTGCCACGCGCCTTCGCATCCCACTTGATCTGCGCCGCAGCAAGTGCCGCATCAACACGCTCGCGCAGCACACGGTTCTTGCCCTTGACCGTCGCGGGCATATGGCTGTGCTCCAACAACTCCTTCGGTGGCTTCACCAACCGATCCAGCGACAGCAACTCACTCAGCCCAGGGATCGCGATACGGCACTGGGTCTTCCAGGGAATATCAATATCGATGCGCAGGCGCTCCTGGATACGTTGCTTGATCGGCGACTTCTTCCACTCGCCTGACTTGAACTCCGGGAACCGATTCATGGGCTTGCCCTTGAGGTGCCAATCGAGTACCAGCTTGTCACATACCGACAGCCGATCAATATGGCGCTGCTGTGGCTTGTTGACCCGGTAGTCCGCATCCACCTTCAGCAAAGTACGAAGCCAATCGAACTGCTGCTGATACACCGCCTTGCCCTTGGCCCCGCGCCAAGCGCTTGGCTTGCTCAGCCCGTTCTCCACAAGGTATTTGGTGCTGAGCTTGATTTCCACCCGCAGCACGCGCTTGCCAATGGCGTAAATATCACTCGCCACCTCTGGCGCATCAAAGCTAGAAAACTTGTTTTTCTGGTTCCTATCCTTCACGTAGAACAATACCGAGCGCCCCTCGACCTTATTGATATACCAGGACTGGGTATCCCCAGATGCAGAAACCCCCACCTTGTTGGAAATTTTCTGATTCGTGTTGCGGGGCGACTTCAGCACAATCCCTGCGTAGCGCTTGAGCTTGGATTGAAAGCCCACGGCCTGCTTGTCCGATTCAAACTCCAAGCAGTAAGTCAGTGTGATTTCCTGAAACTCGCAATGCTTCAAGCTAATGGTCTTCACATACGCCGGGTCGACGCCCCCCGATTCCGCAAGATGGATCTGCAGCAGGTATTTATGGGTGAGCGCAGCCTGGTAGACAGAATTGCTCATCAATACGTTGTTGCCGATCAAGGTTGCAGGGGGATTTACTGATAGATTGTATGCGCAGATTTGATAATCACCATTCAACTTCGCAATGATCTTATTATTAGCCTTTGTTAGACCCTTAATGTGATCACTCATAGTATTGAGGTGACAGACCTCTTTATTGTGAAAGATGATTCCATACTTTGCGGGAAAGTTGATGGCCCCATGCTTTTTGCGGGGTGCTGGCATATAGAAGATGGACGTTTGAGAATCAGACATAAAAGCTTTCAATTGTGATTTTGGTGCTTGCAACGATGCCCTTATGGGCGATATTGCATATCACGCAAGCACGCTACAGGTTGGTTAAATGGTTGGTCCGCTAGTTGATCTGCTTTAGTAGTCGATGTGTGGTTGGTGGTGGTGAGCTAGTCATAGTCAATCAATTACTAGTAACCAGCACATTCGCTTCTGACGACATCGCCGCCAAAACCCTAAAAACCACTGAAAAACAGCTCTACGGCAGCATCAAATCGGGTTTTCTTGGTTTTCCGAGCGTTTGATAAATCCGCAATTTATGCCGAAGCAGAATGCGTCCAAAGCGAACCCGAATTCAATACTTCGCGCAGATCCTTAACTTGCCAAACGGCAATATGGCTACCCAGCTTTTTTGGAGCGGGCAATGCGCCGGATTTGCACAAACGCCAAACGGTCGAGCGGGATACCCCCAGCAGCATCAGCACTACGGGGAGGCGTACGAAGGCCTGATCGGGAAGGCCGTTGAAATTGCGCAGGGGATCGGGAAGGGTGGGGGCCGACGCAGTGCGCTTGCGTGGCAACTTCACTTGGTTAGCCGTGACGGCTTGCAGCTTCTCATTCATGGATGAACTCCAGGTATGTGCTACGGACCAGTGCGACATGCACTGCATCCAGCCATCAGGGTTCACAGTTTTTTTCCGAATGTTGTTCAACTCCTCGCTAAGCCGCGCCAGTGCTAGCTTTGCGGTCCATGCGGTATGCGCTGAGTTGTCTCTCAACTGACGGTGCGCAATGCAGCACTTTCAATCGAGAGGAAAGTGGAAGAGGTGGAGATGCGCTCTTAAAATTCGGAGAGGAAAGTGGAAAATGGAAGTGGATGAGCGAAAGCTCGCCAGGAGGTGAGAGGGTTGTTCGTACCGTGCTGTAGTACAAACGGTGGGAGGAAAGTGGTACCACTGCACCGCCAGAAATAGCGAGTCGTGGAAAGAGGGTCACTTGACTTGGGAGTCGTTTCTCTGAATGGAGCCAAGCCTGAGGCGACTAGTGAAAAGATGGATGAAAATTCATTTTCTAATAAAGAAACAAAACAACCAACCAGGGCGAATATGAAAATATTGAAAGCATCGTCAAATGTGAAAAGCTATTGGTCGTGTGAGTTTTTCATAAAGCTAGTCTCAAAGTATGAAACACCCATTTTTGGTTCTATTGACTCCGAGGTTGGTCCCAAAATAAAAAAAGAGCCCAATAGTTTGAATGAGGTATTGGAGTTGCATGGGGTGACATCTAACCTCAGGGCAATCCAATCAAAAGAAGATTTTGAAGTAAGAAGAAGGGTCGAGGAAATATTGGCCAATGAAGCTCCTTCAATCAAACAGCAGACAAGTCTCCATAAAATATTTTGGTACAGAATCTGGCTTTTTCTCGTTCTGCAAGGCGTGCTGAAAAAAGACAGCTTTATCGAACATTACGCTTCATGGAGAGAAAATAAAGGGGCTAGATATTTCGAGGTCTTATGCTCTTTTGAAAATAAAGCAACCTATCAAAAGTCAATTCCTATTGATATTTTCTTGCTGAGCGGTATTCCATCAAAAGAAGAAATTGAAGCCCAAATTGAATTGGCTGAGCCATTAATTTCCAGGCCACTCATAAAAAATAAAAACAAGAGGAGTATTGAAAAGATAGTTGGCAGGAAAAATTTGGAGGATATTAAGACATCTATAGACAAGGCCGTTGCTTCAGGGAAAATTGCAGGCCTTGTAAAGGCTGCGGAAAGAAATTCCCGTCACAAGTACAGAGGAAACAGAAATGAGCTTTACCGGGATATTGTGAAAAATATTGGATTGCAGACGAAAGAAAGTATGTTCGTGAGAGCAGTTTCAGAATTCGTGGAGACGAAGGCAAAATAATTTAATACTCTGCAATGGAGGGCTGGGTGGTTTGCCAAAATTCAAATCTATCAATATGTGAGTCACCTGCATTTTGCATCGAGCGATTTATTTTGTTGGCTTGAAATTTGATTTCATTCAAAAACACATGAACGCATTGGAATTCCAGTGTGTCGATATTGCTGAAAAATCAACAATGCCGACGTTGTGTTATAATTCGATATAAACTTATGTTGGTTTTGGTAATTGGCTTTTTTAGCCGCTTGCTGAAAATCAATATCAGCTTTCCCCCCGCCTGTATTCTCAGGTCGCATTCTCCCCATCCCCCAGCTTGATTTCCCTCGCGCAGTAACCCCACGGTAGCGTGCGCGCCGCTGTCGCCATGACAGCACGCGTGGCAGCGCCGTGACCGTGTCATCGCGGTGGTGATGGGTTGTGTGGTGGCAGATCGCCAGGGTGTGCTGGCGGTGGTGCCGAGCGCATAGCTGCGCTTCGTTCTTTTCCTCTTTCCCTTCTCCCTTTCTTTCAGGAGCTTTCCTATGACCTCTTCGCCTGGTCAGGCCGCCGCATGCGCGCGTTACGAACAACAACGCACTCCCTTGTTCTCCTTGGGCACTGTGCTGATCACCCCCGGTGCACTCGACATGCTCGAAGCGCTGCAGTTGGCACCGCTGCCGTTCGTGCTGCGCCACGTCGCGGGGGATTGGGGTGACTTGTGCCAGGAAGACAAGCAAGCGAACGCTGCGGCGCTCACTTACGGCAGCCGTTTGCTGTCGGTCTATGACATCCCCCCGAACCACCGGCTGTGGATCATCACCGAGGCCGACCGGCGCTCGACCACCTTGCTGCTGCCGGAGGAATACTGAGCAATGCTGCATTCCTACCATTGCCACCCCCGAATCAGTGCTGGCATGCATGGCCCCATGGTGGGCAACCAGCGGCTGCATGTGCGCCAGGGGGAAGTGGATGCCACTTGCGGCTACCACTGCGTTTTGATGGCATTGATGGTGCTGGGCCAAGTGCGGCGCAATGCGCTGATTTGGGACACCCGCGATGTGCGCCTGCAAGCGCTGCGCAAAGTGGCGCAGCGGTACTACTTTGATGGCTGCGAGGTCCAAGAGCTGCAGCAGCAACTGGCCCCCTATGCCGAGCAAGTGCACTGCAAGGAATTGCGCTCACGCGTGGCGGAACGCACCTTGGATGCGCTGGCCGATGGAAAGCTGTGCTTGGTGTGCTTTTCTACTGAGCGCTACATGCATTGGGTGCTGGCTGTGGGCATGCGCTTTGAGGCAGAGGAACCCGCTGACTTGCTGGTGCTGGACCCGGCCATGGCCCCGATACCGCTAGTGCCCTGGAATGCCATGCTGACCCGTTGGGCGAGCAAGCAGCCACGGCGTGTGGTGGCCACGCTCAGTGAACGCGTGAACATCGACGCGGTGTTGGTGCTGTCGCCTGTGGTGCAGGCGCAAGAGGGCGAGTAAGCAGTTCGGCTTGTTTTCCTCGGTTTCTCTTTCTTTTCTTCTTCCTGAACTTCCGCTTTCCGTAGCGCTGGGCAGACCTCCCAGTGCCGCTGCCGTATGGCCGCATGAGCACATGGCTGGCGGGAGTTCGTTTTGAGCTGTTTTGTTTGGAGGTGCTTTGTGATGACCGACGATTCCTTGATGCCCCCACCGCTGGAGCGGTTGCTCACGGCGCTGTTGGAGTTGCCGCCTCTGTTGCCCCTGCCTGGTTTGGCCTCCCCACACGAAGCCGTTGATGGTGCGGCGCAGCTGGTGTTGGAGGTGGTTGACACGGCGCTGCACACCCCGCCTGCGCAACCCCAGCGCATGGCTGCCGTGCGGTATTTCTGCAAACACGCCCGTCACCGCCTGGGCTTGGCGTCCTGGCGGGATCTTCAGGGCTTGCTGGAGCAGTACCCGCAAAGCGACGAAGGCGATGCCGAAGTGGCGCGCTTGCTGTGGGGTGTAGAGGCCCAGGAGCATTTACGGGCGCTACGCTTGCTGGTGTGGTTCATGGCGGCGTATGACGTTACCGAGCTCGGGCAGTGGCATGCGTGGATGGGTACGAGTGGGTTTGAAGAAGCCTTGCGGGAATCGCTCGATACGTTGGGCGCGGTGGCGGTGGTGCTGTTGTGGCAAGCCAAGTCAGGGCGCACCGACCATGCCTGGGTGCTACGGTTTGCCCGCAGGGCGCTGGGGCATTCGGTCAGCGAGGGGCCTGCCATGCTGGCGTTTCGGGATGCGGCAGAGGCGATGGGTGTGCCGCAACGGGTGCTGGCCCGGCAGGTAGCCCATTGGGAGCGGGCGGCGATGGGTGTTGATGATGTGCCAGGCCTGCGGGTGCTGTGGTGGCAGTGTGTGGCCGAAGCGTTGCAGGTGCATGTAGCCCAAGAAAGCGGCACGGCAGCCAGCAGTGACGAATGGCGCATCGATTTGTCGCCAGTGCCTGCGTTGCGCTATTCAGAGGCGGGCGTGGTGCTGGAACCTCAGGCGAGGGAACTACAAGCCAACACCCCTGTGGTCACAGCGCTGCGACTGCGCCAACGGAGCTGGGCACAAGGCTTGGGGTTGTGGCTAGAAATTCAGGGGGAGGGGCGGCTGTCGGCAATGCACCAAGCGGCCATTGCCGAGCGGTTTGAGGCGGCAGGGCACCGGGCGCCGCAGTTGCGGTATGCCAGTGCAAATGGCGGTCACCAAGCCACATGGTTGGCGACATGGCACTGGGATGAAACGGTGTGGGTGCCTCGGGATATGCCGGTGGCTGACTTGAAGCGCTGGGCGCTAGAGACGGCGCTCAAGGCGACCGAGCACTGGCTGCTGATGTGCGGCATGGTGGCGCTGGCGGAAAAGCCGCAGGGGGCTGCACTGGCGCTTGGTACCGGGCTGGTGGGGGTGGATGTCAAAAGGGAAGCCACCAATGAAAAAAAGTTCTAGGGCCGGGGGGCGCTAGAACTTCTTCAGGCTGGTGGGAGTGCCACTTTCTGAGCCAAAACTGGCTGAAAGCAATCGTATAACCAGCCGTATAACAGTTTGATGACTTGGCTAAAAGTCTTTGAAAATCAACGACTTAGAGCTGTATCTGGCGGAGAGTGCGAAATTCATTGGCGAAGTGCTCCCAGCCAAACTCAGGGGCCAAGAGCTTGTGTCGACTCCCACTGGTAGTTGCAAGGACAGCCTGCAAGGCGCGCTCGCTCCGAAAGACGGCGCTACCCATTGCGCGGAGTTCACGCATTGCTTAGGCTGTCCAAGCTATGTCATTGTGGGGACGGTCAAAGACCTGCACCGGCTCTTCAGCTTCCAGCGATTCCTAATGTCGGAGTTGGACTACTACGCCGGAGGAGAGTGGCAGGAGTGGCAAGGCCACCATCGGAATCTGATTGCGCAAATCGACCGAATTGCAGTGGATAGTTTCTTCCCGGAAACAGTGGAGCAAGCAAAGGCACTGGCAGAAACAAGCCCGCACCCCTTCTGGGCAATACGCATGCGCCAGTCTCAACTCAGTAGAGAGGCCCGCTATGGCCGTTAACGCATTTGCATCGCAGCCCTCCAAGGATTACGACATATTGGCCGCCCAGCCCGTTTCATGCACAGGGCTATCGGGGTCCGCCAAATCTAACATTGTGATCAGTGCGGTGGTTGGCATGAATGGGATTAGCCACGTTCTCTCCAGATTCGGAGATCCCATTTGGGACTTCAGACCCTACTTTGAGCAATCCAACATAGCGGACGGTCAGAAATACATTCCTTGGCCAAACGACTGTGCCCAGGACTTGGTCGACGACTGCAAGGCGGTCTTGTATGCATGGTTTAAGCGCGGGCTACCGGGCTCAACCCCCCCCATAGCAATGGGTATTTGCCAAACTGCTATTGCATCAGCGATTCCAATGATTCGCTGGCTGAGTGCGCAAAATATCAAGAGATTCGATCAGGTGAAGCCCATTCACGTCTCGAACTATATTCATCGCACCAAATCCCGACTTACTCGCAACGCGCGCAGTGTTTACGACAGCTTACGCATCCTGGACCTTTTATGGGTTTTCCGCAGCGATACGTCGTCACCGCTCGCCGAATCTCCATGGGGCGAGCGCTCGCTGTCGCAGGTTAGCGGCGGCAAACATTTGGGACAAACTGAAGTCGGGAAGACGCCCATCATCCCACCAGATGTTCAGGCAAAGTTATTCAATTATTGTGAAGATATTCTCCAAGCAGCGCCGGGGATTCTGAATGAACGCGATGCGAAGGGGTTGGGGTTTAGAAATCCTTCACTCATCCGCATTCGGGATGCTGCGCTTTACGTCTTATCGATCACTACCGGCATGCGCAATGAGGAGGCGATTGGGGTCGAGGCTGGGTCCTGGCGTAGTGAAGTGAGAGATGGCGTTGAATTTCACTGGGTCGCCACCACCGAGCACAAGACAGGAAAAGGTAAGGTTGAGTTCCTGATACCCGAGCTCACAGTCCAGGTTCTGGATCTGATGAGCCACTACGTGAAGCCGCTTCAAGAGAAGCTTGCTCTTGAAATCGCGGAACTGGAGTGCAGCGCCACGCTTCACAACTCGACGAGTCAGATGTTGCGGTTGGCAAAGGCGAAGAGAGACGTCAGAAAACTGTTCCTTTGCACCAGCCTATCAGGGGGCAGTAAATCGGCGGGCTATCACGTTGACGCACTATCCGGTGGAGGATCCAAGGTTTCATTTCGACGTTTGGCAAAGGCTGCCGGAACGGACTGGGAATTGACACCACACCAGTGCCGCAGAACTTATGCGCGCAATATCGTGGAGTCACGGATGGGGCGTGCCTCGCTCGTATTCCTCAAATGGCAGTTCAAGCATTCCAGCATGAGCATGACCCAGTTATATGCGTCCAATCCTATGCAGGATGCATCGCTCTTCGATGATGTGCTGGAAGAGATGAATGAGTTCAAGGTGGACTTGATTGAGTCCTGGCTCAGTGATCAGCGTTTGAGCGGCGGCGCTGGACGCGAAATAAAAAAGGCGCGTGCTATTACCCTCCAAAGTCGGACTGCGTTGTTGGCGGAAACGGCGGCCCAGGTTCACGTACGAGCCACGGGACACGGCTGGTGCCTTGCCCAGGAAAAGGGGTGTGGTGGCGCGGGTCTGTATGAAGCTACCCGGTGCGTTGGTTGCAAGAGCGGCGTCATTGATGAGTCGTTTACCGACATCTGGAAGGGCATCTATGAGCAACAAATCGAATTGTTGGCCATTAATGATGCGGGCCCGGCGGTCAAGCAGCGTGCTGAGCGTGACGTTCAGTGGGCGCATCAAGTCATGGTGGACCTTGGTGTGTTACCGACAACGCTAGACGGGCCAGTTTCTAGAGGAGTTGGAAATGAATGATCCAAGGGTGCGCAGCCGAACAAGAACAGTTGATGAGATTCAGCGGGCTATTGACGAAGTGCAGGCAAGCCAAGGCAAAGTGTCCATCTCTGCGGTTGCCAAGTTGGCTGGAGTCACCCCAGCGCTAATCCACAACACCTACCCGGACCTCGCCGAAAAGATTAGAGGGCTGATGGGCAAGGCAACGCGGTCGCAGCGCGATGCCAAGCATGACGCGCTGGTCCGTGAGCGAGAAATCAACCGTGCACTCAGGCAGGAACTCGCTGAGGCGCGCGCTGACCTGGCAAAGCTTGCATCTGTCAACCACGTACTTCTGAACGAAGTTGCTCTACTCAAGGGTATGGCCACTGGAAAAGTGGTTTCGATTCTTCAACCAAAATGCTCAGGCGCGTAGTCCTGTTCAAAGGGGCGGTTTGTGTTCGCTTTGGTTGATGGCAATAACTTCTACGTGAGCTGTGAGCGAGTGTTTCGACCCAGTTTGAATGGTCGTCCAGTGATTGTGCTGGCCTCCAATGACGGCTGCGCCATTGCCCGCAGCAATGAGGCCAAGGCCCTGGGCATCAAGATGGGTGCGCCGTGGTTCCAGATACGGCACATGGAAGAGACCCACGGCCTGGTGGCCTTGAGCGCCAACTTCACGCTGTACGGCGACATGAGCAACCGGATGATGAGCCTGGCGGCGGGTCTGGGCCCTTCGCAGGAGATCTACAGCATCGATGAGTCGTTCATCGGGCTGCAAGGCATGCGGGGCGACTTGACCAAGCGGAGTCATGCCATACGCGCCCGAATCCACCAGTGGGTGGGCATCCCCTGCGGCATCGGCATTGGGCACACCAAGACGCTGGCGAAGCTGGCCAACCACATTGCCAAGACCGCCGAGCGCAAGCCGGGGAGCTACCCGGCCGAGCTGGCCCAGGTGTGCAACCTGACCGCCCTGCCTGCCCAGGACCTGGACGATGTATTGGCCAGCACGCTGGTGGAAGAAGTCTGGGGTGTGGGCCGCAAGATCGGCGCGCAGCTGCATCAGTGCGGGGTGCATACGGTCCTGGACCTGGCCCGACTGGACCCGGCCATGGTGCGCAGGCGCTGGAGCGTCGTGCTGGAGCGCACGGTGCGTGAGCTGCAGGGCATGCAGTGCATCGAGCTGGATGACGCGCCCGAGCCCAAGAGAGAGATTGCATGCACCCGGTCATTCGGCCAGGCCGTGACCGAGCTACCACCGTTGGTGGAAGCCGTGAGCGAGTTCGCCAGCCGCGCGGCGGAGAAGCTACGCAAGCAAGGCAGCCTGGCCGGCCAGCTGCTGGTGTTCTGCCACACCTCTCCGTTCCGGCCCGGCCCTCGCTTCAATAAGTCGGTGGTGGTGCCCCTGCGCCGGCCTACGGCCGACACCGGCAAGCTGGTGTGGGCGGCGGCAGCCGGTATGCGCCGCATGTACGAGCCTGGGTACAAGATGGTCAAGGCCGGGGTGATGCTGCTGGACCTGATGCCGGGCAGCGTGCTGCAGGGTGAGCTGGATCTGGAGGATGAAGACCACCGGGACCGCACCCAGCTGATGGTGGCACTGGATGCGCTCAACCAGCGCTATGGCAAGGGCACTGTGCATTCGGGTGCCACGGGGGGCACCAACAAGGGCAAGGACTGGGGGATGAAGCAGGAGAGGCGAACGCCGCAGTACACGACGCGGTGGGAGGATGTGCCTATCGCTCGAGCCTGAGCAGGACGTACTCAGGTGACCGCATCCTAACCTGACTCGGCCCCTCGACTCAAAACACACGAACTGTCTGTATGCTGGCGCGTGCGAGCTGCGGACAGCATGAATATCCTGCCCTCAGATCGGCAAATGGGTGTGAGCCACATGTGTTTCGCAACAATGTGCTGAAGCGACTACCGAACCCAGCACCCTTAGGCAAAAAATACCGACTACCTTATCTCTGGATCGACCGTGAGCTGAACGATCGATCACGCCGCTGGCGTAGAGGTGGCACGGTCGGATGCACATGGCGCTGGCCCCCTCTTTGGGTCTCCCACACTGCGATCGCAAGCAGTCTTCAAACTGACTTCCCAGGTCGCATACTCGAAGTTCCTCGTCTAAAACTTGATCAGCTTATGCTGCTTTAGATAGCTATCGGTCGCGGCGTAGGTAGCAGGGAGCGGAACGTTGGCTTTGCTCAGGATGGACCGGATGTGATCGTTCCGCTTGGCCGGAGTTGCGCCAGGGAGACGGCCGGTGGCTTTGCTCGCGGCAGTCAGCTTGCCCAGCACATATGCTTCGCACGCTGGCGAATGGCACAAAAGCGCGTCGAACGCGTTCGCGAGGCGACTGACTACTGCCAACCCGAGAAGAGCGTTCTTCATGCCCATCGTAGCGGCCTGGCCTTCAACAGGAGGCTGCGAAAGCGCTAAATCACGACTCAAGCCACACGTCGTCAATCTCGTGGCCTTGGCCTTGTCGTACGCCTTCACTGAGGCCTCAGTGTGAAGACCAGCGGCATGCACCCTGGCGTTCCTGCATTCTTTAAAAAACCGGTACCACTTCAACAGTGGCTCGATCTTCAGGATTTCTCGGTTATGGCGAGCGAGCAATCCGGGCTGAAATTCGTTGGCGATCAGAGCCGAAGGGCGCGCATCAATGGCGCTTTTCCAAGCCTTCCATGTCTTGATGGCCAGCCAACTCCGCGGCTTCGAAGCCGGGAACTGCAACAACTCCGCGGCTCCGACTAAATTGGGATCGATTAGGTCGCACACACTTTTCGCCCAATCTTCGTAGAGTACAGACATCTGAATCAGGATGTTCTGTTCGAACTCTTCCTCGTGTGCCGACCAAGGGCGACGGATGGCTATCTCATTGAGATCGACACCGCCGACACCGGGGGCACTAGGCATCAGGTATTTCTCAGCCTTCTTCCAGTCGGTCACGCCAAGCGTATCGTCCAGCCGCTTCGCCTCGGACACGAGATGCCACAGCCCGCTGTAACACGCCCACAAGAAACTGTTGGCATTGCCAATCTGCACCTCGAAAGCCTGTGTCTGGGGAAAAAAGTTCGTCTGCATCGTTGAGTGGGCTTGTTTTTCTGGCGTGCCGCGAAGTGCGGACCTATGGCTGTCGGAAGTGTATGCGCAAGGCCGTGTGCCGTACGTTACCGTCACTGAAAATCGGTTGCTGGTGGCCAGGAGATTTTCATCAGCCCCATGAAGTCCCTGTTGGGCCTAGAGAACATTGCTGCCTAAGTGCGTGTACTTTGACGATTGACACTTTTGTGGTTCAACCGCTATCGCCGGCTTGAACCCACAAAATACATCGCGCCTGCGGAAGCTGAGGCAAACTACTGCTGGCAAATCGTCCCTCAAGCCACTGTGGCAGAGAGCCGACTTAAGCCAAACAGCCTCCGCAAAGACCGAGGCGAGTCAGTAGTGTCAGTAAACGACTGGGAGGAGAAACATGGCAGAAACACGTTGGTGGAAGTGCGATCTTCAGGTTGCGACTCCAGCTTGGAACTTTACATTTCCGCAGAACTCAGCGTTCCGTGTTGATGATGCTGACTTAGCACTGCGTTCCTCGGAGCGGGCACGGTTTCTAGACGGTTACATGGCGGCTCTGCGCGCAGAGGGTGTAGAAGTTATTGCGCTGGCAGACCACAATACATCCACGTGGATTGATGAAGTCAAGGCGGCAGGAATGCGCCATGGTGTTGTCGTGTTTCCTGGGTGTGAGGTCACTTCTTCCACTGGTGCTGATGGCGCACACCTGATTGTCATTGGGGAGCGCACCGCCACTGGTCAGGACTTTGACCGCCTGATACATGGCCCGATTGGATACGACCACAACCACCCGCCCTTTCGCATGCAAGGCGGAAACCAAGTACCCGGTTCCTCCAAGCTCACGACCTCTCAAATCCTTGAAGCGCTTCCCGCCGAATATCTGGCTATTGCACCGCACGCGTTCTCCGAAAACGGCATAGTTTCGAAAGACACAGTCAGGGGAGACATTCGATTCAAAGCGCTTCATCATGAACGGCTAGCAGCCATCGACGCAGGCGATTGCTCGAACCCTGAAGGTGGAAGCTGGAAGGCACGCTTCCAGCGCCGAGAACTCACGGACTTTCCTCGGCTGAAGAGCTTGGCGTTCGTCTCGACTTCTGACGCCTACAGCTTCGAGCAACTCGGCAAGCGCTTTACGTGGATACGCATGTCAGAGCCAACAATAGAAGCTCTTCGCCAAGCGTTCTTAGACCATGAATCGCGCATCTTGTGTGACTGGTCGCCCAAGCTCGCGAGCTTTAAAGACCGCAATCCGAACAACGTGCGGCATGCTTGGATTTCGTCGCTCACATTAGGTGGGAATCTTGGCAACTCTGCCGAGGCGCTGTCTCTTGACTTTCACCCTGGATTGAACGTCATTGTAGGTGGCCGAGGAAGCGGTAAATCGTCAGTCGTTGCGGCACTCCGGCAGCTCTACTCGACCACAAGTGGTCTACCCGTTCGCCTCAAGGAAGACGCAGAGGAATTTGCTCAGACTGTGTTTCAAGCGGCCACGCTAGAAGCGACTCACCATCTTCAAGAATCACAGTCACAGCAAAATGCTCGCTGGACACTCTCAACGGGAAGCCAAACGACTTTTGATGGCCAAGTGGTACCCACCTCGTTCACTGCAACGGTGATAAGCCAAAAGGAACTCTTCGAACGCGCAGCAGGGGACAAGAGCGACCCTGAGCTCACCTCAAGAAGCCTTCTTTCACTTGTCGATAGCGGATTGGGACAGCCCTACAGCTGGAATCAGGCATGGAACGTACCAACGCCCGGCATCACTTCAGTCAGCCAGACTTTTGAAGAGTTGCTTGAAGACGCGCGCGCCCATTGGACAAACCAGCGCAGAGCATTACACCGGCTGACTACTGAGTTGCAACAGCTGCCAGCGCTACTTGCTAATGTGGCCGTACTTGAGGAGCAAGTCGCAGCATTCTCTGCCCCAGAGGTGAAAGCCCGGCTTGCCAACATTGAACTTCGTCAGACAGAGGAAAGCAGTCTTCGTCAACAAGTCGGAGCGTTAGAAGACGCGCTTGACCAGATCAATACATTGCATCAGGTCCTTTCGAACAGAAGCATCTCTGCCGTTCCTGGGACAGCTCTTTCGCCTGAGTTCGCGCCAGTTGCCAACCGCTTCAATACGATTAATGCGAAGCTTTCGACAGCATTATCGGAAATCTCCATCAGCACTCGGGCAGAACTTGACGATTTCGAGAGCAACGTGTCCCAAGGCCCGTGGCAGGCTCTTGTCAAAGCGGCTGAGCTTGACCTTGAATCCTACAAGCATGAGCTGGAGACGAAGGGGCTTTCTCCGAGTGAATTCAGCAGACTTCAAGACGAGTTAACGCGAACTCGGGAGACCGTTGTAACGCTGCAAGCTAGCGGAGAAAAGTTGGTCGAAGAGAGCGAGAAATGCGCTCGGGCATGGGAACAACTCCAAGAGCTCTATGGCCTTCGAAGGCACGTGCGCAATTCGCTTTTGGATAGCGTGGCCAGCAGAAGCGGCCGACTTAAGTTCAGTCATGCGTACACCCAGGACATAGCTCCTTGGATTGCCTTCGTACGTATGACCGCAGGAATCCGGGAAAACGGATACGTGACTGAAGTTCAGGAGCTTGCACAGTGGCTCTGGAAAGGCCCTGAAGCCGAACTACCTGACCGCCTCGCGAACTGGCAAACGTTTCTAGTTACCAAAGAAGTCAGGCCGTTTGCGGAGGCTACAGGTTTTAAGTCGCCCTTCCTGGCGCGCCTCGCCGCCATAGATGAGAGCGCCAGATATCGAATCGCGGCCCAACTACCCGAGGACGTTACAAGCATGGCTTTCTTGAAGGAAGATGGGCGGCCGGACCGACCGGAGGATTGGCAACCAGTTGTCCAGGGCTCGCCAGGGCAACGCACAGCTGCCATGCTTGCCTTCGTGCTTCATCATGGAAAAGAGCCTCTTGTGCTGGATCAACCGGAAGACGATCTTGATTCTGAATGGATATTTAAGCTGGTGGTCAAGGAGCTTCGCCAAAGTCGGTGGCACAGACAGCTGATAGTCGTCTCGCACAATGCCAACATTCCGGTTCTCGGTGACGCAGAGCAGGTAATTGCTCTAGAGAATCGCAGCGGTAAGCTAGCGATTCGCTGCACGACCGAGGTGCTCGCGGATGGTTCACTAACTGTGATTCCGCACGTAGGCCCCGTGGAGTCTCCACATGTTCGAAAAGACATTCAAGCAATCATGGAAGGTGGTGTGGCAGCCTTTGTACTTCGCGAACAGAAATACAACAACGAAACGCGAGCTCACAAGGCAGCTTGAATGAAATCCAACGAAGTCGAAAAGTTCGCCAACAAGGTCAACCAACTCAAGGCTCTTTTGCGGCAGTAAATATGAACTTCGAAAATTATCTCTCCGCTATTGAAAAAGCGTTGAAGCTTGGCAACGCGACTGAGCATACCCACCGACCTGCACTGAAGACACTTGTAGAGTCCTTTGGCAAGGTCGTCGCAACCAACGAACCCAAGCGTATCGACTGTGGCGCGCCAGATTACATTGTCGCGAAGGCCAACTCAGCATCGACACCCATTGGCTACGTGGAGGCGAAAGACGTCGGTAAAGACCTTTCGGTGGTTGAAGCCAGTAGCCAGCTCAAACGGTACCGCGCAAGCCTGAGAAATCTCGTGCTCACGGACTACTTGGCGTTTCGTTTGTATCGAGACGGTGAGCTAGTCGCAACCGCAACCATAGGCAAGTGGAATGGCGCGACTCTCGCGCGAAGTCCAGAAGGCATCGAATCAGCCAAGGAACTCCTGCAGACTTTCGTGGCCTCTGGACTGCCAGTTGCCTCAAGCCCCCGCGACCTCGCTACGCGAATGGCCCAAATGGCGCGACTTATCCGCGAACTGATATCCAAAGCCTTTGAGCTGGAGAACGGTGAAGGTGAATTCCACGCCCAGTTCGAAGGCTTTAAGCGCGTGCTCTTTGGTGACGACCTTGAGCCTGAACAGTTCGCGGATATGTACGCGCAGACAATCTGCTACGGGCTCTTTGCGGCTCGCTTTAACCACCAAGAGGGCACCCCGTTCACGAGACAAGGCGCCGCTTACGACCTACCCAGGACAAACCCGTTCCTCAAACAGCTTTTCTCAAATATTGCTGGAGCAGAGCTAGACGAGCGCATTGCCTGGGCGGTGGACGACTTGGCAGACTTGCTTGACCATGCGGACCTATCGAAAGTGCTCAAGCACTTTGGTAAGGCATCAAAGCGTCGGGACCCAGTGGTTCACTTCTATGAGACCTTCTTGGCGGAGTATGACCCAGCGCTTCGTGAACAGCGAGGCGTGTATTACACCCCAGAGCCAGTGGTCGGCTACATAGTGCGGTCAGTGGATCACATCCTGCGGGACGCTTTTGGATTGGCCGAGGGTCTGGCAGACCACAGCAAAGTGGAGGTTGAGAAACCAACAGGGAAGATGAACAAGAAGGGAACGCCACTCAAGGAGAAGGTACTCACGCACCGCGTTCAAATTCTCGACCCAGCGGCCGGTACGGGAACATTTCTCTTCAACGTGGTGGACCAGATTCATCAAGTGTTCGAGGGCAATGAAGGAATGTGGCCAAGCTACGTGGCTGAGCACCTTCTTCCAAGAATCTACGGGTTTGAGTTGCTGATGGCCCCATACGCGGTTGCTCACATGAAGCTTGGCATTCAGCTTCGAGAAACTGGATACGATTTTGCGAGTAATGAACGCCTTCGGGTCTTTCTTACAAACACGCTTGAGAAGGCACACGAGCTAGCGGGCCTCCCTCTCTTCACTCAATGGTTGTCGGCCGAGGCGTCGCAAGCAAGTGATGTGAAGCAGTCCACACCAATCATGGTGGTAGTGGGCAACCCACCCTATTCCGGGCATAGCGTTAATAAAGGCGCTTGGATTCGCGAGCTCATGGGTGAATATAAGAAAAGTCCAACACTCTTAAAGCCGGGTCAAGCAAAGTGGCTCTCCGATGACTACGCCAAGTTCATTCGCTTCTCACAGTGGCGCATTGACCAAACCGGCCACGGTGTACTGGCCTTTGTTACAAACAACCGCTATCTCCAGAACGCGACGTTCATGGACATGCGAGCGAGCCTTCAAAAAAGCTTCGATGACATTTTTATTCTTGACCTCAAGGGAAGCACTAAGGGGCAAGATGCAGCTGAAGACGGCTCGAAGGACGAGAACGTTTTCGACATTCAACAAGGCGTTGCCATTGCTCTGATGATCAAGCGCCCTGTGCGCGCTGAGCAGCAAACGGTTCGCCACTTCAGCATCTCCGGCTCTCGGCAAAGTAAGTACGACTGGCTCGATGCACACGACGTTGCCAATACTCCATGGACGGTGCTCGCCCCAATTCCGCCGCAACGACTCTTCGTTCCATACGACGACACGAACGTACAGGAGTTTCATAGCTACAAGTCCTTGCCGGAAATCTTCAACCAGCACTCCAAAGACCCAGCGCCTGGAATCGTCACAACGCAAGATCAGTTTGCAATCTCGTGGTCAGCCCAAGAGGCGAAAGACAAGGTGAAAGCCTTTGTCGCTACCGAGTCTGAAGCTAAGGCCCGAGAACTCTGGCGACTTTGCAAGACCGACCAATGGAGCTATGCCGACGCAAAAATGGAGCTTGGCAAGGATAAGTCCTGGGAGAAGGAGGTGCGACCCATTCTCTATCGCCCATTTGACACACGGTGGACCGTCTACAACCCCCACGTTGCCGTTCACCGCCGCGAGCGGGCCTCACGACACATGCTCTCCGGCGACAACATCGCCTTGGGCTCCACACGAGCAATTGATATTGCCGTGGGCTGGGAACACGCATTCGTGGTTGACAAGCTTTTCACGCACCACACCGTATCTCTCAAGGAGGTCAACTATTTCTACCCGCTGTACGTCTATCCTAAGGACGACGAACAGGCATATCTGGACAAAGACAACAAGCCCGCTCGAATCGCCAATTTCGACCCAGGCTTTGTAGCAGAGCTCTCGCCTAAGTTAGGTCTTGAATGGGTGCCAGACGGCGCAGGCGACCTTGTTACCACCTTTGGCCCAGAGGATGTCTTCAATTACATATACGCAGTCCTTTTTTCTCCCACCTATCGAGACCGCTATGCAGACCCGCTTAAGCGTGAGCACCCTCGCCTACCTTTCACGGGAAGTACTCCGGTCTTCAAGAGCCTCAGCGAACTGGGCAAAGAGCTCATAGCGCTTCACAGGCTGAAGGTGATGGCGCCACCTGGCGAGTTCGCGTTCCCTGGCGCCGGATCGAACATCGTTAAAGAGGTGAGCTTCCAACTTCTCGACGAGGCAAAAGGACCAGAAGTAGCGCCAGCTACAGATGACGACCTATCGGTAGACAGGATAGGTCGCGTCTATATAAACGAGGCACAGTACTTTGAGGGCGTTCCTGAGAGCGTGTGGAAATATCGTGTCGGCGGCTACACAGTCGCTAAGAAGTGGCTCGCTGACCGGGTAGACAGAACCTTGTCATTCGAAGAATTAGGCACCTATAAACATATTCTTTTAGCTCTCAAGCGGACCATGGAGCTAGAAGTCCTCATCGACGAAGCCATTCCTAGCTGGCCCTTGCTGTAGTCTTCAACACCTGTTTGGCTATCCCTGTCCATAGACGCCGCGAGCATGCTCGGAAGGTGGATGCTCATCTCAGGTCCTGGGCTACTCCAAGTCCACTGAACATGATCATGTACCCGATGGTGTCCAGGCACAGCTTCTGGGCGCTATTAAGGGCCTACATGGCTGGTGGGCAAGACACATCCGCGTGGGTACTAGTGAACGGCAAGTTTTCTCCCAAGAAGGGTGACTCCAGCCCCTGAGCGTTCAGATCACTGGCCAGCCCGAAGCCGGCCTATCGGTGATCAACTTACCACGCGCTTTGCAGCTAGCACGAGCGTATGGTCACAAAGTCCAGTATCACGGTTCGCCCGACTCACCAGAGTCCTCGCTTGTTCACTTGGGCAATAACAGTAGAAAGTGCTTGCAGCTTTTGCGCCTCCATTAGAGCGTCGTTCGGAGCATGCACAGGCGACATCGGAAATCCAGCAACTTCATGGGTGCGCCTGAGCACCTGTTCCACCAAACTGGTTCGCGGAACAAATACATAGCGCACTTCGCAATCCAGTCCATGGGCCAGGCGCGCTAGGGTGTTCAGCGTGATGTTCCCGTTCGCCTCGGCCTGCTCCAGTTTACGGGCCCCCTGAGCTGTTACTCCCAAACGCTCTCCCAGTGCTTGAGAACTCATGCCCAGCGCCAATCGGATCGTCTTTGTCCAGCCGCACCTGGGCGCGGTAGTTGGCTGCAGCTTCGCGAAATCGCAAAACTGACTGTCAAGTTCGGCCAAGCGGGTGAGATTTAGGCGGTTCTTCAAGGTGAAAAGATCTGAGGCAACAGGCTGGTTGCCTCCTTAAGCGCATCAAGGCAACCGGATTGTTTCCATTCAGGGCAGTGCATGGCTAGAACAAAGAAATGGCATTGCGGGTCCGCTATCTTTGCGCACGGCCTCGAACGGGCCCAATTAGTCTCATATTAACTTGAATTAAGAATGATGCTGCGATTGGAAAAAGCGACTCTCGGAAAATTTGGAGCACAGGACATGATGGGCCTGATCATGTCGAGGGGATGGGAGGCGATCTTGCCGGATGCGCTGGATGACAAGCAATTGCTGCTGGTGTCAGACCAGTTCAGAGATCTTCTGTCTGGTGTTAGCTGGAACGGGGACCACGACCCGACTCGTGCAGCCTTGCCCCTTGCCCTGCTGCTCCTGTCTAAGGCGGGCGCAAAACGCTCGGGCGACAATTTGGAGGTCGGCATGGAGACGCTCCAAGAGGCGCTGTGCTTGCTCAGCACTGCCGTTGATCGGGAGATCGTCAATCGCATGCTGCAGCGCCAAGACGCCACTTCCATTGGCACCGGGCTGATGCAAGGCCTTCAAATGTTGGTTCAACACGCCAGGGAGCAAGCCGATTCGGCTTGCCACGCCTAATCCGACGCCATGCCTTTGAAGTCCGTTTTGATGGTCCTGAGGAGTTCGCTGACCGAGGTGGCGTCAAGATCCGGGCAGTATGCGGCAGCAACCAGCGTTAATGGATGAATCTGCATCTGCTCGGCCAGCACTTCAATGGTGCGGATGCTGGGTACCTGATGACCCTGTTCAATGCGACTGATGTGGCGGCGGCTGGTGGCCAGCAACAAGTCTTCCTGAACCAGTCCCCGAGCAGCGCGCAGTTGCTGCAGTGCCCGACCAAAGTCGGCTTGGGGTGGAACACGCTTTCGGGAGGACATTCGCCCGATTTCCGCCCAATGAGACCAAAAAGGCCACGACCAACTAGTCTCATTGGCAGGCAACTACCCTAGAAAAATCCGCCTCTGTTGGAAATCTGTTTATGAGGCCAGCGCATGCCCATCCTGTTTCTTGATTTTGATGGGGTTCTGCACCCCGAGCATTGCCATGAGTCGAGGCACTTCTGCCGCCTTCCCATTCTGGAAGAAGCTCTACGGCAAGTGCCTGAGTGCCGAGTTGTTATCACCAGCACCTGGCGGCTGGAACAACCCTACGAGGCGCTAATCCGAAATTTTTCTCCGGACATTGCGGCAATGATCGAAGGCGTAAACCCCAGATACTGCGCTCTTACGAACGTCCTGCCCACTCTTGTTGGGTACCAGCGGGAGGCGGAGTGTCATGCTTGGCTATGGGCCAACAACATGCCACATCACAATTGGGTCGCCGTGGATGATCGATCGTGGCTCTATCGGCCGTTCTGCAAGTCCTTGTTTTTGGTCGATGGCCGAACAGGGCTTACGGTGGACACCTGTTCACAACTTGCAGCTCGCCTTCGAAGCCTTCTATGACAAGGCATGCAGAGGTAGAAGACATGACCTTACATAACAAAATTCTTAGCCCAACGCGGACTTGCCGACTGGGTTATCTGCACCGACAGCGAAATCATCCCAAAAACTGTTAGGCGCCATTCCACAAGTGAATTCAATCACTTATTCCTTACTAACTGTAAGGGTCATTCAGAAACAACGATGGCTGCGCGATTGCCCGTAGCGAGGAGGCGAAAGCTCTGGGGATCAAGATGGGAGCCCCCTGGTTCAAGATTTCCCATTTGAGCGAATCCCACGGCCTCGTGGCCTTGAGTGCCAATTTCACCCTGTACGGTGATATGTCCACGCGCCTGATGAGCCTCATAGCGGGTTTTGGCTATCGGACGGAACTCTTCTCCATTGACGAAGCTTTTTGTAGTTGCGACGGCATCCCCGGTGACTTGACCGAGAGGGCATTCAAGGTCCGGGCCCGCATACGCCAATGGATCGGCCTGCAGTGCGGTGTGGGCATCGGGCCGACGAAAACGTTGGCCAAGCTCGCGAACCACGTCTCCAAGGACGCAGAGAGGAAACCGGGCAGCTATCCGGCGCACCTGGCGCAGGTGTGCAACCTCGCGACCTTGAGTGCTGACGAGCTGAAGGCGATCATGCAGGCGACCGCCGTGGGGGATGTGTGGGGGGTGGGCCGCAAGATAGGCGCGCAGCTCGTAGAGGCCGGCGTGCTCACTGCTTGGGATCTGTCGAGGATGGACCCTGGTACCGTTCGGCGCCGCTGGAACGTTGTGCTCGAACGGACTGTGCGCGAGTTGTGCGGTCAATCGTGCATGGCGCTGGAAGATGTGCCCACCGATAAAAAGCAAATCGCGGTAACGCGGTCCTTCGGCCGTCCGGTGACAACGCTGGAGCCATTGCTGGAGGCAGTGAGTGAGTTTGCTTCACGCGCGGCAGAAAAACTCAGGAAGCAGGGGAGCTTCGCGGGCCAGCTTTATGTCTTTGCGCACAGTTCGCCTTTTCGCCCACCACCCCAGTTCTCGCGCGGAGTAGTCGTACCTTTGCGCAGGCCTACTGCAGACACATCCATTCTGGTCCAGGCAGCTCGCGCGGGAGTGCGCCGGTTCTATGAAGACGGATACCAGCTGCAAAAAGCTGGCGTGATATTGCTGGATCTAGCGAGTTCCACGCTCCACCAAGGTGAACTTGATTTGGAAGATTCCGAGCCAGAAGACCAGTCGCACTTGATGACCACGATTGACAGATTGAATCGGCGATACGGGCGGGGCACCGTCTTTGTCGGGGGAACGGGAGTGGGTACGGAGCGGGCATGGGGAGCCAGGCAAATGCGGCTCACACCGCAATACACCACGCGCCTTGAGGACATCCCAGTGGCCCGCGCCTGACTGCGGGCTACACGTTGGTGTGACGCAGACCTAGATTCCAAGCAGAGCGCCCATGCGCTCATGCAGTGGTTTGGCCGGGGAGGGCAGAGGGGGCATGGTTGCTGCCTGGGGCTGTGCGGTAGCCGCAGTTTCCTGCGCGTATCGTTGCAGGGCTTGGCGCTCGCGCTCTAGGCTCTGGCACCTTGCTTCAAGCGTGTCGATCTCGTCCTGCCTCGATTCGAAACCAGCCTCCCACTTCGCCTCGCTGGCCAAATGAACTTGCATGGTACGAGCAGCCTCAGCCGCCTTCACAAGCAACTCAGTTTCGAGTGTCAATTCTGCGCCGAATGATCGGATTGCGGCTCTCGCTTCTTCGTCTAGGCAAGGCTCGCCGTCTGGGCCACCAGCCGAACCTGAAAGCTCCATAAGACGGGCGATCGCGAACTGTGTGTCGGAAGGACCTCTGGCCAAGCTGGAGGCCACCATAACCCTCGCCAAGCATGGCCAGAGTTCTTCAAACCATATCCTCAGGTCTAGGCGGTGCCAACCCTTTGGGGAGACGAAGTACACCTCGGGAGGGTCTTCGGGGTTCGCGGTCGAGGCAATAGCAAAGTGCACCGCCGTATTGCGGGCCTCCATTCCAAAGACGTAAGCCCCCTGGGTGGGCTCTGGATCCAGCTCAAGGGCCGTTTTGTGCACCACCTCCAGTGGGTCCCAGCCAGATGAGACCAGCGCGAATATCGGCATGGAGGAGACTGAAAACCGCTTCGTACCCTCTCCGTTGAGGTAGAGGCGCCCTTGCAGCCCCAACCCCGAGTAGTAGGCGCTTTCGTCGGCCTGCAGAAGCGCGACCATTTGCGTAGTGCTGGCCTTCACCTCAGCCCAAGCGTGCCCCTGGAACCGGGATTCCTTTTCGCTGACGACAACGCTTTGGCCACCTGCCAAGCGCAGGACCGCTGCATCCAATTCCTCCTGCGAGCCCAGACCTTCAAGAGCCATGGTGATGGCCGTCATCAAACCATCGACCTTTTTGAAGTGCCTGTTTTCCTCGTGTTCCCTGCGCAGCTTCAGCTTGCGCTCCTCGCGCTTTTTCTTCTCGCGCTTCTGATCTTTGGTGAGCTTAGACATCGCGATACCTCAGGAGCGGCCTGTCGGGAGGTGCGTGGGCATGTGCCCAACGATGACCTTCTGAACCACGGGACAGAACAAGAAGTAGATTCGAAGGCAGAACCGGGGATCACGAGCATTCCCTTTGGAAAGATGCTGATCCAGAAATTGGCGCCGCCCGTTCCAGCGGATGAAGTACAGGTCGCCAAGCTCGCCAGCAACACTGGGCTCTACGGAGCCCCCGTACTCAACGCCCATGGAGTCGGCCCGGTTCTTGAACGCGTTGCGATCAGCCTGACCAGTCTTGACCTGGGTGTACTCGGTGGCCAGCAGCTCCAAGCACTCGTAGAGCAGCGCGGGATTCTCGTAGCTGCCGCGCTTGGTGGTCGATATCGCGCGCTGCATGATGATGATGCGGTCTTCGTTCAGTCGCGCCCACTCGCCAATGTCCTTCAGCGCCCACTGCCTCTGGCTTGCCGACGAATCCTGAGCCTCTGGTGAAGCGATGGGATCTGAGGGGGGGGTATAGGGGCTCACACGTGCGCTGGAAGCCTTGTCCAGGGTTTTGGCAAGGTGGCTCCAGTAATGCACATCGGACTGCAGCTTTGCGATGCGTGCCAGGTCATCGTGCACGGCAACAACGCCCGCAGGATTGGTCCCAGCGGCGACGAGTTCGACAAATGCAGGGTGCCGCTTGATGGGCGCAGGGTCGGCCAGCACGTCAGCAAAGACCTCAAGCCAGAGGCCATCCAGGGATTCCAGTGCGGCTGGTGAGCCCATGCACAAGCGGCGACCCACCACCGGGGAACCGGCTCCGGTTGGCACGTGGAAGACCTCCCATAGACCGCCAGATCTGGCGTCCATCACCTGGGCTGCAAAAAACTGGCCCGTTTCGTCTGTCCACCACTGCACCTGCAGGTGCTCCCCGTGGGCGAGCCCCAGTGTGTCGGCATGAGGGGCTGTGATGTGCTCGTCCAAACGGCCTAAATGTGCCCAAAAGGCCTCGGAAAGGAGAGGGTAGCGGGGGTGCGCCGCATCCACGCGAAAAACCTCGCGGTGGGAGTGTTCGGCGACTTCGGGCAGTCCAGGAACCATAGCCCGACATTGGACCACGGGATGGGGCGTAGATCGAGTGTTCGCCTCTAAGGTGCGAACTCTGGCCAGCTTTCAGCGCTTGCGCTGATCGGAGAGAAGGGCGCCCAGTTCCTTGCTCTGCTGCTCTGTCGGACGGGTCCAGCCACTTTTGGCAGAGCCCATCCATACCTCGCCCGTCTCCAGGTCCACTGCCGCCCATTTCTCAGGGCAGCGAGTGTCCAGGGTGAGGGTCATTGGCTCGGACAGTTCGGGGATCTCGCGCCCGCTGCGCAGAGTTCGCTTGGCCGACGTTTTCTCCCAGTGCAAATGCCCGTGACGGACGATCTTGCCTTCCTTCGCAAGCTCGTCCATGACCTTCTTGGCAAGCGCGTCTGCACGTTCGCGCGAACGTGGGGTGGTCATGGGGTAGAACTTGGCCGCGAGGTCCTGGCGGCGAAACGGCGTGCCCCGGGCGTCCAGGAATGCATTGAGCGCCTGGCGGTGCTGGGCGCGAACTTCGACCTTGATTGCAGGCTTGGTGATGGGCATGGGTGTGTTCAGCCTAGCTGGCGGAGGCCTCGGACGTGGATTCTGTCGCCGACACTGGCTGCTGGCCGTCGTCGTCGATGCGAAGGATGCTTGGGTCCACCTCGATCTGGTGGTGCTTGGCCATCAATTCGCAGAAGGTGAGCCAGTCCTGCTGTGACGGCTTTTCATGGGTGCAGTGAAGGCACTGTGAGGCACCTTCCAGCTGCTGCGTGACCGTTGTATGGGCGTCGATGCCGAACCTTTTGTCGAAACGACCTACGGTCGATCCATCGAGGGGCGAGTGCACCCAAACAGTGTCGCCAGTGGCGCTCAACTGGATCAAGTCATCGCTGGTGAGTTCGGGCATGGGCGTAGGGTTCTTTGGGGCAGCGATGCGATTGTTTCACTCAAGCATGGCGAACGCCACGGCATGTAGGGAAGCGTGTGCATCCCCAGAATTGATTCCCCATGGTCGGTCCTTTGCGAGATGTGCGCAGCGCCATGGCACTGTTGCAACGGGGGCAAGCTGGTGCGCACTCCACCGGCTTCGGGTTGGTATCCACAGGCATGCCGGCCGGTGCTGCGTCCCGTACTGTCGCAGGGATTGGAGCTGGGGCGCGCGGGGCTTGTACAGAGCCTGTGTTGCCGCCCCTGGTTTCCTGAATCATCGTGAATAGCTCACTGCCATCGATCAGGGTCACTCGGCCATGGGCGAACTGTCGTGCTGCGTCAGTGAATCGCCCGCTGGTGATCACAAAGCCCCCATCGGCCCGAGCTGCAGCCATAACACCGTAGTGCTGGCGAACGATGTCCACGCCCACGGAGGTCACTTTCCACTGCTTGCATTGCACCAGGTAGCGCTTGCCTGCCTTGTTGAGGACAAGATCGACACCGCCGTCAGGGCCTTCGCCACCTTGCTCAATGATGCCGAACCCACGGCGACGGAAGGCCTCGCCCACCAGCAACTCAAATTCCTGCCACGTCATCAGCTGCAGCGCTTCAAGGCTTCGAGCCTGCTCCACACGGCGCAACAGCGCCTTGCGGTGGGCACGGGCAAAGAACGACAGGCCTGCGGCGGCCAGAAAAAGGATGGGAAGCACGTGCTGGGCCACCAGGACGAGCCCCCCCATGATTCCGCTCTCGATCATCTCCGCAACCTGCACCGCATTGGCGGGGTTCGTGGTTTTGGGCGTGGTGTCGATGGTCCGGAAGTAGGCGAAGCTCACGAAAGATAGTCCCAGACAGAGCCACCAGGGCAGGTGGGCCAGCAGCGAGAGAGCGCCGTCGAACGGCGTAGGCTTGTTCTTGTTTCTGCGCGCCATGCGACTCACTTGAGAAATAGGTAGCCACCAGCTACGGCCAGCGCTACGAGGGCCAGCAGGCCAATGCTCACCACCGCGATCAGGCCCCCTCCATGACCAGTTGGTTGCGGAGCCGATGGGCTGCGTGAAGGCGTGCGGCGCAGCTCTTCAGGGTCGTGTTGGACCCGGCGCTCCACTGTGAACCCGATGCCATGGCAAGAGGTGCATTTGTGCCCTCCACGCCCCCCGCAGCTGTAGCACTTGATCTTTCCCGTGCCCCTGCAGCCCGTGCAGTCCTGACGCTCTCCACGCACCATCTGGGAGCCCCGGCCCCCGCAGCTGCTGCATGGGACATCCCTGGTGCCCTGGCACTTGCTGCATTTGGTCAGTTTTGTGCCGTGGCAGGTTCGGCACTCATGCTTGATTTCTTCGATCGCCATTCAGTTGGGGTCCTTGGGGGGCTCAGCGGCAGGGTTTCAGGATAGGGTCTTCGGGGTCTACGCCGTTGGCCACGGCCATATCCCGGTAGGAGTCGAAAAGCTCGTGGCCACCATCGGTCACATCGTCCACCAGATCGCCGCGCATGTAGGCCAGGCGCACGCCCATGTTGTGGTCGGCGCCGCGCAACAGGAAACCAGCACAGGTGGCAGGCTTTTGCGCCCCGGACTCGTGGCACGAAAACCGGTGCGTGCTCATGTCGTAGGCAGTATTGGCACTGACCCGGAAAGCCTCGGAGGGGAACTCCCCCGTGTTGTCCTTGCGCCAAGGGCAACCAGGGCAGGGCTCCTTGCGGTAAGCCTTGGTGCTGCTCTTGAGCGTGACGACCTGGTGCTCATCCCCAGCAGGAGTCACCTTCAGCACCTCAGGCGCCTGACGTGAGGGGCGGTTTTCAGATGGAGTCATGTCTTCGTGGATTCGTCTTGGAGAAAGTGCTCCAGAGGAGCCAGAGCCAGGATGTAGAAAAGGACTTCCAGGTAGGGCGTGCTTCGGAACTCGGCCGCTTTGGTGTACATCTGGTCATCGTTCGGCAGAAACAGGCCATGTGGCACGTTTGCGGCGTTCCCAAGCCACATTCTCGCCCGCAGATCGCACACCCGGCCATCAGCAAACGCCACCCAGTAGTGCAGCGGGATAAAGCCAGCGCCTTGCACTGCCAACTTGCCGCACTGGATGGTGTGAGGGATTTCCTCGTGCGACAGGTACATGGACACCACGCGCGTCATTCCGTCGCATTCGAGCGGCAAGCCGTCGAACTTTTGGAGCACGGCCTCCAGTGCTGCTTGCTGCTTTGCATTCATTGCGTGGGAATCTTGGTGGCGAGGAGGGCTGTTTGCCAATTGTCTTCTTTCGCTGTCACTGTTATGAGGCCTGGTCTGCACGGTACGCCTCGATTGCTGCCATGGCCTTGGATGGGACTTCCTTGGTTGCCGCTTCAGTTGCGTGGCCAATCGCCATCAACGCGTAGATCTCTGCGAGCGCTCTCAGCTCAGGGGCAAGCGTGAACCCGTCTGGCGAGGGGCTGCGGGCTCTCCAATAGTTGATCGCTGCTTCGATTTCCACGACGTGGATGGTGTTGGGATTTTGCGTGTCCATGCTTCTGGCTCCGTTTTGGATTTCTTCGCAGACGAGGCGGACTTGTCGCCGGGCCCCGGACCTACTTGCAAACCACCGGGACAAGGGGCGCGAGTCATCCTGCAGGAGGCCGGGAGGCCACCCAGTGGGAGGAGGCGAAGGGTGTCTGGTGCTCATGTCACGTGAGTGCAGATGGGATCAACAGGGGGAAATGCCGTTTCAACTTTGACCAGTCGGTCCTTCAGCTCGGGCAATTCGGCGGCGCCAGCACCGTTCTTGTCCTGGTCTGCGGCAATCCAGTGCTCACGCACCGAGATGGCACTCACAAGGGCCGTGCGGTAGCCCCCCGACAAAAGACTGTGCAAGGCATCCCGCACGGCTTGCTCTTCTGTGCCGCACGGAGCCCCACAGGTAAATCCATCCACAGCGGGGTACCACGTTCCATTCGGGAACACCTGGCTTCGGCCATTGGGGTGCTTCCACCCCGTCAGGACAAAACCAGCATGGACATGCTGCATGGGTTCGTGGAATGCGGCGCATGGCAACACCCTGGGCGAGAGGGTGGTGGCATCGACCCACTTGAACTTGCTATCCCAGAGCGAATTGCGCACGTAGAGGCGTCTGACCTTCAACTCGATCTGCACGCGTTTGACCCCCAGTTTCACGACCCTCGCGGGGATCGGCAAACCCTTCCCATAACCGTAGACCATGGCGCTATCGGGCCGATCTGATTCGTGCTGCCAGTTGACACGTTCGTTGGGCTGGAAAGTGGTGTTCATGGGATAGGTGCGTGAAACACAAGAAAATCATTGGAGTGCAAATTGGCACTGTTCATGATATTCTGCACCCAAGTTCTAATAAGGTCAGAGTTTCTATAGCTGCCTGACGTTTATTGACAACGCGTTCAGCGGATTTAACCACCAAAAAACATAGTCACTATAGTTCTGTGAATGGAGGCCCCTGCAGCCGCTGTCTCGCGCAACTCGCCCTTTTGCCTGGTGCTCATGGTGACGGTGCGGGACACCCAGAGGAATTCAGTGATCAGGAACGTCTCGGCTTGCGCCAAGGAGATGTTGCGCGGGGGGCTGGGCCGCAGTGTGCGGGCCCGCTTCAAAGTCTTCCCAAGGTTCAGGCGTGGCTTGGTGCGGTCCTGGGTGCCATTTCAGCAATAGCGCAGGCGTAAAGCCTTCACGCATCGTCAAAATTTTTTGGAAAGTTTCCCATGACCTTAGACCATAGCCTTTCACTTCCAGAGACACGCCAAACCTGCGGGCCGCTGGACCACAGCGCTCCCGCAAAGATCTGGCTGCAGGTGGACCCGAATGCGAGCCCCGAGGAGCGCTCCATGGCCTTTCCAGGCGGGGCGGATGTGACCTGGTGCCGCAATTCGCAAGGGGGTCTTGAGGTCTCCTACGTGCGTGCAGACTTGGCGGGGCCCATTGCTCCCGCCCGCTTCACGCTGCCCGAGGGCATCACCCGAGACGACACTGTGCATGGGCAGCGCTATTTCACGCAGGCAGACGTGGAGGCCGCTTTTGAGCAAGGGCGCCGCCAATCTCCCCTGTGCTCCCTGACCCTGCAGCCGGTGATCAACTGGCTCGACAACGGTTGCGACCCCCGAGAAGCGGCCAAGGAGCTGCAGCTGATTGCCAAGCAGATGAATGGGGGTAGCTGGGCTCTTGAGCGCCTGGCGCTGCGCGCGGCACTCTCCTTTTATGCCGAAGGGAACCATTTCGCGCGACACGATGAGCTGGCGTGGGAGACCGTGAGCGGTGAACCGTCGAACCTGTGGGAGGACGAGAACCACACGGCCACGGTCGAAGATGGGTCTATCGCTATGGCTGCGCTCAGAGGACAACTCTATGCGGACCAGAGCGATATCGCCTACGAACTGGTGAATCGTGAGACTGGGGCCGTCCACCGCACGGTGGGGCCTGGAGACCAACTAGTGTTGGACAAATGGGAGGTGCTTCATTGCGATGCGCGCCAGATACCTCCCGCTGGTGAGCCTGCCGCTGGTGAGCCCGATTGGCGCAGCAGCCAAACTGCCTCCCATGAGGTCTGGAAGAACCCCATGTTCACTGCCATGGACAGGCTGTCCATGGCCGATGGCGCCGTTGCGTTCAGGGACAAGACCATCGCGAACTTGCGCGCGCTGCGCAAGGCAGACACCCTGAACGTGCGGCGGTGGGAGTTCGTCAAGCACCTGATTGGCCCGGGGCAGAAAACGCCAGAGTGGGAACGGTTCTCCGAGATCGTGCGCGGGCACCCGGACACGCCGCAGGGATTCGAGGCCGCTGTAGATCAGGCGCTCAGCCTGCGCCCCGAAGCCGTACCGGCCCCTTACGCGCCGCTCACCGGCCGCGTGATCCCCCTGAAAACGGATGCCTCGGTGTTTCAGGAGACAGTCGCAGGCCGCAAGCTCTTCGAAATCCGTGTCGATGACCGGCAGTACCAATGCGGAGATGTGTTGCGGCTGCGGGAGACCGTCCATTCAGGTGCGGAGGTTGCTGCTGGCCAGCCTCTCCAGTACACCGGGGAGGAGGTGCTGCGCCGCGTTGTGGGCGTCTTCGAAGGCGGGCGGTACGGTCTCGCTCAGGGGTGGGTGATCCTGTCGGTGGTTCCCCATGAGGAAAGCGAAGGGCTTACAGCATGAGCACCAAGAAGCGGGGCGGTGACGCCGCTGCAGCAGCCGAGCAGTTCTACGGCGAGTTCTCTCCCTGTGGGCAGTTCCGCTACCTGCTCGTGCACATCTGGGATGCCAGCAAGCCAGTGCTACCGTGGATTCTGTTCAACCCCTCGCAAGCGGGCCGCGTGACGGAGCAGGGGGTTGTCAAAAGCGACCCCACCGCGCGCAAGGGTAGGGGGTTTTCTGAGCGGATGGGGTATGGCGGCATGGTGTTCTGCAATGCCTTCGCGTACATCGCCACCGAGCCCGCAGACCTGCGCAAGGGCGGGTATCAGGTCGGCCCCGACAACGATTCCAAGATCCTGCAGGCCTGCGCCATGGGCACAGGCGATGTCATGGTGGCCTGGGGGGCTCTGGGCCGTGGACTCGCCCGCCCTCAGGAGGTCAGCAGGATGGTGCGCAAGGCAGGGTATCGCACGCTGGCGCTGGGGCGCACCGATGACGGATTGCCGCTTCACCCCCTTCGCCTTGCGTATGCAACCCCCGTAGAGGTGTTCCTGGGTTGAGAGTGGTCAATAACTATAGTTTTCTTTAGATAGCCACATTTGTCCATAGTTTTATATAGCTTTTATTGCCCGATGGTATATACTTAAGTTAATTTCCAAGGCAAATCTATATTTAAATTATGAAAACGCCCATGGAGTTCTCCAATGCGCTGACTGAAGCCAAGGAGCAGCGTCGCATGAAGCTCAGTGAGCTGGCCGAAATGACGGGTCTGTCCCCTCTGGCGGTGAGTCAGATGCTCGATGGCAAGGTGTCGCCACGTCTGTCCAATGCGATGGCTGTGGCCGATGCCCTGGGGCTGGAGGTGGTGCTGATGCCAAAAGGCGCTGCTGCATCCTTCGAGAACTCGAACCGGACTCCGGAGAGAACAGTGAGGTCTGCACTTGAACAACGCCTGAGCACGATGCACAGGGGCGTAACCGATCACCTGAAAAAGGGAGACCCCAAGGCATGAAGTACCGCGCACTCGATGTTTTCCTGGGGCAGGGCCAGGACCGCCGATTCGTCGGCCAGCTCTTCCAGTATGGGGAGGGTGGCACAGCAATGACCCGCCTTGTGCCCGACAAGGCGTTCTGGACTTCTGGCGACATGCCGGTACTGAGCCAGTTTGCGGTGATCCACACGGAGGACGAACGGATCAAGTTCTTCATGGAAGCGGCCCAGCAGCCGTTTTTCAATGGCGAAGGCGAAACCCTCCCGCCGTTCTTTCAGAACATGCTGCCGGAAGGCCCATTGCGGCAGCATCTGGAGGTCATTGGCGAGTTGTCCAAGGGTGACCACTTCGGTCTCCTGAGCATGTGCGGCACGGACCTCCCCGGCGCCGTGTATGTCCAGCCCGCCACCTACACCCAAGAGAGCATCGCGCGGGTGGTTACGCAGAACAACGATGCCCTTGAAATGACGGTGACGCCGATGCCGGTACCGGATGCCACATCGCTGTCAGGGGTCCAGCCCAAGCTCTCGCTCGTGCGGTCTGGCGGCCGATACGTGCAGCGGACCAAGGACGAGAACGGGGTTCACATCATCGCCAAGCTGCCCACGGTTCAATTCCCGCTGCTCCCGCAGGTCGAGGAGCTATCCATGCGGATGGCGAGCGAGGCGGGCGTGACGGTGTGTGATGTGACCCTGGCGCCAGTCTCCGAGATCCATGCGGACCAGCCGTTCGTGCTGGGCCAGGAAACCCATTTTCTGGCCGTTAGGCGCTTTGACCGGGCAGGGGCGCAGCACATCCACTGCGAAGACTTCGCCCAGGTGTTGAACATCCCGCCCGAGCTGAAATACGAGCATCCCAGTGCGAACTACGCTGCGATCGCGCTGGTCCTGTTGACAACCCCGGGGCTTGGCATGCCAGCGGTCGAGGAGATGATCCGCCGCCTGGTGGTCAACGATCTTTTGGGCAACTACGACGGGCACTGCAAGAACTACGGCCTGCTATACGCTGATGGCCATACCCCTGCGCTGTCACCGGCCTACGACGTGGTGGCATATGCGGCCTACCTGAAGGGCAAGGGGCACGGGCTGCGCTTTACGCCTGACAGCCCCAAGCATCAACGGATTTCTCCCGCGACGGTCCGTGACCTGGCCAACGCAGTACCGGGGCTCGCTGAGCCCAAGATCGCATCCATCGTCAGGGATACCGTGAAAAAGGCCTATGCCGCCTGGCCCGACATGATCCAAGCCAGCGCGCTGCTCGACGAGCAGAAGAAGCGGCTGATGGCCCACTTCGACGCAACCCCGGCCATCGAGAGCCTGCGCCAGCGCGCGGCAAAGACAGCGGCGAAGGCCTGACACCCATCCACCAAGCAAGGAGCCCCTGCATGTACACCGAGCCATCCGGAAACACCCTGGAACGCCCAACGCGCTGCGCAGCGGCGGAAAGGACCTTCCAGAGCCGTGTGGAGCCTTGGCTGCTGGAGTGCTTTGGAGCAGAGGTGGCGGGAAACAAGTTGGAGCGCTCACACCGCATGCTGGAGGAGGCACTGGAGCTGGGACAGGCTGTCGGCTGCACACGTGAAGAAGCGCACCAGCTCGTGGACTACGTTTATGGGAGACCCGTGGGCGAAGCAGCCCAGGAAGCGGGTGGGGTGATGCTGACCCTTGCGGCCCTGTGTCGCGCCCATGGCATCGACATGCACGAGGCTGGTGAGAGGGAGTTGGCTCGTGTCTGGGCCAAGCTGGATGCCATCCGCGCCAAACAAGCCACCAAGCCTCAGAACTCACCATTGCCCGGGGCTACCCCTGGCGAGGCGCTGTAACACCCACCCCTTTTTCTATGGAACGGCCAGCCCTTGTGCTGGCGCCTGTTCAACCCCCGATTCAACCCCTACCCTTTTGCCTATGACCCAAAAAGCCCCCGCCTTTCCCCTGGTGACGATTGACTCCGAATCCACCCGCGATATCGACGATGCATTCAGCATCAGGGGGCTCCCGGGGGGGCAGGTGGAGTTGCTTGTAGCCATTGCCGACCCGTCCACGGCGGTCCCTGTGGGCAGCAAGGCGGACACCGAAGCGCAGGCCCTGGCCGCGTCCATCTATGCGCGCGATCGGACTGTCAAACGCATGCTCCCTCAGGATGTCTCCGAAAACGCCTCCAGCCTGGTACAAGGCCAAGAGCGCGACGCGATGGTGCTGCGCATCCTCCTTGATGCCGGCTCCTTCCAGGTGCTGGAGTTCGCTGTGGACTTCCGCAGAATCGAGGTGACTCACAGGCTCACCTACGGAGAAATCCCCGCGCGCATGGGTGGTGATGACGAGCCGCTGCGGGAGGCGCTGCGCTTGTCGTCCGCGTTGGCCAGCGGTCTATTCGAGTCGCGCGTGAACCGTGGGGCTCTGGCCCTGTTCGATGCGAAGCGCATGGTGATGACCGATGAGGAAGGGCGACTGTTGCGGATGGCCAATGCCAACGCCATGGTGGGCCACTTGATCATTCAGGAGTTCATGATCCTCGCGAATGCTCAGCTGGCGCAGTTCATGGCGTGCGAGAGCATCCCGGGCGTGTACCGGAACCACGAACCCATGATGGCGGCGCCCGCCTCGGGCGAACTGGCCAAGTCCCTGCGCGCCTGGATGGAGACGGGCTCATTGGATATGGACGCGCTCAACAGCCGGGTGGGCATGTCGGTGGGGCGGGCCCGCTACGCTCCGACCCTCAATGGTCACTATGGGCTGGCCCTGCCTGCCTACGCCCATGGGACCTCACCGCTGCGTCGGTACGCCGACCTGATCAACGTGCGTCAGCTCAAGGCCTATACCTATGGGAACCCGCCACCCTACAACCAAGCTCAGCTGCAGGAGATGTGCGAGAGCATCAACACCACGCTGACTGAACGCAAGGATGAAACCTCTGCTTTTCACAAGGAGGTGCTGCGCCGGGAGACGGAAGACAGGCTCGAACGTGCCAGCCTGCAGGGAGCCCCCGATCAAATCCTTGTCCAGGCGACAAAGCTGGCGAGCCAGCAGCAGGAGATGCCGGTGCCGCTGCGCGAAGAGTTGATGAGCCGGATGAAGGCAGGCACTCTCAGCGACAAGGTGGCTGATGGGTTGATTTCGGAGCTGGCCTTGGCCGCGTGGCCGCGCGACCTGGCCGATTGCTTCGTGGACTGGATGAGCGCAGGCCCTGGGCGTGTCATGCATCTGCTGCTCTACGCACGCCAGTCTGGCGTCTTGCAGACCGTGGACCTTCAAACCACTGGGCAGGGTACCGCCTTTGAGGGGGTGTGCCGGATCTCCCGGGATTCCACGCCATACACTGGCCGCGCCAAGGGCACACGCAAGAAGGATGCGGAACAGGGCGCAGCACTGGATGCGCTCTCGAAGATGCTGGGCTGCGCGACGCCTCCCATGCGCTGGGCTGAGCCTGAGGATGAGCCGCTGGAGGTCGGAGGAGTTGCAATCGCCAATCCGAAGGGGGCTCTGCTGGAGTTCTGCCAGGCCGTGGGTTGGACATTCCCATCCTTCAAGCACAAGTCCACGGGTCCATCGCACGCGCCTTACTTCACTGCCAGCGTCGAGGTGCACACGCCGAAGGGGCCGTATCAGACTCAGGCCACGGCCACTTCCAAGAAGCAGGCAGAGGCCAACGCATGCGCCGAGCTGCTGCCGGTGCTGCAGCGTGAGTTTCCGGTGAAGCAAGGTGCCTCATCTCCTGTCGGTGCGCAGAACCCGGTGGGGGAGCTGCAGGAGATGGCGCAGCAAGGCCGGTACCGCATCCCTGAATACAGCATTGCACCCAAACAGACCCAACCTCCCATCTTCGAGGCCGTCGTGACGGTTTTTGCGGACGGGAAAGAGCGTGAGTTCTCCGGCTTCGCCAGCTCGAAGGGGGAGGCCAAACGTAACGCCGCAGCGAAGGCGCTGGCGGCGATGGTGACCCGGTAGGGGCCATGAGCGAGAAAACGGTTTGGCCCGTTCCACCGTCAGCCCAGACTGGGCCGCTTCCGTGCGAAGGGGATGACTTGCTGGGCGGCGAGGTTGAGCACCCTGTTTCGCAGCGGACACTGCGGTTGCGCGAGGCATGCGCAAACCCCGTGGTGATCACTCCCATGGATGCCAGTGAGTTGAGACCAGCTCAATTGCGAAGGCTGCGTTTCATCTTTGAGAAAGGGCGTCCGATACTGCTGGCCGAACTCACCATCGTGGACCTTGACCTCATCGCAGCGGGGTTCTGCTTTTGCGAGACGCTGGATGGCAAGCACCAGATCTACGCATCCACCTGCAGCCTGGCGATCACGGACCTGGGCATCAAGGCGCTCAAGGAGCAGCTGGACAAGCGCAGGGACAGGAACGACGTACATCACAGTCTCGCCGGTAGGCTGGCACGCTGGCTGCGCGAGGAGCGCGGGTGCATGACCTGGGAAAACGTCACGTTCCTGGCAGATGTGGGGCTCCATTGCGAGGCACGGCTGGATGTCGTTTCGGCGGTGATGAGCCCCCGGGCCGCATCTTCAGACCTGATGGCTTGGGAGGTGAAGGTCTCCAAGGCCGACTTCATGGCTGACCTGGCCAACCCGGACAAGGTGGATGCCTCGCGCGCAATCGCTCAATCGGCTTGGTATTGCACACCCAAGGGGCTGATCGATCCCGGCATGCTGCCCCAGGGGTTCGGGCTGGTGTGGGAGTCGGCTCCGGGCCGTTTCGAGATCGTCAAGCGCGCCAAGCGCAAGAAGGGGTTTGTGCCTTCGAGTGACACGCTCATGGCGCTTGTAGTGCGGCGGGGGCTTGTACCAGAGCGTGAGCGTCACGAGGCTCAATAAAAGAGAAGCGCAACTCGACAGCCATCGAGCAGGACAGGATCTCGCTCAAAATCCTTTGGGCGTTTTCAGCGATCGATCAATCAACTTTGAGGAGCGCCCTCAACCACCTGACGATACGCTTGAACTAGGTCTTGAGCAGACTGCCGCCAAGAGGAAGTAATTCGGCTGTGTGCCCTAGGGTCGCTGTGGCCGTGTGCGAGAACTGTAATACCAGAGCGTGTAGCCGTGGAGGCCTCGCTTACCACCGCGTGTGTGAATTCAAGCACCCTACGAAACAGGTTTTCTGCGGCAGGCAGGCATTTGAACATCTCAGCCCTGCGCCCCTCGCTAAGCCATTCTTGCAATCGAGGCTGTGCCTTAACCTGCAAAACTCGGTCCAAATCGATTCGTAATTCAGCGAAATGATCAAAATCGTCGGTGCGAACATAGCCTAACCCGAAATCCCAAGACTCCAGCCATTCAATGTGCGAAAGTGAGATCAGTTGGGGGAGGAAGCTGCGCGCAAACAGTAGCGAGTCCATGTACTCATTCGGCCTGGGTTGCCGGGACGTAAGTCCGGTGGCCAGAGATGCCATGGACGGGAAAATCCTCAGCAGTACATCTTGCGGGATGAAGTCCCTGGTTTTGAGTTCAGACCAGTAGCAGACAAAGACCTGAAAGGAGCCCTGTCGGCGGGTGTAGGTGGCACCGCCAAAGGGCATCTTGTCCTGTACGGATGTGTGTCTCCCAGCAGTCGTCAGGACAAAGTATTCCCGAATCGGGCCGGGGTACTCATTCGTCATCACCAGTTCTTTCTCGATTTCGGCCCAGGTAAGCGATCGGACGTTCCGAAGTTTTGACTGCCCCACGATTCCAAAAGCAATATGGTTCGGAACAAGGTCAACCCCGCACTGCTTTTGTCCTACGCCGCCATAGACGCTATACGGCATGTAGCAGCCCTGGCGCTGTTGAGCAAGCGCCTTCATCCAATAGCACCCAATCTCCTGAAAATCTTCCCAACGGTTAATTTGCAGATCACTCATTGCGTCCCTTCGAGCAGTGGTTGTGTGTTGCAGGTGGTCTACTTTGGCGCGATGAGCTGGCACGTTGCTCAGGCTCAACCGGCAATGTCTAACGGGGTAATCTGGCGACCCCGGGCGCAAGTGACTGTAAGCGGTCAGTTCACATCCTCGGAGATGACCACAACACATGGCCATCCCTAATGGAGGGGGCGGATCTTGGTGCAATTTTTCCACCCCTCATTTCTCCGAAAAACACCCGATTCGGACGCATCTCATCGAATCGGCTGAATTAGCCCCCCGGCCCCATTTACTTTCGGTCACACTCCCGCGCATTGGGGGTATGGATGACTGTTTTTCGATCAATGGACGATGCAATTGCCATGGGCTTTGTCCTGGCAATCAACAAGACCTACTTGACGCACAGGGGCTGCATCCTCTTTGGTTTTGACACCAGCGGGCCTGGAATCAAAGGGGCGTCCTACGGGATTCGCGTCGAGGTCCCCGAGGACTATACGAAGACGTACCTGGGGGCGCGGTCGAAACCCTTTGGCCAATCCATTGATGTGTCTATCGGGGGCTCCCTTGGAAGCTTCGCAGGTGGTGCCAGGAGGGCTCAAGGGGGGAGGATCGTGCAGATGTTCACGCCCCAAGAGTTCGAAAGGGCTCTGCATGAGGCAAAGGAGTGGACGGACTCCTGGTTCCGAGCCCATCCAGATGCGATCTCGCTGTTCAACGAGCGGCAGCGGAAAGAAAAAGAACTGGAGAGGGCCGCCGCCAGGGCGGCCACCTGACGCTTAACGCGTCGGCATGTCGTAGTGAGGGTTGCGAGTCAGGTTGTAGGCGGCTTCGGCACCGTACTTTTTCTGAATCATGCGGACACGATCACCAACATTCGCGTACTTGGGGAGGGTGAGCAAATCGGAGACGAACACCGCCTCCTTGCCCGTGGCTTCGTCCTGGATCTTGATGACCATGAAGCGGTCTTTGTTCTTCGCGTTTTCATGATCGAAAACGTCCAGCGCGAAGGCCGCAAGGCCGAGGGTAGAGCTGCCTTGGGTAGCCGAAACGACGCCAGCGGCAGTGTTGGTCACGGTCAGGTTGCTACGGCGCTTTTCTTCCATCGCGATGAGCGTGCCCGTCGCAGTCTGCGTGACATTGGGATCGCTTGCCCGGAAGAAGGCATCGTCGATTCCTCGGGTGGCGCAACCGGTGATAAAGGTGACGACAGCCAGGGCGGCGATCTGGGCGAACTTACGCATGGAATCCTCCGTTGAATTGATGTGTCATTGTAGCCGATTGGGATTGAATTAACAAATTTCATTGATGTTTCATTGCAACGGCGTCGGTTCACTTGTCAATCAAACATCTGATTGATTGATTTGATTTGCAATGGAATTCATTAAATGATTTAATTGCAGTTGATTGAATAATGGATTGTCGAATGAAAACGAAATTTGCTGCCATCGGACTTGTCCTCTGCATGACCATCGGCTATGCCCAGGCATATGACGTGAAGCGTCAAATGGGCCGTGTCGCAGGGGATGTTGTTGACTCCCTGTCAGTCCAGCAGGTGCAAGCAGCTGGGTCGTTGGAGGTGGGGTTCTCGCCAAAGGGGGGCGCAGAGGCCTTGGTCGTGAAAGTCATCGACTCAGCAAAAGCTGACCTGAAAGTCATGGCCTACAGCTTCACGAGTGCGAAGGTCACGAGCGCACTTCTGCGCGCCGTGAAGCGGGGTGTTTCCGTTGCCATCGTCGCGGATGAGAAGCACAACCTCGGGGAGGGTGCGTCGCCCAAGGCGCGCGCCGCTTTTGGTGCGCTGGTTGAGGCGGGGGCTCAGGTGCGCGTCACTGATGCTTTCGCCATCCATCACGACAAGGTGCTGATCGCGGACGAACGCCACCTGGAGTTGGGGAGCTTCAACTTCTCGGAAGCAGCAGCGTCCCGGAACAGCGAGAACGTCCTGGTGAACTGGGACAACCCGTCTTTGGCCAAGGTCTACGCAACGCACTTTGCACGCAACTGGGCGTTGGCCAAGCCGTTTCGAAGCCCCTTCTGAAAACCATCTGTATCGAGTAGAGGCAGCGAGCGGGAAGGCCCGCTGCGTCGTGAGATTTCAAACCTGAAACTGAAAAGGAGTTCGTATGAAAAGCAATCTCGACGTGTTCCGCGCACAACTGGACCGTGACCATGCCACGGTGGTGGGTCTGTGGAAGTCCCGTTACCGCAAAGCAGTGATCGCTTGCACGGCGCTTTTCGCTTGCATGCTGGCGTTCATTGCTATGTTCATGGTTCTGGACAGCGAACGCGCTGGTCTGGTGGCAATGGGGTTGGCCGCGCTGTGCATTGCGCAAGGCTGGATCCTGACCCGTGAAGAGCACGATTGGTCAATGACGCTGGTGCAGGCGGGCCGCTGCAGCAGCTACGTGACCCTCCTGGGCCGGCATCCAGCCAAAACGCATGCATTTCAGATCCGCAACCGGCCGCTCTACATGGCTGATTTCTTGGCCCTTCAGGACTTCGTAGACGCTCTTGAAGAGGGTAGCTTTGAGCGCAGCGAGAAAGACGCCGCCCAATGGCTGGAAAAGGGCATGCCCGCATTGGCAGGCGCGGCCCAGGGTTGATCAATGTCGGCAATCGCTCCGCTGACTGCAGATGAGCTGAAATCCTCGGTCATTCCGGGGATCTTCGCGGACCCCATCCTGATTTCCGAGTACGGGACATCAGGCGTCAGTAGCTCTGACGCAATGGGTGCGTTCCAGAGCATCATGGAGGCCTCCCCCATTGGACGGCTTGCTGATCACATCAGCAAGATAGTTGGCAAGTTGGTGGATGCGGACCCGAAGAAGATCGCGGCAGAACCAAGCTGGCTCGACAAGCTGCTGGGTCGCGACGTGGAGCAGCTCGTGCGCTATGAGATGGCGCGCGAGTCGCTCGATGAACTGCTGGACCTCGCCAACAATGCCGCTGTTTCGGTGAAAGAAACAGTCAAAGGCCTGGAGAGGCTTCTATCGTCCCACCATACCGAAGTGGATCAGTTGGACGCATACATCCAGGCGGGTCACGAGTACCTCTCTGAGAACCCTCTGGCGGGCATGCCATCTCAGGGTGCCTTGGAATTCGACAAACCCCGCGAGCGCTTTGCACGCAAGCTCACCAACCTGTCCGCTATCAGGGCTTCGCATGAGATGAGTGCGGCTCAGATGCGACTTGCGCGGTCCACCGCGCTCGACTTGTTGGACAGGTTCAGCGAGACGACCACCGTGCTTTTGCCAGTGTGGCGCCATCACGCCATGGCTATGACCAATGCCAAGGGGCTCGACCCCGAGATCGTGAGCCAGGCAACGCAAGCCCATCAAGCGCTGCTGCGCAGCCTGCAGGGGCTCGAAGAAGCACACACCAAGTAGATCGCCCAAAACACCAGCCAAGAGGATTTTGCATGTCATTCCTAACCACTCAAGCCGATCCATCCCGCCCCCCTGTGGCCATTCCAGAAGCGGAGCTGACTCAGCTCGGACTGACCGTTGGGGACTCTGCAGAGATTGCGCGGGTGGCATCAACGATTCAAACCGGGCGCAGGGCCAGTGTTGCTGAGTTTGGCCGTGAGATTGCCGAGCACAACACGCGGTACACCGATTCATTGCTCTCGGAGGTTCGCAACAATGACCTGGGTGAAGCTGGTGCGATGCTCTCCAAGGTTGTCCAGCTGGCCAGCCACTTGGACATTGAGGGTGTCTCGGGCCCCAGGTCGAAGATTCCCGTCATCGGCGCATTGCTCAACAAGATTCGCCGCCGCGCGAGTGATTTCAGTGCCCACTTCGACACCACGCGGGACCAGATCAACAAGCTGATGACGACGGTCAGCAACACGCAAACGAGTCTGGATACGCGCAATCAGCAACTGGACGGGATGTTCGACGCCGTGAAGCACGAACACTGGCTACTGGGCATCCACATCGCTGCTGGGCGGCTGCGGCTGGCTGAGATGCGCGAGGAGCTGGACGGAATGAAGGCAAATGATTCGGCCGCACCTACGGACGCGATGAGCATCGCGGAGTTGGACGCGGGTGTTGCAGAGCTGGATAAGCGGCTGGGTGACCTCCTCGCACTGCAGCACTCGGCGATGCAGTGCCTTCCCATGATCCGCCTTCTCCAGGGCAACAACTCCACGTTGAAATCGAAGTTCCACGCTATCCGCGAGATCACCATTCCGGCTTGGGAGCGCCAGTTCATGCTGCGCGTTGCCCTGGCTGAGCAAAACAACGCCGTGGAGCTAGCGGGTCGGATTGATGACACCACGAACGCACTGCTGAAACAGAACGCGGAACTGCTGCACCGTAACTCTGTCGAGTCGGCCAAAGCCAATCAGCGTCTGGTCATCGATACGGCGACCTTGCGCGAGGTCCAGGCAACACTGGTGAAGACGGTCCAGGAGGTCATCCGTATCAACGAGGAGGGCGTCAAGGCCCGCAGTGTGGCCGAGCGGGAGTTGCTCACCATGCGCAATGACCTCAGGTCTCGCCTCATGAACGCTAGAAGCGCGAAGCCGGTTGCTATTGAGGCGTCGGCATGAGCGTGACTGACCTTCGCCCCAAAGTCCGCTTGCTCGATCAGCGTGCAGCGAAGGCCAACTTGTGGGCTATGGGTTTGTGGGCTCTCGTTCTGACTGTGGCGGTCAGCAGCGCTGTGGTTTTCGCTCTGGCGAGCGTGCGTGAGCCCATAGATCAGGTGGTAGTGCAGATACCTCCCGCGATTGAGGCAGTCCTGAATGAAGTCAATGCGCCCCTGCGTGAGTCATATCCGGAAGGATCTGTGCAAGCAAGTCTTGCTGAGGTGGCGTCTTTTGGTGAGGCGTTTTTCAGGGCCTTTGTGATCATATTCGCGGTGTTTGGCTTTGGCTTAGGTGTCATACGCCAGAGCATTGCACCTGCAGCTGCTGGAGCTGTTCTATTAGCTGCAGTCGCAGTAATCGGTGCCGTTAAGGCGAATCGTCAATCGGACACCAACTATCAGGAACGCATGCAAATTGTTTCTGGAATCGAAGCTCGTGACTATGAGGGAGTTCGGAAGGCCATGATGGAGCAATCCAAGAGGTTTCCTGAGCTGCAGGAGGACTTCCTTTGGTGGCAGCTGGCGGCGCTTTCACGCAAGGCAAAAGGAATTGATTTCGTCTCAATCCTGGCAAAACTCGAAGCGAATGCGGCCGAACTCAAACCTACCCCTGCAGCGCGCTATGCGCTAGAGGTGCGGGCGCTTGGCGCCCCACGCTCTGCGCAAGCCAAGGCGTTTGAGAAAGAGGCGCTTGAGGTTTCTGGACGCTGGAAAGGTTACGGCCAGATCCTCATGGCGTTCGGCTCCATCCTTTGCTTACTGGCATCTGGAGCAGCGGTGTTTGCGCGGGTTCTCAATCGGCGAGTTGCCCGGATTGCAACTTTGGGGGTTACCGCTTGAGGGATGGTGCCATGAACCTGTTGCTGCTGCCGGAAGAGAACGGTATGCCGTGGCTTGATTTTTTGAGCCCTACGGTCATGGTTGTATGTGCCTTGATCGCTTTGGCACTGGGGGTCGCAGCGTTCCTGGCTTGGAAGGTCTACGCGGACAGCGCGCGTGAACTGGAACAGATATACGCACAAGCCCCTTTAGGGTTCGAGTGGCAGGAGTTCAACACCCTGACAAATGAGGTGGTGGCGCAGGGATTCTGTTCGTTTCCAATTCGCCCGCCCATGGGGCCATCCAGAAAGCCTGGGCATGCCTTCAGGTCCTGGCCAGTCGAAAGCCATTCCCGTCTCTGGTCCACCTTGTCATGATTTCCACGCCCCAATTCTTCACATTCACAGGTGCAGATGATCGGACACACGAGTGCGAACTTGTGCATTGCCACCGATGCATAGCGACAGACCGGAGTTGACGCAGAACAATGGCGAAGATTGAAGACGCAGGCGAGTTCATTCCCCAGGCCAAGAAGCACCTGGCACGAAAGAAGTCAGAGAAGACACCTGCCCAGCGTTCGCGGCTTGCAGAGATCTGGCCGGAGCCCGACTGGAAGGAACTCTCGCGAGTGAATCGCTATACGCCCTCAACCCTGGCTGCACTCGCGGCCACGTATTGGGGGTTGGGGACCGCCCCCCACGAAAAGGCGATGTTCGGTGTGGAGGCTCACGAGTGGCCCGCAATGTATGACGCGGCGATCGCCATCGTCAAACAGGTCTTTGATGAGGCCTATGACGAAACCCGCTTGCAATTGAATGCCAAGGCATACGCGCTCGCAGGCCTCAATCGGTTCTCCGACGCCAAGGACAGGATGCGTTTGAGCGCAGCTGGGCGCTATGGGGGTCGAAGGCTCTATCCCCCTTTCAGCCTCACTCAAAAGCTGGCGTGGCTATCCGTGTCCATGGCTGATCTTGGGTGGCCTGAGGATGACAGTTGCTTGCGTGCCAGTGTGGGGGTGATTTCAACGCGTGAACATGCACTGCCCAGCGACAACTGCTGGGCGGTGATCACTACAACCCCACGTCCTGCCTACGAGGAAGGCTGCACGGGATTGACGCGCGTAGAGGCGCTGATCGCTGCCCGGAGAGTTATCAAGGATCGCCTCGCAGAAAACGCGAAGGCTGCAGGCCTTCGCAAGGCCGTCACGCGTCGGGCTTCGGCAGACCTTGAGGTTCGGGTCGGTCCTGACTTCCTTGGCGGTTGGGATATCTCGGGGCAAGAGCTTTTGGAGACGTTCCGCTTGCGTGGTGTTCAGTTCGGTGAAGCGCTATCCGACAAGGAGAAGCAGCGCTGGTTGAACGAAGCCTTTTGTGCGTTCCACGACCTATCAAGGATCATCGGTTTCGAACCCGCGTGGATTGGCCTCGGTGGGCGAGGGAGGCCCACTTTGGGTCTCGCATTTGGGGCTCGCGGACAAGGTGGCGCATCTGCTCACTTTGAGCCGGCACTTTGGGTCGTGAACCTCACTCGCGACACCGGGCATGGGGCCTGCGCCCATGAATGGGCGCATGCACTCGACAGTCACCTAGCGCAAAGCACGTTTTCATCGGGATTCAACTGGCTGGACGAAACCGATTTCATGACAGAAGAGCGTGGCCGCGCAAACCGAGCGAAGCTGGCGCGTCCTGATGCGTTCACGGCATTCACAGCTTTGTGTGACGAACTCTTCCATCCCCAAGACAACCCGTTCTACGAGCATGCGAAACGCATTGAGGCGATCAAGGGGACGCGCAAGCGATATTGGGCTTCGCGGGTTGAGTTGTGGGCGCGGAGTTTCGAAGCATTCATCCAGGATGAGTTGGTCGCCAACGGAGAAACCAGCCCATGGCTAGTCCATGGAACCTTGCCCAGCGATCAGCACGACTTGTCGATGTCGGCATACCCGCTGGGAGAGCAGCGGGAGAGACTCCGAACCCTCTGGAGGGGCTTCCTCAGCACTCTCGCACCTCGCAACAACGCAGTCGCACAGCAGCGTGCCACCTAATTCGATCCATCTCAACGAACGTCCACCCCATGGCCAATCTGCCCTACCCAATCAGCGACGATGAATTCGTTGCGAGGCGCGCGATCACGCTGAAATTCCTGTTCGCGCTCGCGGTTCTCTCCGCGATATGGTTGACTCAGCAAGGGCTGGTCGCCCAGGTGCTTGGCGGCACGGCTTGCGCGCTGTTGATCGACGTGAGATACGGTCATCTCTTTTCGAACAAGTATTGGGGTGACTGGTTCAAGGCGGGCCTGGCGATCCTGGCCATGCTGCTGGTTTGGGTGAAGGACCAGTCCGTTGCGAGGGCGGATTTTGATCTGCAGCTCTACGAGGTGCTCAAATCGCAGGCTGCGGTGGGCGCAGCAGTATTTGCCGTCGCATCTATTGGGCTGGTCCTCGTTCTACCTTCCTGGCTCCGGGAGTTCTCTGACGATGGCATTTTCCCCTCTGAACCTGCTCAGAAGCCTCCCGCTATAGATCGATTCATTGAAAGGTCTATCGCCTGGGTTGCTGCCCGACCTTATGTCCGATACCCGCTCCAGTGGTTGTTTGTGGCACTCTTGCTTTGTTGGATCGTGTTCCTTGTCTCATATGCGGTAAGCATTCAGGGTTCTATGGCTTCTGCGGGCCCCATCACCTCCGTTGATACCAAGACCCACTGCAACCCAGCGCACCAGGTGCAGTCGTGCCGGTTGGTCGTCGCTACGGCCAACGGAGAGTTTCGTGTTGACCCCGGTCCCTTTGCAGTCGGTGATTCTGTTGTGGTGAAGCGATCGGCGTGGTCCGGGACCAGGCTTTGCTCTAAAGACGAGTGTCGTATTGCGGTAGTTCAGCGAGCCAGTCCCGAGATTGCATCGGCCCTGAAGATAAAGCCATGAAAACTGGGAGTTTCGTGTTGAACCCGGTCACCTTGCAGTGCTGAGATGCTCTATTTAGCTGCACTCAACCTCGCTGTGGTGCTTTGCGTCTGGATCTTGGCGCGCAGCCTGATGCGTGCGCGAGCCGGAACTAAGGGGGGAGCCATCTCAGAATTGGGCATCACATGTGCCTTGCTTCTCATGCTGGCGCCTGTGGTCCTTGAGGTGCTGCAGTGGAGCCCAGCGGGATCGCTGGTTTTCCAATGGGGACTTACCTACCACGATGGCTGGATTACGGCCCTCGGCGCCATGCTTGGCCTAGCGAGTTTCGGACGGAATTTGCGGGGACTTCGGCGTTTATCCGTCCCTGGATTCTGGACCGTAGGCGCCAATGTGCTTGGGCTTCTCCTGAGCGCCTACATGGGCATCGTGGCCTACAAACATGAAGCCTTCTACTGGGGCTCTGCAGGCGATGATCACGGCATGGTGAATCTCATGGCCATGCGAGATTCGAAGGCAGGCGAGGTAGTGCAATGCCCCTCCGACTTCGTTGCAGTGAAGAGTCTGGGAGCTGATCTCATCGCTTACCGCTGTCCACTGACCATCGCGCTTGGAAAGATGACCAGCAAGCCATTCATCCCTTGGCCAGGGTATGTTGACGATGAGAGCAAACCTTTGGCCAAACTACTGCGTGAGATGCAAGACAAGGCTCTGCAGGTTAGGTGATGCGCGGCCTGCGGGGCCTGTAAAAATATCGGTGCATGGCGTGAATGCAGGAACACTACATCCGGTGTTTTGGGTTGCAATGCTTCCCCTCAACCGGTACAGTTCAGTTGTGGGTAAGGGGCAGTGAATCACGTCGATTCATCCGCTATCCAAGCACCCACCATGTGTATGCATCAGATCTACAGCCTACGAACCAGCCGCGCCTGGAGTCTCCTGTCCCAAGAGCATTTCGATGCTTCCTCAGATTCGGCTCTTGCCTTCATTGGTTCGGGGTGCATTGATGCGCCGGAGGAGATTCCTGGGGGCTCTATGCAGGGCTTCGGCAAAAGCACAGCGACTGCATTCACTTCCCCTAACTACACCTCGCGCAGTGCCCTTTTCAATGACGAGGCAGTGAGGGACAAGCCCAAGCAGTTCGCGGCAAAGCTGGTGCGGCAGGTGATGCGGGAGTTGGCAGCGGAGGGTGTTGCATGACGGGAAAGATCATTCCAACCGGGGACGTTGATCCAAGCGTCCAGCGTATCGCCCGGTTCCAGTCGCTGCAGGCTGGTCAATACTGGCGTGCTATCCGCGACGTGGCCTGTGAGGGAATTGCGGCCGAGACCGTCCTATTGATCATGTCCATTCGCTGTGTGGATGAGGTGCCGCACACTGTCATTCTTCGGCCACATCCTCTCCAGATCAATCGCGCTCGCCAGTTGACCTGGGTGGGTGACGATGGGGTAGAGCACGACAAGTACCACCAGTTCAAGGAGCATCGGTTCCTCCTGAAAGACTTTCTGGATTCGTTCTCCTTTGAGCCTGACCATGAAGCAATTCGCTCAGCTGAACTCGGACTGATCAACGCCAAAATTCAGGGGCTACAGGAGGAGATCACCTCTGTCCATATCAATCCCACCCTCATGAACCAGGTGGTTGCGGAGGGCCTGAAAAATGCGCAAGAGCCATCTGATGCCCTCAAGGCCTCCAACAAGGCACTTGCATTCATTGTAGACACCTCTGAAGTGGCCGCGAATCCATCGGCCGTCTCGACTGAACACCCGTATCCGGTCGCTCTGCCTACCGTGGACCCGGAAGTGTCATCCATGGCCACAGGGTCGCTGGCCAACGCCATTGAATGCGGGATCACCGAGTCCAAGGTAGAGGCCATGAAGCTGGCCGCAGGCCACGAGCTGCAGGTTGCCACGATCAAGGCCAATTGGATCCAGGCCAAGACAGCCCGCATCGCTGAGGAGTTGAGCAAGCTTGCCCCCTTTTTCGAAGAGAAGGGGGCTCAGGCCCTTGCTCAGACTGAGGAAGTCCGGTCCTATGTGAAGGGAATCGTGGATGGAATTGCCTCGCTGGACCTCTACCTGGGGACGAATGTCCTGGTGCACACCATCAAGGAAGGGAAGGGCGCTGACCGGGGAATCCCCCTGACGGTGGTTCAGGGCAAACGCATCGTCGAGCACGAGCTGGCTGTGTATGTGGACCTGGACGAGTGGTTTGATTTCGAGGACCAGCATCTGTTCTTCGATGCTTTGCGCAAGGAGACAGCCTTCGTTGACCAGTTCTTCCCAACGGAGCGATGCGTGCTTGTGGCCGTCACGACAGCTCGCCACATCGACTACGGTGAACCCTACGTCAACATCGCACGGAACAGGGAGAACGCTAAGGTCTACCTGATGGTGCGCAACGGGGAAAACATCCACTGCGTGGTGTCCCCCGTCGAAAGTCATTTGGCAGCTGCACGGCTGTTCCCGTCCACCGACGAGCAGGACCAGATTTTTCGCGGGATGGACGGATCCAAGATCCGATTTGAGGATGTCGCGTACACCGACAAACTGCGCAACCACGAGTTGAATGCACTCCACTATCGGCGGTTCTTGATCCTTGCGGCAGGGTTAGATCACCGTCTCAAGCTTTTTGGTGATTTTCATGATGAGGGCGAGTCCCTGGGGTTCGTCTCGCAGCGCTTCCAGGATCGCTGGATGCGGTTCCTTCACGACGATGATGCCCGGATGATGCTGGCGGGCGGACCCAAGCCGCCAGATCTCCACGAATGGATTTCTCAGAAAAACGCCTACCTACGGCCTGGCTCGCGTGTTCTTTGCCATTGGGACGATTTGATCAATCCCACGACGGCCCCAAGCCTGGCCAAGGAAAATTACCGTTCCATTGGTTGTGGCTATGACCTGCGTGCCAACCCTATCCAAGACATGGAGTGCCTGATTGCCTACAAGAAGGCCGAGCACGTCTGTGTGGATGTGCGTGTGTGCACAAACTCATTCCATTCAGGTCGGGAATACACCAGCACCGTTCGAGTCTCTTCCTACAAGCGGGGAGAGTGGGATAGCGCCCAACTGCCGTTTCTGGTGCTGGATGCAGTCGATCCCGAAGAGCTGTACTGGTTCATTCATCACCGGAACACGCGTACCAACCATCTTGAGTACCTGCGGTTCTTCAAACGAGCGCTGAAACTGATCGAGACCGAACGCTCCCAGGAAGCTCCAACCCGTGCGGCACTTGCTCAAGCCCTGAGTGATGGGAATGTTGGTGCAGCTGAAGAGCGTGAGGCCTTGGTCTCTCGTGCGATCAAGGCTTGGCGTGCAGCCCACCGAGGTCAGTCCCTTCCTTCGCCAGAAGCCACCAACAACGCTGAATGGCGAAGACTGCTGGACCAGATGTTCGCCCTGTCAGTGGATGGCAGCTCCAAAGCCGTTGAAGCCGAAGCGTTCGTTCGCGACTTGGGATACGAACCTCTGAGGCTGGTGCTGTCCGGCAAGGCCAAGTTTGCGATCTACGCGGCGCCGAATGAGGAGGAGCGCGATGACCGTCTTGAGCCCCATGCCTGGGTGCACCGCATCACCCTGGAGCGCAAGAAAACCAAGCTGGTCGAAGTCTCCAGGCGCTGGGAACTCTTGCCAGAAAAGGCTGCTGCTGAAACCGTACTTCATGAATGGGCGGGGGCAAAGCATTGGCAACTGGGCTCTGCTTTCCGCACTCTCGCTCGCAAGACCGAAATCCTTGGGCGGACCGAGACGTTCCGAGCGGCTGTTGCAACCTTCCTGAAAGGGCACCAGCCCGTGGATGCGGTCCATGTACTTCGCGAATTCGAGGCGGCGTTCGTCGCGTCCTCTGGGCTGTCCGCCACTCAGGTCTGCTATCCGATACTCGCTTTTCCCATCGCCGTCTGCTTCCCCAAGAAGGGCAAAGGTGACATCCAGTATCTCTGTCTTGCGAACCGGCAACCCCACAGGTTGCTGGGAGCATTGATCAAGGATCACGCCCCTGAAGCCTTTCAGGCCTGTTCCGACAGGTTTCGCAGGGTTTATGGGTACCAGCGGTGGATTGCCTCCATGTGGAGCGAGTCCCGAGATGCCCGTGGTGACTGGACTCTTGCCGAGGTCAGCGCTGACGCCTTCAGCGGACCCACGGGCGGCTACGTCAAGACCGAGTTCATCAAGTCGGTTTCCACTGCATCTCGCCAACCACTGAGCCTGTTGATGGCCGATTGGTTTGAGGAGTGGAAGAAGGACAGTCTTCGCTACTACAAGCTCTGGTCGCCGACCGATCTGCTGGACGCTGAGGGGTGTCTCTTGATTGACGAGATCATGGGCTTCAAGCAGGCAGAGAACTTCGCCCCCCATCAGGCGCTTCACGTCAAGTACAGCTCTTTTGGGCGCCGTGCAACCGCGACAGCCTCGAACTTCCTGGAGTGGTACGACCTGGCCCCAGCTGGCATCGAGTTCCCGGACTATGACCTGGAGATGTTCGGCAGTGGGTATGGGAGGTCTCACTACGGGCACACATACCTGAATCGCGAGGATGCCCTTGGAAAGCTCAGATCGTCAGTGAAGGGCGCTGTCCTGTCGGATTCTCGCGAGCATCCTGACGCACCTCAGCCACCTCCCGGCATTGAACGGCTCTATGTGTTGCCAAGAACTGCAACGGGTTCCTTGAACTCACAGGGTTCCCATTGAAGCTGCAAAGTGCATGGCGCCTTGCTAAACGGGTTTGCATCATCACTGGGAACGCAGTAGCAGGCCATTCCCGGAAACTTGCAAAAAACCTGCGACCGAGGCTTCAGCCCTACAGGCCGACCCTTGTCGTTTGAGCCCGAAATTGGCATGTATCGAGAAAGTTTGCGTCTTCAATGGGAATCAAAACGGGCAATGACGATCACGAGTTTGTGCGAATAAGAGATATCCGGCGTTTTGTGTTGATAGATTTGGTCCCGGTAGGTATCATTCATTCATATCCGGCAAATTGTGTGTAGAACATGCCTATTTTTCATCTCTTCAGTGTCTCCCCCGTGGAGGTGCAACCCCATGAGCTGCCACGCGTTCTGTACCGGGACTTCATGGTTTGCGCGCCATCTCTCGAAGCCGCCTGGTCTCGCATTGCTGAGTGGGAGGGCGTGGTGGATGCCGCCGAGGTCTGGGGGGCTGAGCGTGATTCCTCCGAGGAAACCTACGTGATCACCGGGCCGAACACCCTGATGACGAAAGAAGCGGGCCTGGACCATCACAGCCATTGGCGAGCAATGCAGGCTGTGGATGGGAAGTACACCCACCTTCATAGCGGTCCTTTGAGCATTGAGCAGTGGCAGGAAAACCATTTTGCTCAGTACCTCGCCCGCACTCACCCGAAGATGTTTGCTGCCACGGACGCCGCGCCAGGTGCTACCACGCCGACAGATCAACAGGCAAGCGGCGGTATGCAGCTGCTTGTGCCGTCTGTCGCCGCGAATGACGATAACGCGCAGCAGGCAGACCAGACACAACCAGACACAACAGAGACGATCGCACCATGAACGACCCTATTTCCTCTGTCCTGGAAGACGCCATGCGCGTGATTCGCGGACTTCGTGAATACATCGCGGCCATTCCCAGCGATACGGTTGCCGCGTTCCCTGCCATGCCGGGAATTGATGGCGATTGGGTCGATGCGACCCTGGTCAACCTGCAGGCCACGAAAGAGCATCGCTCCCTCCAAGGCATTTCGGGTGTCAGCGATGGGGCTCCGGCTGCGCTTGTCCCAGGTGCTTACTGGTATGTCCGCACAGGCCACCCCGACCAGATTTGCGAGAAGCGTGAAGGCGAAGACTTTGTGCGGTTCACCAATGGTTCTCGGCAGGATTGGATCAAGACAGGGGAGTCCTTTGTCGGCCCCCTGCAGAAGCCATCGCATCCTGCAAAAGTCTGAAAGAGCCCCATGTCCCTTGTGATCCCAGCGGCCGTCCTGCTGCCCGTCAAGTCCCAAATCAAGAGCCCCCTGATTTCAACAGCGATCTCCCAAGGCCGCGTGTCGCTTCGCAACGGTGAGGACGACCCCGATGCAGAGGTGAGCCTCAACATTGCAGCCTTCGATCTCGATGCGCTGGTGGAGCTTCGCGGCTTCTGCGACAGTGCGGGCAATAAGAAGGCGGTGCGGGTGCTCGACGCGGTTTTGAAGGCCAAGGGGGGGGCCATTGACAGCAAAGTCCCGAGCTTTGGTGCTTTCCTGCCCATGCTCCAGACCTATCTGCACCACGACCGGATTGATGGATGGATCTATGCGGAAGCGGCCGATGGGTGCCTTTATCCTGAGTTGATCCTCAGCGCGACCTTCAACGACAACAAGGGCTACAAGAACAAGCCCGACCCCCATGTCGTCATCACCACCATTGCGTTTGGCCTTGACGCCGATACGCGTTCTCGCAGCGAGGGGGCGCGCACTCGGGCGCACACGTTCCGTCCCGACGATGCATTGCACAAGCCGGTGGCAGAGATTCTGGCGGCTTCCGGGTTGTTCAAAGAATCCCGCGCGAGAAAGGACAAATACCAGAAGTCCATGGAAAGATTCGATGCGGAGGTGCGGCTGAAGTTTGCGGAGCAGTTCCGGGTGACCGGGCGGTGCTTCGCTTTCGACAATGGCTCGTATCGCCGCCGTGGCGAGATGTTGGACAACCGCCGCGTCATCCACGATCAGGAGGCCCGGGAACTGCCGCAGTCCCAGCGCTTCATGGAGTCGTCACTGTTTGACGCGGAGGATTTTCTGGGGCAGGTGCCTGTGCATCCCCTGGTCAAGGTGTTTGACCTCAAATCGCATGAGTTCATGTGGGTCCACTCGGACTACATGACCCCGTATCAGTACAACGCCTCCTTGAAGGACAAGCTGATCCTCCCGCCTGAGATGCACGACTTACTGAGCATCCTCACGACCAACCTGGGGGTGTTCGTGGACGACTTCATTGAGGGCAAGTCGGCGGGCAACGTGGTGCTCATCAAGGGCCCCCCCGGGGTTGGTAAAACCCTCACGGCCGAGGTGTACGCGGAAGTCATCAAGCGGCCCCTGTTTGCTGTCCACACGGGGACGCTCGGTACCTCCGCTGAGGACATTCACAGGAACCTGAAGGAGACCTTCGCACGCATTGAGCGCTGGAACTGCGTGGGGCTCATCGACGAGGCGGATGTGTATGTCCGCTCCCGAGGAGAGGACCTGGAGCAGAACGCGATCGTTGCCGAATTTTTGAGAAGTGCCGAATATTTCCGGGGACTTCTGTTCATGACCACCAATCGGGTCAACGATATCGATGATGCATTCCTGTCGCGCGTCGCTGCCTGTATCTCGTACAGCGAGCCAGGGCCGGAGTTGGCCGCGAAAGTCTGGCGGACGATGGCCGAACAGTTTGAGCATCCATTGGACGATGCCACCGTAGCGGGTTTGATCGATGCTTTCCCCATGCTCCGCCCACGAGATGCCAAGATGCTGTTCCGCCTCGCATTGCGGGTTGCCAACGCCCATAACGAGCCTCTGACGGTGGATGTGTTTCGGCGCTGCGCCATGTTCAGAGCCATACCCGCGTACCAGAAGATTCCCGGGGTCAAGGAGCTTGCGAATGTCTGAGCCGCTGGAAACTCCGAGATTGGACCTCGCCGAAATGCGCAAGATGCGGGGTCTGTGCCAACCGCAGGTGGAGTGGCGGGTGGAGCACCCGGTAACCGGGGACTATTGCTTTCAAGGCGACCACGGGGAGGTGCACAAGTGGTTCGACGATCACAAGCTGCGATTCCCTCACAGCCGATTTGCGGGCTATGTCGTGAAAGAACATTCCATGCTGACGCCAACCCAATCGGCCTTGATCCGCTGCCTCGACGAGCTGGAGTCCCTGGCAAAGGCCACGGCACAACCCTCCGAGCCGCCTCATGCTGGAGCCCCTTCATGAACTCAGCCTCTTTTCCATTTGCGGTGTCGCTGGGGCGTGGCGGACCTGCCATTGAGGCAGCTACCGGCCACCAGCCGACCCGCGCATGTTCAATCACCTTCGAGCAGCTCCAACGGCAATGTGACAATTCCCGGATTGGAAGCCCTGAATGAATCCCGCTGCTCGTTTTTTTGCCTGTCTCCTTGGTCGGCGCCACGCGTTTCTGACCTACTTCTACGACGATGTGGCCAGGGGCCGACGCATCGATCCACAACGGGTTGCTGTCTTGCGCAAGAACTACGTTTACGCCAACTACCTCCTTATGTGGGGTGTCTGGGCGTGCTTGATGTACTGGCTGAATTCGTGGGCGGTTACCGTTTCAGCCATTCCCCTTGGCTACCTCGTAGGTCGCAACGCAGCGAGCATCAAGCTGCTTGCTCTGCCCGAGTCGGCGATGCACCCAAACCCCGAAATGGACACCACGGCATTTCTGACATCGTTGCTGGAAAGACACCCACAACTCAAGCCGTTCTACGAGGCCAATGACCTGCCCAGGAGTGGCAATCAGTTCCTTGAGTCGGTGCTGGTGCGATATGTCACCGCTGTAATCCTGGGGGCACCGGACCACGCCTTCAGGAAGTATTGAATCCGATGGCTTGACCCCGTGCTTGTTCTGTTGAGAGATCTATGAAACCACCGTTCATCCTGCGCGCTTTTCGCTTCCTGCTCACCTTGGCAGGGGACAGGAACGCATTCATGTATCACTTCTCGGACGCGATCCCACAAGGGCGACCTATTGACCCTGAACATGTCCTGCGCTTGCGCCGCAACTACCTGATGCTCGACTTTGTTCTCTTTGCGTTTTTGGGAATGGTTTTTGTGTTGGGAGAGGCACCCCTAACCAAGGGCCTTTCACTGTTTCTGTGGCTTCTCGCTGGTTACTGGCTGGTGAAACTGAAGTTCAACGGAATTGACAAGGACACGGTGGCCAAGAAGCCGTCCGATGACCATGTTCGCAGGGGGCTGGAGGAGGTGTTGCGCGATCACCCATCGCTGGCGCCTTTCATCGACGCGAGCAATGCCCGAACAGCAGTCTCGAATTTTGAATTGGCTCTCCTGATGCAGTGGTCCATGCACGAGTTCCGGCACCAACAACTCAAGTCGGGATACCGGTAATGACGGCAGAGGAGATCGAGCGAGCTGCGCACCAGCGTTATGACCTGTGTCCGACAGTCAAGCCAGACTGGTCACAATTGGGGGAGATCACGAAAAGCGTATGGCGAGAGATGGTGGTGCCCAAGGCAAACTCCGGGGAGACAGCCTCATCCAGCATTCAAGAAGCCGCCGAGGCCTCTGGAGGCCCCCAAGGAGCGCTTTTCTGATGGACCTGGCAGGGTAGGTACTGCCAAGAAGAAGAATGCATCCTGAGCCCCTATGTCTGTGACAACCAAACTTCCTGCCACTGCTGTCCCTGGCCTGCCCAGAGACTATCGCCTTCTTGCTCAGGAAGAGGAAGCCGATCGAATTCGCTACACCGCAGAGTGCACCACGATCCCCAAAGCCTGTCCGTACTGCGGGGGAAAGCCGCGTTCCTGGGGCTCGAAGGAACGGACCTACATGGACTTTCCTCGTGCCGGCAAAAGGGTCGAGATTCTTGTCGTCATCAAACGGATGCGATGCCCAGCATGCAAGAAGACATTCCTGCAGGATCTCCCCGCCTTCAACCACATCCACGGATTGACGCGCCGGTATTTTCTGGATGCGGCCGAGAAGTGCTACACCCATACCTTTGGTCAGATGGGCGAGGAGCTTGGTATTGAGGACACTTCTGCCCGCTTGCTCTTCCACACCTACCTCAAGGAGCTTGAGAGTTGTGTCCGCATTTCAGCTCCTGAGGCGCTGGCGCTGGTACCGCTCAAAGTTGTGAATAAGCCCCGGACTGCGCTTATCAACGCCAAGGCCAAGACGCTTGTTGACCTTTTGGCAAGTCAGGAGAACAAAGTTCTGGAGCCGAAGCTGATGGAGTTGGCTGCGGAGGGAGCAGCGCGGTTCGTGGCCATCGGATTCAACAAGACAGTCCGGAAAACTATCAAGGCTCACCTTCCCAGGTCCATTCTGTACGTAGACCCATTCTTCGTTCTTGAGATGGCCGACCTGGCACTGGAACAGACCCGCAAAGCTGTCCGCAAGCCCCTCAAAATCACCCTCAAGCGGTATCTGTCCCACGATGCAGAGGTCTTGGCCAAGGCCGATACGGATTTGTCCGAGTCCGACCGAGCCCAGATGAATTATTGGTTTGCCCTGTACCCCGTCCTTGGAGAGGCGTACCAGGCGCGCGAGGCCTTCCGTCAAGCGTACAGGCCGGGGATCACCGCAGATGAGGCTTTCGCCCAGATGAGCAGTGCTGTGGCGGAATTGAGCCCCAAGGTGCGCACGCACTTTCGCTCCTTGTCCGGTGCCTTGAAGGACTTTGAGCCTGAAATTCGGGCCTTCTTCACCTCTGGCGCCCGTGACTTCTCGCTGGCGGATTTGCCGGAACTGGGAAGCCTGGGCGACTGGATCGACGCAATCCCCGAGCGAGGAAAAGTCTTCGAGATAGCCCGTGCCTCAGCCCTGTATCCGTCCAGGATGCCAGGGGCCACCTTCCGGACCCCGGGAACCAGCATTGCGCGACTACGGGATGAGGCTCAAAAAAAGGCCAACGGCTGACAGCCTCCAGCCCATGAACCGATCGTCGAATGATCCTGACCAAGGAGGACAACGCTTGAACGAACCCACAACACCGGATCGCGCCACTGAGCTGCAGGCTCACTTGGAGCGCGTCGCAGAACGCGAGGAGGGCATGCAGATCCGGATCGAGACCAAGCTGCTGCACTTGCGGAATCGGCAGCGGGATAACGAGGTTCGTCTTTTGCGGCAGGCTGGCAAGGCCACCAGTGGCGCGAAGAAGGTCTATTGGCTTCGGCAGGCGGCCGAGGCAATGGCGGAGCCTGTCTTCGCGCTCTCAGCGTGTCGCACCGGGTGCTCGCATTGCTGCAATATCACCGTGCCCATCAGCCGAGTAGAGGCCGAGGTGATTGCCCGCGAAACAGGCGCACGCCTGAACAAGAATGCCGGTATGAAGATGGGGGACGAAAGCGCTGATCTTCAGGCCATCGTCAGTGATATGAGCGCCATCTACTACGGCATGCCCTGCACATTCCTGAGCAAAGGGAAGTGCAGTATTTATGAGTCACGGCCTTTAGCTTGCAGGCTGTTGCTCAACATGGACGACGATGATTTGCTGTGCATCATCACGCCTGAAGCGAAAGTCAATGTTCCGCGTATCAACACCACCGAGCACGAGCTTTTGGGCGTGGCGGCATTGGGACTGAACCAGACCTACGACGATATCCGTGAGTGGTTTCCTGAGGGGCTCCCACAGCGGTAGCTTGGAGCAGCTCAGTGCCCCAGGATGCCTCGCCAGATTCGGTGTAACGCCTCAACGGAGGTGCGCAATGTGTGCGCCGTGCGAGGCCACTGTCTTGCCATCCTGTAGGGCGTTAGATGTCGCAGCGCGCGTCGTGCCAGTGAGCGCTTGGGGTTGTGGGGGTGCTGCGAGGATTGTGCACCCGAGTTGGCTCGTTCGATGAATGCCCGCCCCTTATTTGTGAGACGGATTTCCCAGTTCCACGACTTCGGGTGTTGGCCTTTGAGGGTTCCTTCCTCCACTAGCCCACGGCGTTCCAAGTCGGGAATGGTCATCATTGCGTCGAGACGGTAGTTACCCCCCCAAAACGCCATCTGCCAGGCGTGAGCAATTTCCTCCCAACGGTTTGCAGTGCGCCAGTGGACAGTTGATCCCTCGTGCCATGCCCCTCTTTGGAGCGATCGAAGCACCTTGAACTGCAAGTTGGTGAGGCGCGGTTGTTTGGGGCGTGGTGTAGGTTCCGCTGCCATGGTGTCGATGGCGTCAGGTGCTTCGGAACTGACTCATGCTCGGCCACCCCCAGCGGTGCCAGGCGGCCATCAGCAGCATGGTGGTGGCGCTGCGCCCAAGAAAATCCGCCCAGTCCCAGGGGCCTGCAGCAGCTTGAAAGGCGATGCAACACACCAATGCAAGGGAGTAGCAAGCAAGGCTGTTCTTCATGGCGGAGGAGTTGTGTGAACCGTGAATCTTCGGCAAAAACTTAGATGGCATTCTAGAGATTTCCCCCTTGAGAATTGATCCAGCCAATTGTTAGAAGCTGTATCAGAGTGAATCCTCTAGGCAGGGCGATGGACAGCGCGCGAACCAAACTTTCGATCATCTTTTCCGGGCCATATTTCACAGTGAAACGCCCATAAAAAAAGGGAGGCAAGCCCCCCTTTTTCGATCTGGGGCTACTTAATGCCCCAGTGCAAGCTCAGATGGCGAACTTGGCGCGGTCTTCATCGCGGATCCATTTCGGCGCCTTGCCACGGCCTGTCCAAGTTTCACCAGTGGCCGGGTTGCGGTACTTGGCTGCAACGGTCGTGCCTTTGGTGCCGCTTGCTTTGCGCCCGCTCGGAAACACATCGGATTCGGTGAGCCCGAAGGTGGCCACCAGTTCACGGGCCTTGGTGATTGCGCCAGACATCTCTTCTTTGCGAAGTGCTTCAATCTGGGCATCCAGTGCATTGCGTTTTTCGATGAGGTCTTTGTAGCTGACGGGATCGGTCATGTGGTTCCTTTCGGGGGTTGAGATGGGGCAGGGATAGGCTCGGAGAGCCTTAAACAGTGGATGGAAGATGAAGTGGCGGCACAAACTTCAGGAGTTCAGGCCAGCGGGTGATCTGTGGCGGTGAGTAGCCCTCATCCTGCATGGCTTTGAGGGCCAGAACGATGTTGGGGACGACCAGGGCTTCAATTTCAGGATCTGGGGTCCCACATGGTGCCGGCAGTGCCGTCTCCCATCCAGGGAACGCAGGCCAGGGTACAAGTCTCTGTGAGCCGTTGCGATGTTGGACTCGGATCCAGGCTTGACCTTCAGGCGAGCGCATCACGGCGATGGAGCTGCTCATGGAGTGTTGCCATGGCCATGGATGGCGGGGGGCTGGCGCTTTGGGCTGCGTCGGAACGATGGCCAATCGAGGGCGCTGGGCCCTGCGCAGATTGGACTCATGCAAGCGGGCCGCAGCCTCAGCCATCACTCTCTCATGCTCTGCCTTGAAAGAAGCCAGCAGCTCAGCGGTGTTGTTCACCAGGACCAGCCTTTCGGCGTCGGTCAGGAGGCGTCCATTGCCGCCGCCAGCGGAGTAGGCCGGAAGGCCCAATGCCTGCGTGCCCCCATACCGATTGGCAAAGCAGGTGGAACCCAGCACCATCAGTTCGCCATTGTCCTCAACCACATGAATCGCCGCATACACCCCGTGGCCGCAGCCTGGGTTGCCACACTGAACGCGGGCTTTGGGCGATACCGCCACGATGGCCAGCAATCTGGCCTGTTGGCGGGCTGCTTCTCTCGAAGAGACTGGCGTCATGAAGTTGGTGAAGGGTGCTCAGAAATCTGAAGTGGTGCCCCGGTGGCGGGTTACGCCCCGGGGCTATTTTTAGAAACAGTTGCCAATGTAATTTGGCCGGATTCTAGTCGGATTTCTATTGAGTATTCTTGAAACGTGTCACTTTTTGAAAATCGCAGGTTGTGAAGTGCTCAAATGGACCTGGTTATTCAATGGCGTGCACTGGCTGGGCGCGCGCAGAAAGACGCCTCCATCCTCGTTTAATGAGCAACCCCGCCAGGAGCCCTAAGGCCACGGCCCCGGATTGGAATTTGTCTTCCGCCGTCAGCAAATGCACATTCACCATCAGGAAGCCAAAGAACATCAGCGCGACGAATGTCACGCTTGAGCCCTGCTTGCGGGTCCAAAAGTACAAGCCAGAAATCACCACGCCTCCAGAGAATGAAACCACAAATTGGTAGAGGAATGGAACTGTCAATCCTTCGATGGAACCCACGAAGGTCAACAAGCCCGTTATGAAGGCGACTGGGGTTACATGACGCAATTCCAACACGTTCAGTTCTCCTTTGCTGACAGTGATCTCTTATTGCTTGTTTCGCATACCAAATCAGAGGCATGAAATTTCATTATGCATAGCCCAAATACAAGGTAAATCGATATCCGCTATATTTGGCGAAATGGAGCGAATTCGTGCGTTTTTCAAAGAAACGCTGCAGTTGAACGGAGCAACTCAAGAATCTGCAGGCCAAAAAAAAGCCCCCATCTTTCGACGGGGGCTCCAGGGAGTTGAGCCATCGGCAACGGCCGGTGGATCAATGAAGTGTTCCGGTGCGGAGCACAGCAGGCTGCTCCATGTCGGACCATTCCAGTGGCGGTAACGTGCGCATGACTTGCGCAACGGCCGGGTTGAGCGCGGCGGCCATGTTCAGAGTGGCCTCGACCATCATGGTCAGGTCCATCATGGCGTACCGGTCCGCCTCAGGCATAGAGCCCAGGGCAGAACGCGCTTTGATCAGTAGAGCGCCGACTTCTAGTAACGGCTGGCGGTTGAAGTCCAGTCCGTGGTTGCCAGCGTATTCCATGATCCATTCACGCTTTGTGAGCGACGAAGCAGCATAGAAGTCCGAAGCGTAAACGCGTCGAACCCAGTCGGCCACATCCTTGATCAGGATGGGTTTGATGGCAGGCTTGTCGCTTGCTTGGGTCATCATCAAATCAGGCACCTGCGCACTCAGCCTCCTCGCGGGCGAGGGATTCGAGTTGGGCACGTGTCAGGCCTTCTTTGGCCATTCGTTGCAGACACAGGCTTGCTGTTTCTGCCGAGCGTTCGCGCACGTCTTTTGGGAAATCGGTGTTGTCGCGGCGCGCTTCAGCTTCTACGAGCATTTGCAGCAGCATTGAGTGGGTCAACATAAATGCGTCTCCAGAAAATGACGGCATTGCCCAGGCGGGCATAACCGTCTAGGTTTGTGAAAATGATTTCTGCCGGGGTGATTCGGCGGTTCAGCCAGGGTGAAAGGCCGTTTTGAAGTTCACATCGCGCAGTTTCAGGCGGTAGTGATTGAGGTAGAGGCTTGAGGTGGCCAGCATTTCAGCGCGAATGGGAGCATCAGCTGGGATTTCATGGTGCTCAGCGATGTACTTGACGGCAATCGCGTACTGCTTGTGGAAGTCCGTGTTGTCGAGTAGGTACGTGTTGACCTTGCCCTTTAATCCAGAGGTGTTCACAGTCGGTTTGACGGTGATGATTGCTCCGCGCAGCGTGGACGGCTTGCAGTAACTCACGCCTCGCAGCCGCCCATCGGGCCTGAATACCAGTGCCCTGAGAGGATCATTCGAAGCTGTAGACGGTGGTTCAGTGGAGTGGATACCAGCAACCCCACTATCGCTCCCCAGAACCGGTTCAACGATTTCAGGATGCGCTTGCAGAGCGGCGTTGATCGCGTCCTCTTCCGAATCGAAGCCATCAGGCCCGGAGTCCTCAAAGCCCCACACTTCACCATCATCGTCATAGGTGATGCGGATGGAGTGTTCAGCCAGAGCTTGTTTCCATTCAGCAGGCTCACGGCCCTGAAACCCACCGTTGGCGATGGGCAGGGCACGTCGAGCCTTGATCTTGAAAATCTCAAGGCGAACGATGAGTGAATCTACGTCTGCCAGGAGGTTGCTGTCACTCCCTGATGCCAGGGCGGACTGCCATCGCTCTACCAGGTGTGTGGTGGGTTCGATGAGCAGGTGTTTTGCGAAGTCGGTGTGGGCCACCAGTTCCTGCTTGAGGGCGAGGAGGGCGGTTTGACTTGCGGTGATCGAGGTGTCTGTATGCATGTCGTTCTTTGGATGAAGAACGGGAATCGAGGCCCATGGGCATCAGATGCCCGTAGGGGTTGGTGAATCGTTGTGCTGATTTGCCGGTAGGCACGGCCAGCTGCCGTATCAAACCTCTGCGCAAGGCGGAGGATGGAATTCGCTTACCCAAACAGACGGAGGGATTGCTTGGGAAAGCCCCCTGCGGCCCCTGAGGGCACGCAAGAGAGCGGGGTGCACCAGAACCAAAGGGTAGGGGTGCAAGGATTGACGGTAGGGCCTCTGATGGCCTTCTACCGGTTGTGGGAGCAAAACGTCCCAGATCAGGCGCCAGAGGGCGGCGTGATTGCGGTGTGCTTGGCCAACTGGATCTCCAGCGTGTCGCCTTCGCTGTCCACGCAGATGAAGAATCCGTTGTGCCAGTGGCCGTTGGCAATGCCGTCCTGTGTCAGCGTCACGGCGAAGTTCACACCTTCGCTGTACCAGCTGAAGCGAACAACCTGGTTCCCGTCATTGGCGACCACATCAGAAGTTTCCCAGTGCTGGAGCAACTGCTGGTTCACGGTCACTGAGTCGGCCTGGTTGAGCATCGCGAGAAAAGCGATGCTGGATTCGAGCAGAGGGGAGCCCTGCGCGCGATCGCAAGGCGATGGGGTTTCAATCCCGGCCATTTGGGCGTTCGACGTGATGTCTTTCAGCTGCGTTTGCAGCAGAACATCGCATGCAGCGACCTCAGCATCCGCCCAGGCGTGGCCCAGGGCTTCACGATCGGCCGAGGTGGCTGAACTCATAAGTTCACGGTAGGCCGCAACTGACGCGCGCAAGAGCGACAGTTGGGCGTGTGTGAAGCCTACTTGGATCAGTTCGTTGGAATTTGACATGGTGCTCTCTTGAGAAATGGCGAGCACCGGCCCAGAGGGCATCAGTGCCCGTCTGGGTTGGTGGGGATGATTCCGAATCAGGGATCAGGAACGAGATAGCGGCAAGAACAGCTCAAGCGGATGGTCATCCGCCAGGGGTTCAAAGCCGTAGCGTTGGTAGAAGGGCAGGGCGGATGGTTTTGAGTCCACCAGGATGCCCATTCCACCAACGATGGCGGCGGTCTCGGTCAAACGCTCAATGGCATTGGCCAAGAGGATGCGACCTAGACCGAGGCCCTGTTGCTGGTTCGAAACGGCCAGACGGCCGATGCGGAAGACAGGGATTCGCTGCGGATACTTCTTTGCCTTGGATGCGGAAAGCTCTGCGCTGCGCAACTCGCCGATGCTCACCGAGTAGAAGCCGTAAACGGCAGGTGAGGTTTCGGTGTCTGTGGCGACAAACGTGGAAGAGATCCCCTTGTCCATGTGCTGGCGAGCCATGGTGGCCAGCCAGCGGTTCAAATCAGCATTGCCGCAGTCGAATGACTTCCTATCGTGGTGACCACGCAATGGAAGTATTCGAACCATCGATCTTCGCTGCCTCGTAGTCGGCCATGAGCCGTTCGAGTTCCGGCGAGAGTGCCGTTGTGGCGTCAATCCGCTCCAGCACGCGTTTGTAGCCGCGCGCCGTGAGATTGATGATCTCCGTTGGGGTGGAAGTACGTCGAGCGTCTGCCACAGCGGCCTTGACCACAAAGTCTTCAACAGTCACACCCTTCAATGCAGCGGCCGACTTCAGCTTGTGCAGCGAAGTCGGCGATACACCGATAGTGAGGCTTTTGGAGGATTTCGTGGGCATGGCCAACCAGGGCTTGGACGAGGTTCTTCGTGTCCCATGAGTGTAGCCAGGTCCGTTCATTGCGTCACCAGTCCATGTTGAGTGGCCGGGGCGACGAGATGGACAAAGCCGTACTCCGTGAGGACCTGATTCCCAGCGACGTTGGCTTGAGCGACCTTGGAGGGGTCACCTGCAGCCAAAGTGTTGTGGATGCTTGCGGCCTCGCGGTCAACCGAGGCAGCTTGCATCGGGTGTACTGGTACGCCTTGCATCAACTTCACGGCGTCGTCAGTGCATGTCGGAGCGAGCCCCAGCCGCTGTGCGACCAGAACCTTCACCGCTTGGCACTGGCCGTAGGTCAGGGGTTTGCCGCCAGGAACGCTGTTGGCTTTGTTTTGCATAGCTTGATCTCCTAAAAAAGGAAGACAAGCACCGGCCCCGAGGGGCAAACAGGTGCCCGTCATGGGGGGGAAGAAAAATCTGCTTCAGTTAAGCATCAACGATGCGCGTCGAACGCACCAGATCGTGCGAAGCCATGTACCCGACACCATCCAGCTTCAACCATTTCTGGGTGGAGGATGATGTTGAGAACATGTAGCGAACACCTTCGCTGGTTTTGTGGGCAGTCACCACAAAATGCCCTTGACGCTGGTTGTTGACCAGGTAGGCCTCAGGCTCACCGTTGAGTTTGTACAGGAGGGCCCCCTTGCCGGGGTTGGTCTTGTAGAAGCCGTGGGAGTCAGGGAGGGGTGGTTTGCCCAAGGGGCTGAACTTCAGCCCGTTGAACTCCAGATAGGGTCCAAGGGCATTTGTGTTGCGACTTTCAGTCGCGATGGTTGCTTCCATGATGGGGCTCCAAAGAATCCCGGAGGCAACATCTCCCCAGCGGGGATAGTGCTCCCCGGTGGGTTGGTATGTGTCAGGCCATGCAGCCCGACGTGAATTGCTGGTTCGCCAGATGGCACGGTCAGCTACCGTTTTCGCCGCGAGCATTACGCACGTGGTTGAAATCGCTTTCCTAAGCCCCCTGAATGGGGAGGCTTGGGGAAGCGCCTGCAGAGCCCTAGAGGGGTGTGCAGAGCTTCTTTATTCCGATCGCGCCCGGTGGGGCTCGGTCGAAATGGTGACGCCTTTTAGGCGGATTCTTGACCATCGGTCCGAGAGATTGCGGATACACCACAGATGTCTTCAAGGGCAATGGGTTTGATTCTGCCGTCGTTTTCGTCTATGCGAGCATCGTAGATTCTGAAAGCCATGTCCTGGGTAATTTTCGTTGTGGACCAAAGGATGAACACTGGCAAGGTCAGCGGGTTGTAGGCAGGGATTCCATACGCCTTGAGACCATCGAGTTGTTCTGCCTTGCGCAGTAGCTCCAGCGCTTGCGCGCGGAGTTTCATGGCGTCGGCCGTACTGATTGAAGTTGGATTGTTCATGGATAACTCCGGTGAACTGATGAGGCCCAGCCCCAAGGGGCGTGGTCCTCTCAGGGTAATCAGGGTTTTGGGATCAGCTCTACACCCAGCAATCGCGCAGCCTCAAGGATGTCGCTGGTCCTCATGTTCTGAGGAACAACCGTCGCGATGCGGGCTTCGAGTTGATCGAGCAATATCTTGTTGGTGCGATAGGTCTCGTAGAGGCTCGCCGAGAGCCAGTAGCTCTCGTTTTGCCCATGGTAGACCCCGAAGTCAACAAGGTGTTGCCATGGGATTTCAGTCGTGGCAAGGTGAACGTAGAGCCGTCCTACCTTGGTGATCAGGACGCTGGCCGGTGTGCCCTTGCGGTACCGGGGGACAACCACCAGCGTGTCTCCAGTTTTTGGGGCCGGGAATTTGGCCATGTCGATTTCTCCGTTGTGACTTGGGGCCCGTTCCCATGAGGCTCGTGAGCCCCATGGGGTTGGTTGGTCATGCACCTTGGCGTTTGATGGCGCGCTTGCGGTACTGCCACAGCGTCACCATCGCGGTGATGCGAGTTGCACCGGTAGAGAGCACCTGCAGGTCAGGTCCATGGCTGTCATCGGGGGGAATCTTGATGTCGCAATTCCACCCGTTCGCTCCGAGCTGAAACCCGCCCAGAACCGCAACATCAGCTTTGGTGTTGGGACATCTCCGCATCAGAAAGCCGGGGGCCTGCGCGATGGGATGGTTCGTGTTCAGTTCCAGGTAGAACTCACCGTCATCCTGGATGATGACCTGGTGTTTGTTTGCAGGGGGAATCATGCTGCCGAAACCTCACCTTTGACCGCTAGGGTCACTTTCTGCGGCAGGGCTTCAGGGTGGTACTTCAGAGCCGCGTTGATCGCGTCATCGAAGCATTCCCACTGGTCAGCATCGCAGCCGCTGTACCCGAAGTACCCGCCACCGGTCTCGTAGACCTCGATCGCGACTTTGCGCAATGCCGTGATGGCCTGCTCCCGGGAGAGCCCCTCAAAGCCGCCATTTTCGACGGGGAGGTTCTGGCGAACTGCTGCGCGAAAACGCTCCAGGTCGCTGATCATCATCTCAACGGCGTCGAGGATTGGCTGAGCGGGGCTTTTCTGAAGCCCTTGGGCCCACTCGCTGCAGAGCAGGCTCAGCGCTTGGTTGGGGGATGTGCAATGGGCTTCCGAGGATGCGTTGATTTCCTGAGTTGTCATGGTTGTGCTCCAAATGGAATGACGGGTCTCAGCCCTGCGGGCTGTCGAGCCCGTCAGGGGTTGAAAAATTGCTTGCTGAGACTTTCAGCTCGGGACTACCAATCGCACTGAACAGATCCCACCAGGTGGGTTGTCTCGTGCTCATCGCCTTCGTTGATGCCATCACCGTTGGGGAGAACCACTGCGATCTCGAAGTCTTCAAGTACCTCGATGCCTTGTCGGTTGTGGAACTCGTCCAGAACCGCCTTTGCAATCTCAGTTTTCTCACCAAGGGTGAGGCTTGCGAACTTGATTGGCCGTGTGACCTTCACCCAGAAGGGGTACTCCCCTGGTAGGTTTTCGTCTTCCGGGTCGGTGGCAGTGCCTTCGACCTGGACCGTTACATGAAAGCCCGTCTCCGCGTGCAGGTGTGCCCACGAGGGGAGGTCGCTTGCAGCAAAGCCAAAAGGCTTGAGGTCTGGGATGCCGGCATTGACTACCAGCTCCAGAAACTCTTCCGTTGACTTGTGCTTGGCCGCGAGTTCATGGATCTCGGTCAACTTGTCGAATGCCGTCGCAATCCGCTGCTTGCGGTCCGCCATCTCCAGCGAGAGGATGTGACCGTTGCCGCGTGCACGCTCAACCCCGTTGAGGGCTTTTGCGTGATCCACGAGCTGCGTGACATGGAAGGCGATCCGGGTGCGGACCTGATGAGGGATTTTCTGCGTCATGTGTGTGGCTCCTTGACGGGTTCACGACAACATGTGGTTGCAGGCAGCTTCTTGGATGCCATGCTCGTCCATCACCGAATGGAACTCCTGTTCACTGTGGTCTGAGACCTCCACAGTGGGAAGGACCTCATCAAGGTAAAGGGCGATGCCTTTTGAAACAGCGTAGGTCTGAATGGTTTCAGCAATTTTGTCTGCTTCTTCCGCATTCGCGGCGCTCACAACAAAGAATGCCGGTACCAGAAAGTGACGCGTGGATGTTTTGTCGGTTGACATGGTGCTTTCTCCTTGGGAAGGACGGGCACCGGCCCTAGGGCATCAAGTGCCCGTCATGGGTTGGGATAGGTCTTTCGGCTGATCAGCGGTTGGGCCGTTTGTTCTCCGGCACATCGTCTGTGCTGTCGAAATAGAAGGCGCCGTTGTCCGTGCGGTCCAAACCAGAGAGATTGCCCTGGTTCAGCAGCCGCGTAGCTTCAGAGAGTGCGTCATCGAAGGCGCTATCGTCATCGGCCTCGATGACCAAGGTGTACATGCGTGTTTTCATGGTTGCTCCTGTGAGTGGGGCAAGCACTGGCCCCTGTGGGCATCAGATGCCCGCCATTGGGGGTAAAGGGAACCGACAGGTATCAGGAGAAGAAGTACAGGCCGTTCACCACCAGTGCAGCTATGGCGCAGGCGGCGGTGATGAGGTCAGCTTGTGTGTCTTCACCCTGGCAGGCGGATTTCAGGGAGTGGATCAGGTTGCTCATGTGACTTCGGGAGAAATCGGGTGAGCCCCCATCGGGATGCTGTCCCGATGGATTGGAGGTGTGTAGGGTTTGATCCCAACGTGGATGCTGTATCGCTCTTGAGGAGCACGGTCAGCTGCCGCTTCGTTCCACCAGCACTAGGCAGGTAGATGAAATCGCTTTGCGAAGGCCTCGGGCGGGGTGCCAGAGACCTTTGGAAAGCCCCCGCGAACCCCGAAGGGTGCGCAGGAGATTTGAGGCTGTGGAAGGGATCAGGTAGGGCCGCACGTCTGGTCGCCAAAGGCGCCAATGGGCATTTTCCAATCGTCCACGATGATGGGCAGGGTCCATTCCTTGCTGCGAGCTACCGCCAGCCAGAAAGGGTCCATGTCGTAGGGAGTACCTTGCGCTGCAAGTGTCTCCACGGAAAGGGTGCGGTGAATGGTTACACCAAACTCCTTTTCGTAGTTCGAGATCTTCGTGTACTGCTTTGGGACAACGATCTTCACCGAGGCCCATTGGTCAGGTCCGCCAAAGATGCAGCCGATGCAGCTGGCCCGTGGCCACCCCAATATATAGCTTACAAAGGGTTGGATGCGGTGTCGCTGGATGGTCTCCCAAACTTTCGTCTTGGGCCAAGCATGAACAGGCCGCCAGTGATCCACATACCGTTTGACGCGCACCCCGAAACGGTTGTCGGAGCGGTGGGGCTCGAAGGTCTTGTACTTGGCTCGACCGGGTGACTCTTCGGCACGCTCACCGGTGATGATGAGCGTCTTACCAAAGAGGAACTGAGGATCGTTTTTGATCCAGCTATCAAGGGCTGAAATTTTCAAGTAGGACGAGCACCAACGCGTCTGCAGATCCATGGATACCTGAGGAAATTTCCTTCTGGTGCCCAGAGGTCCTTCGCCCCCCACCTGTTTGTGTCCACCTTCCCAGGGGATCATGGTCGCAGCAGTTGGCGAGTTCTCGCGGAGCATCTCACCCTCGAATCCGTTGTGTTTCCACGAGAAGGAAATCTCCATCCCGAGGGCTTTCGCAACGGCTTCGCAGTACGCCTCGCAGCATGGCCAGTCCATGAAGTTCTCACCGTCTCCGTCCACGCGGTGGTGGTGAAGATGGATGCGCGATGCAGGCACCCCGAGATCGAGAAGGTGCAGCACGCAGGCCATTGAGTCTGCCCCACCAGAAAACGCCACGATGATGCGGGAGTAGTCTGTCAGGACGGGTTCAATCCTGCCTTCGTCAGTACCAGCATCTTCATCCCAGAGCGTGGTCTGTGATGCGTGTGATTTCGCCTGCTGGCCACATGGGGCCAATGGCATGGTTTCCATGGCGATATTCCTTCAATGAAAGCCACGGGACCGCCCCTCGCGGGAGCAGCGCCGCGTGGGTTGAGTTGTGTTCAGACGTTCAGATCAACGTTGCTGCAGCGTCTGCCATGTCGGCATATGCCAGATAGCGCAACGCTCTCGCGCGGTTGTCGGCAGCGAACTTGCGAAGCGAATCCGCAGCTGGCAGTTCGTCATCCAGCAGGATCTCGTGATCACGGCCTTTGGCGAGGATGACGGCGTAGCGCGAGCTGCCGTGGCGAATCGTTGTCACCTTGTGGATCTTCATCGGCACTTCGATAACGGGGCGCTCATCGGGGAGGCTGCCCTTCGTCATCAGCTCCGTTTGAGAAACCAGGTGCTGCAGCGCCCAATGCCGAAGAGCATCGGTGTCGGCCATGCTCAGCGTAACGTCCGCAAAGGCCGAGTATTCGTTTGGAAAACTCATACTGGCGTTGGCTTTGATGACACTGATGACTTTGCCGGTGACACCATCTTGTGGGGTCACTTCGATGACGATGGAATGTTCGTCAGCGACGCCTTCGCGGCCGTGGTGCAAGGGTTCACCTTGACGCACAAACGTGCAATGCACGTCGTGGACAGGGTTCGTTTGCATCGAGGTGAAACTGATCGTGTTCTTCATGTCGTTCTCCAAGAAAGAAACGACGAGCGAAGGCCCTGTTGGGCGTCTTACGCCCGTCAGGGTGGGTTGAATTGGCAGTTGCCGGGTGATGGGTGAATTGCCCTTGCCAGCCAGGGGCGAGGCCGGGGAGCCCCCCCGGAGTGCTAGGCGGTTGTGACCATCCAGTCCGATGTTTCGTTGTCCGCGATGTAGGCCTGCAGGTGCTTGCCTCGCCACGACGACGGAGCCGCCGTGGGGAAGAGTTTCACCAGCTTGCCAACATTGCGTACATCCCAGTTGCGGATGAGCGTAGCTCCACGTTCGAGGACTTTGTGCAGGGTTTCACGGCGGATGGTTTCCGTCATGCCGAGGTCCGCTGCGAGAGCCGTCATGCTGAGGTTGACGGGAGCATTCAGATTGGTGGTCAAGCCTGGCATGGCCAGTTCATGATTCACCATGTCGGTGAAAGCATGGACCGCCTTGGTCTTGATGGTTTCGAATTTCATGTGCTTCTCTACGTGTTGAGACAAGCACCGCCCCCCGTATGGGCAGCGAGTGCCCGTCAGGGGAGGTTGATATCGGCGTGCGCCGCGTGTTGCTGTGTTGCCCTGGGGCTGGCCAGCTACCATTTTTTGATCGCAACTTACGCTGCGGCCAGAAATCTTCCCCAAGTCCCCTGGAGCAAGGGACTTGGGGAAGCCCTGCAGCTGCTTTTGGAGCTGCAGGCTTCGGGGCATTTTAATCAGGGCCCCAGGAATCCGCGCAAGTAGCACCGGGTGTGCCAGATCTTGCCTGAGAGGCCTGTGACCTTGTATCCAAATCGCTCGCTGACCTCGTAGTCGCAGGCGACGGAATGTTCGCCACGGTCGTGCCGTGCCGCGAGTTCAATGAGAAGGAACGGATATAGCGTAGTCATGGTGGATGCCGCATTGATGGTGCGGCCATGGTTTGGCGTTTGAAAGAGAGTCCAGCTGGGCGGTGCAAGTCTTCAGCACCATTCGGGCTGCAGATCCTTTGCAACGCCCAGCTGTGACATGGGCACGACCTTCTTGCGGTCTTGGGTCAGGGCCTATGCAGCAGCCCGCATGCCTTCGAAGGACATTCCCGATGGACTGTGCAGGACTTCCAGCACCTTCTGGGGGCCGTAGTTCGATGCATAGCCTGGCTGAGTCAGGAGCACGACCTCTACGCGGTCGCCATCGAGGTCGCGGTGGAACTCGTCGGCTTGCTCTTCGGTCGCGTCGATGACGGCCATGCCGTGCTCGCGGTCGATCAGCTGCAGCTTTCCGCTTGCGCTGAGTGTGAACCAGTCACCTGCCACCACACGCAGGGTGGGGTAGAGGATGCGGGATCCGCCTTCCCGGGAAACCACGCCAAGGGAAGCCTTTTTGATGGCCTCCCACAGAGAGTTAGCCGTCTCCCCCATCCGCGGCTTCTTGCGGGCCGGGATGAGAGTGGTGGCATTGTTGCTGGTGCTGTGCGATGTGTTGCTCATGGTGATTCCTTGAAGAAATCCACGGGCCTATCCCCTGAGGGATGGGTCCCGCAGGGGTGATGAAAATGGCTTTCGCCGTTGAAATGCTGGGTTGCTCTACGAGCACGGTCAGCTACCGCTTATGTCCGCAGCACAAGGCATACGGTCAAAGTCGCTTGCCTAAGCCCCCGCGTTGGCAGAGGCTTGGGCAAGCCTCGCAAACCCCCTGGGGGGGCTCGCGGGAACTTGTCGTTTGCAGATCAGCGTCGAGGCTTCAGCGCAGCAAGGGCTTTGCCCAGCTCCGCTTCGCGTTTGACACGATCTTCCAGGCCCGTTTTCGCAAGCTCTGGAGAGGCATATTCGAGGCCTGAGCCCTGGTCAACCCAGCGCACGCCCCATTTCTTGTCTGCCATCGACCGAACGCAAGGGATTGCGGTTCGGTTCGCGACCACTACAGGCTGCGTTCCTTCCAGCAGCGTCTTGCGCTCCCGGTTTCCAGCAAGCCAACCATCCTCGTAGTCACGGAGATCGCGAACAGACCGAAGGTGGGAAGGCGCCTGAACGGAGTACCCCTTGAGCGCAGCGTTTCGGCCCAGCAGGTGAGCTTCTGAGACTTCTGCCATGTCAGTGCGCTCCCGATTCGAAGCACGGCTGGCACACTTCAGCGCCGTCAGGACACCCAACAATCGAGCCTGCGGACTGGCCGCAATCGCTGCAGTTGGATTCGGTGCTCTTTTGCGAGCCCCGGCCGAGAGTTTGAAGAGCGTGGCCCAGTCGGGTGCGGGCGTTGTCATCCAGCAGCCCATCGGGCACAAAGGCCCAGGCGCTTGGACGGTCCTCGTAGGTGTGGCCTGAGCCAGGCACCGCAAAGTCCACACCGGGGAAGGTGTCCGCAATGGCCTTCATTCCGCGAAGCAGACGCCGTTCAACGTCCGCTTGGGGCTCAAAGGCCTTGGCGCTTTCTTCACCCACCGTGTTGGCTTCTGACTCGCGAGAGCAGTATTCCAGCTCGAAGAGGATCCCCCAGCGCCCGCCTTTGTTGACGATGAAGGTGTCTTCTTCGAACATTTGGGAGCGCAGGCGATCCAGCAGGCCTGGATCGGCTTCAAGGAAGCGCTGCACCAGCTTTTTTTCCGGTTCGGCGTGGTTGATTTCGCCCCAGCGGTCGGTGAGGTTTTGGGCGATGTGCCAGTCTGACCACGAATCCGGTGCGTCAATCGTGTGGACCTTAGCGACGGGATTGGCGAGGTAGTGGACCCCGGGCACGCCGTAGGTCCGTTCCATGTCCTCCACGCGAGGGCGCACGAAGTCAACGCAGCAGTCCCCGAGGGAGAAGCCAGTGTCCTGGTTGTCGTTCTGGCGACCCGAGTAGCTGGATCCGCAGCAGGTGCAGGTCAGGCGGCGACGTGGCTTTGCCAGGTCAGGGTGGTCAGAGGTTTTGGCTGTCGTCAATTTGATCTCCTAGAAGAAAAAGTGCGAGGCCACCCCCTGCAGGGGACAGCCCCGCAAGGGTGAATCCAAGCCGTAGGGCTTGGAGAGAGGTCACGCGGCCGGTGGGGCCTTGTGGGTGAGGGTGAGGGATTCCGGTTCAGCTGGGAACCACCAGCAGTCATAGTCCAGGTAGATGAACCGTTTGCCAACTGGCTCTGGTGCAAAACCCGTTACGAGGTGCCCGGGGAAGGCGACTCCGTTGTCGTTTGTGAACGTCACGGTGTCGCCTACATTGAACTCACAGGGGATCGGTGAGAGCTTTTGGGCGTTGCTGCTGAGTGGATATCGCGCTCCCTCAATGAAGTGGGGCTTTTGGCTAAATGCGGGCATGGGGCTCCTAGTAGCGGTCCCACACCTTGCGGTGCAGGCCCGCAAGGGTTGAAGGTGTCTCTGGCGCCAGAAAGGTTGCTCAGCAGTTCTTTGCAGCCTCTTCGATCCATTCGGCGTACTCGACCTCGCGGCCAAGGTGCCGGGATATCCGGGCGTGCAGTAGCGTGTCGTCATCCCACGGCTTGGGTGTCACGTGCTCAAGGGCTTCGGTCAGCAGCGCATCACCTTTGCGGCGTGCTGCAGTCCAGGCTCTGGTCCAGGTGTCTTTCAAGTCGTTGCTGTAGGGGTCGTTCCAGTCTCGCTGGAACTCCTCCTCAAAGGCGGCACGCATCTCTGCGTCGTCAGTTGGCTCAAGTTGGGTTGTCATAGACGATCCCTTCTCGAAGCTTGGACGGATCAGGCTGGCATCGCTGCTTTAGCAGCAGCACCGTTGATCTTGTCCCGCACCAACTCGTGGCTCAGGCTGGCCAGGTCATGGAACTTCCAGCAGGTACCGTTGGGCTCACGTGCGTAGATCGTCGTGATGCGGCCAGACAGGAACTCCGCGAAGCGGAACGTCTCCAGGCCCAAATGATGGCCGTAGCGCATGGGCGGCAGGCATTCCAGTGCTTCGAAGAAGTCATCCTCCTCGATGCGCTGGGGCTCAGACTTGTAGCTGGCTTCCTGCATTTCGATGAAGGAGTTCATGTCCGTCACCATGATCTCGACACCGCGCTCCAGGGCCATTTCTTCACGGGTTTGACGCTTGAAGTGCGACCGCAGTACGCCATCACCGAAGTCCTTGGCAGTGTCGATGCATGTAAGCGTCGTTTTGCCAGAGAGGGTGGCGTAAAAAACTTGGGGGTTGTCATTGCTATCCATGGGGTTCTCCAGTGAAAAGCGAAGCCATGCCCCCATGCGGGGATAGGCCCCGCAAGGGTTAAACAAGGTCAGATGGGAATGAAGGTGGGGCTAAACCCATCCTCTCTCCCTGAAGGAAATCATGCCGGCATTGCGCCAGCAACGGGACAGCAGGAAACGTACTGTGTTCCGTCCCAGCGCTGCAGGTCCTCGAAAAGAGGATGGTCTGTGGAGCGGCGGGCTTCGCGCATGGCGTCCTGGTCATTCATAGCGCCGATCATGATCCAGCCGAAAGCACCTTTGAGGCGGTAGCTCTGGTTTGGTGGACACGCCAATGGGCGATCAGTGATTGGTATGTCGCGCCGCGCTACGCGTTGGCATGTGGTCATCGTGGTCTCCGGTAGATGTCCGAGACCACTGCCCATGCGGGAACAGAAGTCCCGGGAGGGTTGAGGTGGTGGCTGGTGTGCCAGTCCAAGTAGGCGCTGTTTGTTTGATTCCCCAGCTAGGAACGACGAGCAAGCGTAGCCTGCATCATTTCCGCAACATTGTATAGGCCTTCAACGCGCTTTGACAGTGGTGGTTCATCAGCTAGGTTGGCCGCCGTGGACTGTCGAGCCCCGTCAATCGTCTCATTGGAAGAGGCTTGCAGCACACCGGTGAGAAGCAATTTCTCCCGAAAACCGGACCTTACAATTGGCTTTTACCCTCTCAAAATGAACCGAAAAGCTCTATTTCTCACTGCCGCATGTCTTGCAATTCCTCTTTTTGCTCATGCAAAAATCACCAGGGCGGACATGGAGATAAAGCTGCCATATGCGACGAATCTGATCGGGCAATTGCGAGCATGCATGTCTGTTGCTGACTCCTTCAGTTATGTCCCTGCGGTGGATACCGAAGTGGCATTTCTCCAATACGTCCGGGCCTCCGACCTATTGACTGATGACTACCCAGAAATGGTCGCCAAGCGAATTGCAGCGAACGCACGTCTGGAGTTTGAATACATCTCTCTGCACAAGGACGACCCTGCGAAGGTTTTGGAGAATTGCAAATCGCACCAACGTGATGCGAAAGAATTGGTCATCGAACTTCAAAAAGCTTCCAAGACGGCTGGACGCAAAAAATAGCCATATCCCTCCCTCCGCGCGCTGGGATAACGGGCCAGGTCACCCTGATGGAGGGTGGACCCGGCCTCAATTGCACTCGCTTATTTCCAAGTCGCCAGGGACTTAATCATCTGGTCGATGCTGCTGACCAGCGTCCGCGCCTTTGTGGGCGTGTAGTGATCCATCAGGATCTGTTTGGCCTCTGCCAAGGACGCCATGTGGGTCTCACGAAGATGCTGAGGCATCGACTTTTCGAAGCGGGTGGGCGGCGCATCGCCGAAATACACCTCTGTGAACCGGTCAAAGGGCAGCTGTACAGGGGTGTATTCGGTCTGGATCCAACTGTCCAGTGTGCCGCGCAGCTTGACCATGCGGTTACGCACGCCCTCACGCATGTACGTGTCGGCGTTCACGATCTTCAGCAGACCGCCAAGCCGCTCATGGGTCTCAATCGGCATCCGGTTAGGCTGCTTGCCACGTGGCGCTGGGGGCTGCGCCGCTGACTTCTTGGGGGGGGCAGTTTTCTTGCTCAGGGCAGTTGTAGCCCCGGGGCTGACGAAGTGGCTGAGCCCCCTGGCCGACTCTCCTTCCCAGGCCTCTGGAACTGGTGGCTGCGGCAGTTGGTCCAGAGCCTTCACTAGGGGAGCAAGTGGAGGGCCGCTTTTCTTGCTGGCCACCAGATACAACCGAGAGCCGCTTTCGCCACCGGGCAGGTACATGCCTGGCCATTGGGGTTTGGCGATATCGAACTGGTGTTGCTCGGCCCATTGGGCACGCGCGTCGGCTTTGCTCAGTGCAGCGGGCTCGTACGGTTCATCCACGAACACGTAGCCCTTTGACACGGGGTCATACCAGCCGCTGTAGTGGTCTTTGCCCGGTATGGCATTGCTGGACTTGCCCTCCGGGTAGACCCGGCTGTTGGTCGTGGATGGGCGCAACTTGGTGGCGTCCGCAAACATCCAGGTTCGCAGGCAGTGGCAAACGTAGTGCCGTGCGCGTTCCTGTGAGTTGTGCCTGTAGTCGTAAAAGAGGTGGTCTTCGGCCAGGGGCGTCAGCCGTGCGAAAGCACCCGGCTGGCGCATATGCGTAGGGGTCAGCAGTTCAGAGAAGGGCGCGCTGAGGTCAACCCACCAGACCTCGCGGCCAGATTGGTGGGTTTCAGGGTCAGTCCACCAGGTGGAAACATAGAGCCTGTGCTTGGGGCTGGAGATCCGGGCTGTTCCCGGGGGCGGGTTCCCAGCAAGTGATTTCTGGGCGACAGCAAAAGTCGGATAACCACAGAAGACGGCGGCTTGTTGCTGCGCTTGGTACAGGGGGATGCCCAGGGTTTTACTGAGCTTCTTGGCATGGCGCTTGAGGCCATCAAGGGTAGAGGGGGGCGTGTTCAACATGGTGTTACTCCACGGGCCCATGCAAAACGACACCCGCCTACCGTCGCAAGAACCCGAAGTAAACCAGGTTGTGCAAGAAATTCAGAACAGTGCCGTTGCCAGCTTCCCTTTGGCGGGTGGGATGCGCCTGTTGTGCGCGGTGGCCTTTCGACCATGCGCCAATCTTACCCTCAAGCGCAGAGAAATACCTGACCTGCCAGCAAGGTTGCCCGTTGAGCCTGTGGACCACTCCACAGAGCCTCTGTCAGTTGTCACGCGGCGCAAGAGTTCGGCACCCACCATCCCATCCAAAGAGGAAATGCCAACGTCAACATTTCTTTGGCAGCTTCAGATATCACGCTCATTTTGTAAGTTTGCAATGGTTCTTCCCGGCTATGCAATAGCAGCACATCCGGCGTATCGTGTTGCAGTTTCGGGATTTTTCTCCTAGACTGAAACCCTCAATAACGCGGGCTATGGGAGGCATTCATGAGCAAATTCGAGATCGAAATCCCCGCTGCTGGAGCATCGAAACCATGATTGCTGCACCAGCGTCTTCTATTTCTGCCCCACAAGTGCAAGGACTGTCCCTGTCGCTGCACTCCTCCGTGGAGGTAATTTCGCAGCAGCTGGTCTCAGAACGGCGATTGTTCGACTGGGACTTCATCAAGGACATTCATTTCGAGAGGCACTTCCTGCCCCGATTCCTGCACTCGAAGGCTGAGGTTGACTCGCTTCTGCAGTCCCTGGATGAAGACGGCGCTGGGTTGAACGAAGGCGGCGAGTGCCAAAAGGCACAAAACGCCCGCTACTGGCGCACCGTGTTGCACCCGTTGGGCGAACCCACGGTTGCATCGTCCATCTGGGCGTTGGCGCGCTCAAGGCGAGTGAACTGCTCATGCCATGAGAGTGGATCTTTTGCCAAGCGTCTTCGCGAATGGAGTGCTGAGTGACGGTCGAACAGGCTCACAGCGGGGTATGCGTCTGTCTGAGGTGCCGCAACGGTCGTTCCATGGGCCACGCCCTTACATCGACTGCGGCATGCAATGAAGCGAATGCGCTGGCGCTACAAAAGGCACGGCTTGGTGTCGGCGCCCGCATAACAGGTTGCCGACGTTCGTCGATCGACAGCTATGACCTGGCGTACACGGTCAGCGGTGCACACGGTGATGAGAAAACCGTTGTGGTTACAGATCGCTCACTTCGCGCCCGCCTCAAGCGCAAGGGGCTCTTTGGAACCAGTGATGCCCCTGTCGGACGGCAATGACTTCCAGTGCGGCTACCAGCAGTCTTGGGGAATAGGGCAAGCAGAGAGCGGCGAAAGCGATCGTCCGCCGAGATGCGACCGATTTGGGCGTGTTTCGCGGGGTGTTTTTGGGCATGCCACCCCGACAATTTCCCCATGCATTCTCATCGCGAACTCAATGCCCTGAAGGTGGGCAACTCACCCAAACGACAGGATGTTCTCAGCTCCCTCTCGGAGGGCGATCGGGAGCTGGTCTACAGCTATTTTGACAGCACGATGAGTCCCAGCTACTACCGCGATATTGGGCTCTCCTTCTTGGCTACAGCCGCGCTCATGGTGGTCTTCGGGATCTTCCTGGAATCCGAGCTGGGGAAGGCGACATTGGGATTGGACGGCGCCGACTGGATGACCATAGCGGCAGTTGTAGCTGCAGCGCTGACCTGTGGCGCGACCGGACTGGGCTTCCTCTGGCACTCCCGGATTCTTGAGAAGGATGCCGAAGTGTTGGATGCAGTGCTGAATGCCCGCCAGTTGGACATGCTGGCCATTGAGTTGGAGTTGAAGAGCTTGGGATTTATTCTGTAACGGGGGCCGGATGAGGAAGTTCTTCAGAAGGTATCGACTCCATGTACTGGTTGTGACGGTGATTCTTGGGCCTTGGTTCTTGCAGCATCTCTGGGATCAGAGAGAAGCAGCTGAAAGACGCAGCGCTCTTGAGCGTGCTCCGGCACTTGTCAAAAACCATTTCCATTCCGCTTGGACTTCGATCACCCGTGAAGGGGGCGAGGCTGTCGCCTGGAGCGGTTCTTCGAGTGAGCTTCTATACCTGCAACTGAACGGGTCTCGCTGCTGGGAATGCGTGATCGTCTGGGCCAGGACGCCCTCGGGCCGGTATTTCACAGTGCCATACGTCGTTGGCAATGAGGGCGAGGTATTCCCCGCAGAGAAGCCCAATGTGGTCCAGCAGACTGAAGTCATCGACATGCTTGTCGAGAAGCGAGAGTTGGACGTTCTCAAGCGCATCGGCATTCCTGTAAATCCGGCATGAAACCTCAACTCGAAATGAAAAAATCCACCTTCATGCGTTGGATGTTTGCGGTCTGCCTGGTTGTTGGTACGGGCGCCACTCTGTACGACAACCACCTCGAATCTGTGGCGATAGAGGAGGGCATGGAGGCCGCTCCAACCACCGTCCCGATCCAGTTCAAAGGGTGGTCGGCCGTCACCGCCATCGACGGCGCTGCAGTTGTTTGGGATGGCGCAAAGAGCGAAATCCTGTATGTCCAGAGGGTGCCTCACCACCTGGCTGAAACGAATCGCACCAGGAACTGGATCGTTTGGGCCGAGTCCTCGAACGGTAAGTTGTTTGCTGTGAACTTCTGGGTGGACAAGAAGGGGGCTCTGCAATCACTCCCAGCTCCTAAGTTGGTCTCCCAAAACGATCTGGTGCAGGTCCTTGTCATGGACGGTCAGCTGGAGCTGATCAAGGCGCTGGGATACCCGTTGAAGAACGCCTGATCCAGGGTTCTCTCGCTGCTGTACCAACAAGAAACTCGAAAGTCATCTCTATGAAAACCCGGACTGTTCTGCGCGCGGCTGCAGGCGTACTGATGGTCTTGTGGTCTGGCAAGCAACGTCGGGGCTGACCATGAACCCTACATTTTCCGATTGGGCCAAGCTGCGTGCAGAGTTTGTCAACGTGGAGGAGGAGCCCCTCACAACCGTGCAGTGGGCAGGGTTGAAGGCCGAGTTTGAGGCAAGCAGGGCAGCTTGGGAGCGCAGCGCAGACAAGATGGCCAAGCGCAGGAACATCTGCATCGCGATGCTCTCAACCTCTTTCACACTGGTTGGTCTAGAGCTTCTCTTGCAGGATGCTCAACGACTGGGCGTGCTGTTTTTGGGATTGAACGTAATTCCCTTCTCATGGTTCGTCCATGGGCAGGTTTCTGGCTCAGCGCCCCCCTACGACCTGTTCTTTGTGGCGAGCCATTCCTTTGAGGATGTGCCCCTGCAGGCCTACGATGAGATCAGCAAATACGCCGAGACCGATCCTGCGACATCACTGTTCGTCAAGCGGGTTCTCGACCAAGGCCGTGAGTTGAACGGGGAGGAGTTCCGGGCGATCGAGCGGCGGCATGAAAAGCTGAATGCCCTCCAATGTGCAGAGCAGCGATCATCCAGAGGGTTGCAGGCCAGACGGAACCTTCAGGCGTCATCAGTCCCCCAATGAGCCCCACCATGCCCCCCAACAAGTCAAGAAAGGCAGAGGTTCCTGCGGCGCACAGCCCCTTGTCTGCCGAGGCCCCCGTGACGCTCAACGACTTTCGCACCGCCGTTCGCTACCTACTGATTACGGATCACGGCATGCCTGCCATGGTGGCCGATGAGGTGATCAAGCTCGATGATCCATACTTGCAGAGGATCTTCGGTGAAGGGGGCAGCGATGGAGCGTCTCCGATGGAGGCAGCGGAGGAGCTTGCCATCAAACCATCGAGCGAAAAGTCCTGGGTGAAGCTGGGTGATGATCAGGTGGTTATCCGTGCGAGCGGACACATCAATCAGTACGTGGATCAGCTTGTGGGTACCGGCCTTTTTGGTGACGACCGCACGCAGGTTGTTGACGCGATGGTCCGCCGAGGAATTGAGTCAGTGCTACCTGTCCTGCAGCTCTCTCCGCCCCACAAGAGGAATCGCTAGGGCTCAGCGATAGCTCCGCAGGCCGTAAGCGACTGATGTGCACATATTTCCACATCCTTTATTTTGTGTGGCAATTCTGATTGAATCTTGAGACAATGGGTCCGAATGCAATCGGTTGCCTTAACTACGGGGGGGCCTTTCGATTTGAACCCCGACATCCAGCGTGCATCGTCTTCTGGCGCTTGCCACCCCGTCTGAATACAGAAAGCCCTCAATGGAAAAGCAAGACGTTCTCGGTTTGTATCCGCCTCGCGATGTGGTCCAAGTACCTTACCTTTGGTTTGCATGGTCGCTCATCTATGGGGCCCTCTACGCGATCGGTTTGCGCTTCCACGCCGTCATAACTACGCCCAAACTTCCTGCGGCCTTTATTGACATTGATTGGGACGTTGTGTTCCAACCCATGTTTTCTTGGACTCGGGCGCTTGAGGGCACGGGCTTCGCGTGCATGTTTGGATTCGGGCTTTGGCTCACGGCCCGCATCGTGTTCCGGCGCCGCTCCGCAGAACACCGCAAGGCGCTTTTCATGTTGGGGTTGATTTTTACGACGGTGGGGATGGTTCTTGTGGCTTTTGCCCCTGTGTAGTTGTGGCCCCTCTCAAGCTGATAGATGGCTCGCGAGGATGTCAATTCCACCCGCGAAGCTCCCTTTTGTAGACGGCCAATAACATGACTTCGCAATACCCCGCTTTCAAGGTTGCCAGGCTCAACGGTCATAGCAGCTACTACCTTTTCGCCTCGCCCAAGGATTGTGTGGAGTTCGTCGAGGAGCGACAGGCCGGTAACGAGTTTGGCTTCCTGATCAGGACGCTGAAGTCCCGTACCGTGGTCAAACAACGGGAGGCGTATTCACAGCACATTCCCAAGGAGCAGTGGTTCTCCGAAGTGCAGGCCTCGATGTTGGCCCACCTGGATTGCGCCATGGAGATGGTGAATTTGGCCACCCACGTTCGCACAGTCAAAGCCAAGCCGACGCTTGCAGACTACGCGCATGTGGCGGGCGACTCTGCACAGTCGTTTGAGTACACGAAGCGCCGCTTGACCACGGCCCTTCTGCTGCAGGATGTTGGCGGGAAGAACGATGTGCTCTCCGGGATTGGTTTCCTCCCTTCGCCCTCTGCTGCATGACCCAGGTTTTGGATGGGACCATGACATTGACTGATGCGATTGAGGCCCTCCGGCCGCTCCACATGCCTCATGCCACCTGCCATGGCGAGCGCAGCGGGTTTTTGATGTCCGATGCGGCCCGCGCGCTGGGTGGCCTCGCCCAGGCATCGAATGCACTCACGCTGCTGATGGCAGCTGACTTAGTGGTTTCGGCTCCCAAGGTGTGTGGCGGCGATGTGCAAACCGTTTTCAGCTTGGCAGAAGAAACCGCCCCCACTCTTCACTGATGCTTCACGCTTGCAGATTCGCCCCCCACATGAATAGCGAGTTGCCTGTTTCAACGTCGGCTGGGTGATGCTGAGTGCCAGCCTTGGTGCGATCTGTCTCGGGGCTCCGTTCTGCAGCCACTCATAAAGACTCATAACGATTATTTAACCGGTTAAAGTTTTCTCCAGATGGCCGTTTTCACAGTCCCTGATCCGTCAACGCGTGTTCCGGTGGCCATGTACACCGAGCTGCGGGCTTGGATGCTGGCCAACGACACCGATGCTCTGCAGATGGTGGACTGGTCGGAGAAGACGTTCTCTCCCCCGGTCTCACCCGAGAGGATGGCCAGTGAGGTCATCTGGATCATCCTGTGTGCAGGCCGCTCGGCACAGGCGGCACGCACCATCGAGCGCAAGGTATGGGACGCTATCAACGATGGCAGACCGGTCGTGGAGGCGTTTGGGTACCGGGCAAAAGCAGCTGCAATCGAACGGGCATGGAACGAACGCGAAAAGGATTTCGAATCCCTGCAGGGGGTTGTGTCCGTTGGCAGCGTGGAGGCCCTGGTGGAGTGGTGCGGGTCTCTACCGTTCGTGGGGGACGATACCCAGTTCCAGCTGGCCAAGAATTTTGGGGCCGACCTGGTGAAGCCTGATCTCTGGCAATCGCGCCTGGCAGGGTTTGCGGATCGACCTCGGCGCTCGGTGAAGTACCGTTTCCCCGCCTGCATGGCTTTATGCCGGCCACTCGCCGAATCCACTGGTGATCGCATCGCGACGGTGGATAGTCTGCTTTGGTTGGCGTGCAATAAAGGGGTTCTGAAGGTGGATGCCCATGCAGGACCTGTGACGTTCGCGGAGAAGGTGATCACCGCCCGCTCCATTTTTATTCCTCAGGCAGAGCCAACCCCATGAACATCCAAGTCACAGACAGCCTTGCCTCGCTGCGCGCCCAGCTCGTGCAGGCCCAAGAAAAACTGGCGATCGCGCAGAAGGCGGTCAAAGCGGCTGAGCGGGCGGAAGAACGTGCGAGCAACCTGGTTGAAGACATCCGTGAAGCCATTGCCATGTCGCAGCTGCAGAGCTGGGGGGAACATCCGGATCTGGCGGAGTTGATGAACTCGGGCGAGGGCAGCACGATGGTCTTCTACAGGGCATTGGGTGAGGTGGCGGGGAGGTGGGGCTTTGGTCTTGGTGGCACCTGGACAGACACCAACCAAACGGTGCTGCGGTTCGGCCTGAACAGGGGTGAGCGCGGGGCTGTTGATCGAGTCGCGGCGGCGGTGATCTACTTTACCCCCGCGATGAAGCCCATCAAGGGTGGTTCGCGGGAGGGGTGGGTGCGATTTGCAGTCTCCCACCAAGAGCCAGAACTGCGCTCGTGGGAGCTGCGCTACGCCAAGAAAACCGGTAAGGCGCGACTGGTGTCTCAGTCCTACGGGACGGAAGAGGACAGGCACGATTTCGACACATTGTTGGCAGCGCTGCACTACATCGAGAAGCACCTGTGGTGCGACAACGTGATCGACGAAGAGACAACGACACTTCTGGAAGATGGAACGGTAGCGTCCTGATCGTGGGCCCTGGTGGCGTTGAAAACCAGCTTGGCACTTTTGCGCTTGTCTTTTCACATGCTGTTGAGCAGGATTTCTCCCTCTACTTCCTGGAGGGATCATCATGGGCATTCGGATTACCGAAGATCGAGTTGTCAGCGACAGCGAGACAACCTTGGAGATAGTCGCAAAGGACATCAGTGCGTCGGAGATTAACCCCCGCATTGGTGGCCGGAAAATCGTCTTGGTCCACGCTGATGTTCTGCGTCTAGACTCGCCCATTGTTGCCCCTGGCGCGGTTGTCACGCTGATCGCTCGAAAGGCCCTGGGGGGGAAGCAGGCCTTGATCAACGTCTCTGGCGTTGATGGTGTTGATGCGCTACAGAGCCCCCCACCCACTCCTCTGGAAACGTCCTCTCCCGCTCCAAACGGTTCGAACGGCGGTGACGCAGGTGTCACAGGCTCCATCGATGTTCTTTTTAAAGAGCTTGATGGGCCTCTGGTGTTGATGGCAGTTGGTGGTCGTGGTGGCAAGGCACAACCTGGCGCCAATGGCGCAAATGGCAAGCATGGGTTCCCTCACGATGAGATCGACACGGAGGGAGGGGCGGGTGGCGACGCTGGGGCTCCTGGGAGAGCTGGCATTCCTGGCACTTCAGGCAACGGTGGCCAAATCCGGATCCATGTCGATTCAGGAGGTGAACTCGTCACCGCCCAGATCAATGGTGGCGAGCAGGTGGCCGGTTCCGCCCATGGCAAGCCCGGGGCACCTGGTGAAGGGGGGCTAGGGGGGCATATTGAGGTGTGCGTTCCGAGTCCTGGTGTGCTTTCGACCGGCGCAGTACCCCTTCGATGGGGCATGGATTGCGGCATCAGTCCAGATAGAAGGGCCAGTGGTCCAAGAGGGAAGGATGCATCACCAATCCTGGATCCGGTTCCCGTTGGGAAAGCAGGAAATCCTGGTTCTGTAACCCTTGGTCGCGTCTTCGGTCACCCGCTGTCGATTCCCGTCAAAGGGCTGAAGCTGCTGGCGCTTGATGCAGACATGACCCACCTTCAAGGAAATGAGGTCGAAGCCGCAGACAAGGCTTCATGGCTGTTTGCCATCTCAAGTGAAGCTGCTGACACTCAAGCACGTGAATTGCGAATGCGCCTGGCCAGCACCCTTGGGCGTATCGCATCGGGCCTTCCACCGGTTGGAATCCAAGGTGTCTATTGCTCCATGCGCCCGATCGAATTCCATCTGGATAGCCTCCAAAAGAGATTGGAAAGTCGATTCCGCTTCCGGTACTACCTGGCCGAAATGCGGGCTGAGAACTTGCAAGTCGAGACGGTCCAGAAGGCGGTGAATGATGTGCTTTACCACGCTGAATTGGTCACCAATCTTGGGAAGGTACGCAAGGAGCAGTTGGATAGCCGCCTGAAAGATGTCAGCAATCAACTAGATTCGATGGCCGCATCTTATGTGGCTATTTGGCTGAAGGTTCAGACGGCGGACCATGATTTCAAGGAAGCCGTTGCCCGGAAAAACCCCTGCGGTTCGTTCCTGAACGTTCTGATCGCAGTGTCATTGGTGGTGGCGACGGTCGCATCAGGAGGTGCTACAGCTGCTTCGGCCCTTGCCGGCGGAGCAGAAGCCTTCAAGTGGCTCAACAAGGACTCCAAGACCGAGAAGGACTACAAAGGGCTGATCGAAGACGCAAACGAGGTCAAAACAACCCTCGATGGCATAGCGAAGGGCGCAAATGATCTCGCTGACTTTGCCAATAAAGCCAAGGATTTTCTAGGCGGTGACGACCTACAGCCCCCTTCAGACGAAGTTCGGGTCAGCATGACCCGGGATGACTTCAACAAGATGATTGAGCCTTACAAGGGGATGGCAGAGGCTGACCGCTTGCGTCTCATCATGGACCAGTTCTTCGCCATGGTGGATGCAAGGAACAGTCTTCTGATCGAGCGCACTCAACTCATCACGGAACTGGCCAGCATTCGCTCGGCCATCACAACCGCGCAGCGTCAGCGGGATGATCTAGAGAAATCTGAGGGCAGCGTACTGCTCACCAAAGTCACTGATGTTTACGAAGCTGCAATGTGGGCAGATCTCGAATTTGGGAAGGGCCAACTAGCAGCCCTTGCCGAAGCGAATTCGGCATTCGAGTACGAATGGATCCAGCTACGAGCGATTGATCTTTCAAGCACGCGGCCAGAGCATATTGAACGACAGTACGAGCTGATGCTAGATGACCGCAGGCATACGCCTGTGGATGTCAGTTTGAATGCAATATGCGAGATTCGGATCGACCGAGATAGCCATAAAGAAGTGTTCGAGCATCTTGCCTCTGATCGAGCATTCGTCACTTTAATGCCGACGAATATTCCAAAAGCAAATCGAAACCGGTGGGATGAGCGTGCGTTTTCCTTGGGTATTCAACTTGAATTCAATAGCGAATACCTTGCTGGCAAGGAGATTTCGATTCGGGCCATGCTCACCAGCACCGGTATCTCTTGGTTCAAGCCTGAAAAGGGGCCAATGCTTGCGTTGAAGGTGCCCAAGCGAAGCGCTTCATGCAAGGCGTCTTCGAAGCTTGATCTCAACCTGACCTATGAGGAGCGCAACTTCATGGACGTGCGTACCGATGTTGTGGAGGTTTCCCCATACGGACTCTGGTCTCTTCAATTGCCCGGGATATCGGAGCATTTGCCAAAACTGGAGGCCATCCACTTCATTTTTGTTGGCTCAGCCAGGCATTCGCCTGAAACCCGTGTCGCGTTCCGGCAGTATGGGCCGGCCCTACTGAAGAACTTGGGAAGCAAGTCCAAGGTGTCGGCACCAGGCATTTTGGGGATGGTCGAAATCGCGGCAAAAGATGAGCCTGTTGGGATGGAGATGGACCAGCGAATTCAGGAAGCGATCCAACTCAAACTCGTGGAAGACGGTATCTTCCTATCGAGGTACGCCAAGACACTTGATGAAAAGGTTTGAAGGCACGGTCGTCTCACTCGATAGTCGCCAGGGCGGGCAGCATTGCGCTGCTCGTCGTTTTTCGGCGAACTGCACATTGCTGTGCTCGCCCTTGCATTAGGCTGTCGTCTTTGCGTTGTATGGACCCCATCTATGGGAAGTTTAGACCTTACCCCTGCTGAGCCCCATATCCACGGCCGAAACGTCATCCTTGACCTCTCCGGATCCCCCATGGTCTACCCCGGCCACCCGTTGGTGCTGGCCACTGCGATCATGAAGGTCTTTGGCGCTTTCGATGAGGCAAATGCGCCCACTGCCCACGGCTGGTGCGCAGCTCTCGGCGATGACCGCATTCCAGGGGCAGGCGATCACGTCGGCGCGGCCATGAGGACGTTGGCCGTTGGGGCGGGAGGGGAGGGCGTAGATGCGATGGTTGCCTATGCCCGCCGCTACTGGGAGGATGGCCAGGCTGGTGGCCACCAGCGAAATGTGGCTGCTGGCGCGGCCCAGGCCAAAGCCATTGAACCTGCATTCCGTGCCTTGGCGCAGAAGTGGCTGCTTCAGGCCGAAACCGACGTTGTGGCGTAGGACATGCTGAAGCCTCCGCTCTTCGATAGCCTCCTGGCTGGAACACCCTTTCGGGGCCTGATCATTCATCGTTTCGTGGGGCTCTGCGCCTACATTGGCGTGCCCAATGAGCACTGGATGGCGGAAATTGACGAGCTGGTGCTCCAGGTCCACGGGAGCATCACTTTCCGGGGCCCCGGGGGCGATGGATACAGGCCAGAGGGTTGGTACTGGTGGGGGTGGGACTATCAACATGCCTCCGACTATTGCGAGGTTCCTGAGGAGATTCAGGAGGTGATCCCCCCTGAGCTTTCCGAAATCATGAAGTCGCACATGAGCCATGGGAAGAAATGGACAGTGGCCGAGGTAGAGCAGGATCTGATCGATGCTGCCGTTGAGTTGCATGCCAGGGTTCTGGCGTACCAGGAGTCGGCTTCTAGGCTTGTCGAGGCCAGCTCCAGGGCCACCATGGGAGACGCTGGCAGCGATGCCGGTGATGCTGCCTAACGGGGCGTTTTTCAAGGGGGGTTTTTGGGCGCTGGTGCGTAACCTAGGGAGCATCTGAAACGCACCTGTGGAGCCCTTATGAATGAAGCCCAACGCCTGCAACTCCGGGATCTGATCAGCGGTTGCACCTTCCCTGCTGATGAGCATGGTCACGTGCACCGGAGGTTCCGATTTGTGGCGGTGACCCCGGGCACTGATGGCGTTGATGCAACGGTGCACATCAACCATCTGGAGATGGTGTGGCAGCTGGCCGGTGTTGATGAGTCCCCCCTCCAATACCTGGAGGGCGTGCTCGCCGGGTCTCCATTCGCTGACAACAAAATCACCGTGGCTTTGTGCCGCGAGTGGGCTCTGCCGTGGGATATCACTGCGGTGGACCCCAGCCGCGACTTCCCAACGCTCATTCTGTTTGAACACCCGGATTTGTCGGTCGATGGCGTTCTCATGCGCGAACCCCACCACGGCTCGCATACGGAGCTAGCGGACGGCTATCCTGAGCGCGCAGAAGCCTTGGCGCTGCTGGCGGACCTACAGGCCTTGGACCGGTACCAGCCATTCCTGCGTTGGTACAAAGAGTCGAACATCCACGCTGCGACGCTGGACGAAGCGTGCGCCGCTGCTCCTGAAAGCCCTGTGGGCCAGAAGTTTGTCGTGCTCTACCGGGGCCATGAATGGTTCTTCGGGATCTGGAACAACCCAGTCAAGATCCCTCGCGACGCCTCCAAGCCCCTGTCCCTGTCGAGCATTGCGGATTTTCATGGGACGCGCGTATCAACGTCGAAGCTGGCCACGCGGACAGGCCTTGAGCTGGTCAAGGGCCAGGAAACCCTGAGGGGCGAGGGGGCTGTTCTGGATTTTGCCCTGGCCGTCACCCGCAAGTTGCGCCAGGACGGAGTGGACTTCGAGGTTGGGCAGTACGAAACCCATCCTGGTGTTCAGTCGCTGTGCGCCTGGTGGAACACGACCGCGCCGGAGCCCCTGCGCAGCGCTGGTTGCTTTCGGCTATACGTATGGGACGAAAAGACCAAAGTGTTCCACGCCGGGGACCCTGATGAGCCCGCCATGGATGCCAGTGCGCTCGCCAACAGCGGCCCATTCGCATTGTTCGAAAAGCCAGGAGCCCCTTTGGTGGCCGCCACCTTCTATCGCGGCCGTGAATTCAACGTGGCGCGGGGTGGGGGCTCTGTGGTCTTCTCGGTTGATGGTGAGGAGGCCTATGACATGGGTCTGGCACTGCACGAGATGGATGAAGCCTACTACTCGGCCTTGGCGCTGTCTGCGAGGTCGGTTCAGGCGTTTGCGGCCTCTGGATCCTAAACTTCACGGACTTTGATCGGGCTATTTGATAGCAGCCGCTGGAGACCTGGGTACTGATGGATATGGTCGCGGTAGCTGCCATAGATAACCAACTCCTGCGCCTTGGATGGGACTTCGTGCATCCGTAGTGAAAGAACAGGCTGTAGCTCTGGTTTGCTTTGGCCTAATTTAATTATCTGCAGATACTTGCCCAATGCCATACTCTCCATTTCCTCATCCGCTCCATCAGCTTTCATCGCTGAACTCCCATATTTTATGTAAATCTGGAAAAGCTCTGAATACAGCCTGTCCAGTTCACGAAGAATTCTTTCTTTGTTGCTGAAGTCAGGAGTGGATTGCAGCGCATCCGCAGGCTTGGCCTGAATTTTCTGAGCGATGTCTTGCTTACCCTCTGTAGCTGCTGTGGTCTTCGGATAGAAAACACTTCGCTCATCTACGAGCCATGGGTGAGCGGTGATTTCACCTGCAGAGACTTTTCTAAAAAACCTCTGGCACTTCAGATATTTTCCAAGTTGAGATTCATCGACTTCCAGGAGGAAGCCTCGTCTGTCACTTCTAACTCGGACCAGTTGATTTTCTGGAGTGTGATTAATTCCGAGTAAATAGAGAATTATCGAGTGCTTGACTTGCGTAGGCGCTAAGGCTTTTGCGATGTCGTGGGGTGCTCTGAATCTGGTCTGTGGTGGTATCTTCTTGGCGATGAAATCAAGAATTGAGGCATAAGAACTATCAGCGTTGGATGGATTGGCTAGGAAGTGATTTATTGTTGAGTGCTCAAACTTTGCCAACGCTTCATTGTGAAGAATTTCCAAGTTTGGAAAGCATTCGTGCTGAACGCCAGACTGCCAAGCGACACCGGTGAGGTAGTTGTTAGTTTTAGGGAAACGTGACAAATTAACTTGAATAAGGCGTATTTTTACGCCCCTTTGATCTGCTTCAGTGACTTGAAAGAGATTGAGCAGTGTTCCTCCGCTTCTAAATATTAGATAACGGACAAGTTCTGCTCTGACACCACTGCGCCCGAGAAATGTCACCCAAGAATTTTCAGGCATTGCTGATGAGTGCGGATTGAGCTTTTTGAATATCCATCGGCAGATACGCAGGTAGGCGTCGTCGGCCTGTTCAATCGTTAGATTCCTGAATCGTGGGGCAATTGGAGTGATTGTCTTTTCTTCTTTGGTTTTCAGGGTCAATGGTCGCGGGGGTTGTGCTAAAGCTCTCAGTGCAGGATATTGATTGATAACGGCGGACGTTCGGGGGAGCTTGGTAAGATCAGGGTTGTCCAGAATGTCAGGCACGACTTTCACAAAGTCACGGGATTGTGTTCCCATGACAATGAAAGGGCTTCGGAAGAATGGATATGTCCCATCCAATAAACGAGAAACGTCCGTAGAGGAAAGACTGGTCTTGATTTGTAGTTGACGTTTGATCCGCTCAAGGGGGATCGTGGAATTTCCACTCGTATTCTGAAATTCCTTAGCCAAGTATTCAAAAAACGTATCGAAGCGATAGAGGCGGATGCTTGAGTCTGATTCACTGTCTGATATCGCATCCGCAGCATCTAAGGGATCTCCCGCCAAGGCCCGTCCTGGCGTCGCATTCGTTTCCTGAATGTCGTGGAAATCATTTGGTGGTGAAGATGTGTGTAACTGCCCCACCCCAATCCGGTGCTTTGCAAGTCGTGCTTCCCATTTGGAATGAGCCCGAGAGAGCAATTTCAGGCGTGCGCTCCAAGTGGCTTTTTCAGCAAGGCGTAGACCTCCCTCTTCGATTAAGAACCCAGCGTTGACCATGCCCGTGAGTACCGTTCGAAAGGTGCCCACCGGCATGCCCATGTCGGTGTGAAAGTCAAGAGTTGCGACAGGCGTCTCGAAAGAGAGAGCGTCAATGATCTGGCCAACCAGCTCATCCACAGGTCGAAGTCCGGCCGTGAGCAGTTCCCTGTTGCTCTGGATGAATCGCCCATTGCTGTAGACAAGACGGTTCAGCGCAGTGGACGAAAACAGGGTTCTTGGGTGTGACGCACAGGACTCAAGAAGGACGAAATACGCCTCACGCGCCCTTAGCGTTGGCTGTTTGAGGCGCATGGCCTTCAGCGCCTCCTCGAAGGTGAATGAGGTACCTGCATGCCTTGAGATGTAGGTATCGAGTTCAGCCTCCAGATCGAAAGTTGAGGGTGGGTGAGCCGAAGAAGCGTCATCGCGTTTGACTGGAATGCGCACGAGCCTTGAGTCCTCGCCTGGGACCGACCTGACAACGGTTATCGTTCGTGGAAGAACTACCTCCGGCTGAGAAACTGGTTCAGATACTTGGTCCTCCTCTGCTGATGAACCCGATGTAGGCACCTGAGCAGTGGTTGGGGCCATGGCCGGGGTAGCCTTCTCCAGTCTTTGTTTGACGGGTTGGGGCTCGTGTCCCAAGATCTTCACCAGCTTGGCTCGCACTCGTCGTGCTCCAGACTCCAGCTGAGTGGCCTTCAGATCCGCGAAATCTGCCGCGATGTGAGAGATTTGGTCCAGCTCGGCAATCAGGTCCAAGACCTTCTGCAGTGGAGGCGGTGAGGTCTGGCTCCAGATGGCATCGAACCACTGCTGGATCTCTTGCACCTGGCCTGGATCGGTCAGGAGCACGCCGAATTCTGTGCGGCGCAACACACCCGCATCCGTCAGGTTCGCGGAGCCCGTGTAGGCCCCCACGCGGCTCACCACGGTCTTGGCGTGGATCGCAGGGTAGTGGTGCACCAGGCCATCGTGTTCCTTCAGGAATTCGTAGACAGAGCCGCGTTCCCTGACGGGAGTTGCAGACAGCCACTCCAGCACATCCGAAATCAGTCTCCACGAGGTGGACATTCCGATCAGCCGATGGAGGTACTGCACCCCAATGTAGGGGCTGACGATGCTCACTTGCTGGCCCTGTACCACCTGGACGATCGCGCGATCGAAGGGCGATTCCGTGCTTGGATTTTCAGGTGCGTGGTACAGGAGCCGCTGCATTCATTCCCCTTGGTTGTTCTTTGGAGCTGGTCTATTTTGCGGGACAGCCACCAGCACTCACAAACCCATTTTTCCTTTGGTCTCCGTGGGCGCGAGCGTGGTCGCTGTCCTTCCTATCCACTTCCATCTGTGGCAAGATTGGCGACCGGATTGGTCTCATCCGCACCGCTGGCATTGGTAAAGGCTACGTCAGAGACCACGCTCCCCGACCGTTGAACGCAACTCCGTTTTTCATGGTGGCGCACCCCCCGGCAAGCCAGCCCCTGAAGATTTCCGACGCCACCGGAAAGAAGGAATCATGCGTATCGCTGTCTCACAGGCGGACCTCGACTCGGGCCGCTTTTCTGCAATTTCCCGCTCCCTGGTCAAGGCCTGGCCTCACGGCAAGCTGAGCCTCATGCAGGCCCAGGGCAAGCTCTCTCAGCTACTCGGCTACCGCTCCCTGCATGACCTGCAGCAGTTGGCCAAGGGGCGTCTTCTTTCGCCACCCAAGCCCGCTACCCGCGAGCAGATAGCCGACAGCGTGGCCTGGAAGCTATCGCGCCTTGCGCCGCTGCCCCTGGCGGATGCACGCGAGGCGGTCAAGGGCTTGCGGCTGAACATGTTGGAAGTCGATGCCAGCACGCCAGAGGCGGCCTTCGAGGAGGCCCAAAAGTCCGTCAAGGCCTCCGGCCGCATGCTGGTGCTTGACGAGGCTGGAACCCTATTCGGTTCCGATTGGCACCCGCGCACAGCCGAACTTCTCGACTGCGGAGCCCCACCCTACACCTTCGCTGTCCTGCCAGATAAGCGTGCGTTCTCGTGGCCCCTCTTAACCAGCTTGGTCGATGCCTTGCCAGCTGACTTCCAGGATGACCTGGTGATGGAAGAGGGCTACGGGGGGCTCCAGTCGAGGACAGAAGTTTTCCGGGCCTTCGTGACGAGGGAGTTGCTACCTCAGGCGTTCGCCCCGCTGGCCCAGACCATCAAAAGGGACAAACGCCTACCCATTGGGCTTTCCATCCGCTGGCTTATGAACGAGGAGAACCGTGTCATCGGCCGCGTTATCGACAACTGGGCGCTGGGCGGCATCATCCCCGTGGTCTACGACGCGCAGAGCGACGATATCTTCGAGGCGCTGGCCGACCTCATGTGCGGCCAACAAGTTTTCGTCCCGAAGGTTCCTGGGGGGGCAACCCACATCAACGCCTTCCTGCCGTCGTACAGCTTCCAGGGATTCGATATCGGCGCGGATGCCGATCGGCTGTCTTCACTTTTGAAAAACACCCTGCAGCCCCTCTGCGCGGTCGCCTACTGGGAAGATCACGCAGTGCTGGACGCCGGCGAGGAGGGGATGTTCATTGAGCAAGGGCAGGTCTATGTCCGGCACCAGCAGCGCATGTTCCTGGGCCCCGGACTAATTCCCACCTGGTTGTCATCGCGTGGCGGTATCCCCGCCGTGCTGAGCAACTGGCCAGACGCCCCAGGGCTCGATGTTTTTCCAGCGGGTGTTGAGGCCCTGCGCAGCGCTGTTGCCGCAGAGTTGCAAGACCTCTACCGCCTTGCTGAAGACGCGGCTACCCGATGGACAAACGAGTCGTTAGTCCAAGCCTCGCTGGGGCTCGCCCCTGCGCGTGAGTTGGACCAATACCTTGACCATGAAGCCTTCATAGAGGATGAATCGAAGCGATATGCCCTGACGATCCGTGGCCGCGAGGCCAAGGAGGCAGCACCAGAGCTGCAGGGCTATGCGGATCTGACAGTGGGCATCGTGTGCTCCAAGGTCGGGAAGGGGTTCCCCGAGATTGAATCGGTCGCGGGCTTTCTGGTGTATTCCGCTTTCTGCGCCAGCGCTGTGGATCCCCAGGATGCAGATGCTGCCCTTGTGGGCTGGCGTGCACCACTGCTTGCATACATGGTTCTGGAGGGGCTGGCTCAGGCGGAAGAGATGCTCGCACGCGCCCGGGAGGTGGAGAGGATGGATCGTGCCGTCGATCTCCTAGAGTCCAAGCGCCAGAGCATCTTCAAGTGGCGCTCGGAAGTGAAAGCTCAGCAGCAGCTACGAGCAGATGGGCACTATCTCATAGCAGATCAGCCTATTCGGCGAACCAAACCGGTGATCTTGAAAGAGATGTAGACCTTGATATAGTGAACTATTTAACCCAATTAGAGAAACGCGCCAGAAATGGCGCTTCTACTAGCATTTATTTTTGCAGACCTCAGTCTGTGAGGAGTTTGATTTCATACGAATCCCAATTTTTACTGGATTTATTGGGTGGGACTTCAAATTCCTTTATTATCGAAAATAATTTGATTTTATGAATGTATGCGTATGTTGCAATATTTGGCGGCAGATCGTCGTACCTCCGCCCGTCCCATGAAAGTAGATGCTTACGCTTGCATAGGATGGAGGCGAATTCCTCGGTAATCGCCGTCGTTATGCAATCGGCATGATATATTTCTGGGGCGCTTACACTCGGTTTACCCTGCTTGCTCTTCAAGTGGAAGTTGTATGTATAGGTGTAGGCAAATTCATTGCCTTTCTCGAAAAGAAATGGATTTCCTTTCAAGGTGATATCTTTAAGTGTGCGTTTGGTATCGCCAAAACTTGAAGATCGATACGAGACGACATCTACCAGCCCACCTAAAATTGATACAGAGTACGTCTCAGATCCATCTTCGGTAAAGATATACCCGTCTCCGATGCTTCTTACTTCCCTTATAGAGGATGGCTTACTACCATCCTCTATAATGTATTTGACGTTGGATGAAACTGCATCAGGTGACTCGATTCGAATTGCTGCGAGTTTGTCTCTGGTTGATTTAGGTATGAATGACGCAATAATCGCAGGTGGCTCACCAAGATAGGATGTTTTTCTTCCTGAGTCTCCAGGGTCATCTCTGAACCTGCGTAATGCATTCCCGGCTGCTTTACCGAACTCATCTTTGCGCTCAGCCAGTTGCAAGTAAAGTCTTCTCGCCATTAACGGATCCGTATCCTCCAGCTGCTTTGCTGCCGCCAGAACAGCGGCAGGCTTCGGCTCTGAGGGGGGCTTTGCATTGATGGTGGTGGAGCTTCCTGCAATGAAGCTTTTGAGAGCGTTCAATTCTTTCGCAGCCCTGGTCATGATCCGATCAACTACTTGGTCGGTCTCGCGCTGTCTGGCCAGCATCTGTTCATTTTGTTGAGCGGCAATCTCTCGTTGCCGCTGTTCAGCAGCTTGGCGCCGAGCCTCAACTGCTGCGCGCTCTGCATCAATTCTCTGCTGCCTGATCGCAGCCTCGTCTTCGCGCCTGGTGCATGCAGCATTTCGCGATTCACAATCCATGCTGCATGACTGCATTGCAGTTGCTGCGGCGGAGTTGCCTCTGGTGGCCAGAGCCCCGAGAAGACCACCGGCCACGCAGCCATTGGTGCACGCAAGTAGCTCCTCTGCACAACTCATCTGGGCATTGGCTGATTGGCTCACCGCGAGGAACAGCAAAAGAGCAGAGAGAATCGAGCGCATCAGATCAGTCCTTGGAGAAGTACGCGCCGCTCTTCAGAGAGGATGATTCTTGCTTTTCAGCTTTAAGACGTTCCACCTCTGACTTTGAATGAACACTGGCGGGGCCGGTATTCTTCCAGCGCCTGTGCTCGCACCTATACATCCACTTGCCGTAGACAACATAGGCACCGTCACCGTAGTAGTTCAGCCCTCCACCATCCTCCCGGATTGCAGGCTTCGTGAAATAGGCACAGGCTTTGCCCTCGTGGTTTCCATCTGGATTTAGCGGTTGAAACGAGGCATTTTGCGAACCGCTGCCGGATCCACCATCGGGGTCATCCCCGTCATTCCCACTGGCTGGTTGAGCCCCACCCGCGCGCCCTCCGGAGGCGCCTGCGTTGCGCTGCTGCTGCCTCTCGGCCTCCCTCAGCCGGTTGTTCTCTTCTTGCAGGCGCTTCAGCTCCTCGGCATCGCGTTGACGGGCCTGGGCGTCCTGGTCGCGGGCATTCTGGTCCAGATGGCGCTGCATCATCGCGGCCGGGTTGTCGCCCGGGGATGTGCCCCTGCGCTGTCCAGCACTTCCGCCGCCGCTGGATGATGGGCGGGCACCAGGAATCACTTCGACCCCAGTGCTTCTTGATTGCGCATAGGCATTCAATGTGATGCCCATGGCAACGCAGAGAAGCGAGGAAGAAATGAGGGTTTTGTAGTGGGGCATGGGCATTTTCTGACTGGGAACCGTCAAAAGAACGTCCCCAATCAATAGTCGGCTGACACTGCCCGGAAAATAACTGATTGGCTACCGCAGGTAAATGGAAATTTCTCTGCGGTACGTTCCCCGGAGCCTTCTCCCTGCGGCTGGGTTTCCTATTGGCCTGTGGCCGGGGTGAACTCGCACAGGCCTGGCGGGAGTGTTCTCAGCGTGAGGGACACGGTGCGGCCCACAGCGGCGGCGTCCAACGCCGGGTAGAGGCGTTTCAACTCCCTCATCAGCTCGTGCCATTCCTGGCCCCCTGGCCATGGAATGGCCCCTTTGTGGATCAGTGCCGGGGCTCCAAAGTAGACCCCTGGATGTTTCTCGCGTGAGAAGGTGTTGAACTGATCGGCCGTGGGGTCCAGCACCAGGCCGTCAGGAAGACGCAGGAAGACATGCTCGCACTCACCCAGGTCAGAGACCACGAGTTCGCTGGCTGTGCCTCGGGCGAGAAGTACAGCGTGCAAGGGGGCTGAAAGAGCCGCGCACATCCTCTCACTGGAGCAGCCTTGTAGTACGGCCTCGCGAAACTCTCGGGCATAGGCCAGCAACTCACTCATCTCCAATTGCCTTCCAGCTTTTCACTTCGGTGCATGAGGTGTCAAAGACCTTCGCGCTATGCCTGCAAGCAGTTTGGCGTTCGTGTTCAGCGCGGGCCCGGTGTTTTTCTTGTTCACGCGGTGGGCTGGTTCTCTGGGAACCAGTACGGTTCGCCATTTGGCCCTGACCAGGGCAAGCCCATGTCAGCCTGCATTTCGATAGGCGATTTGCCATCCATCACCGACAAGGGCACGTAGAGCAGCACAACGCCCATGCCAGCCGGAGGATTTCCCGCACCAGGGGGGATGCCCATTCCAGCGCCGCCAACGACAGCCTCTTCGAAAAACCGTGAGTTTTCCTGGGGTCGATTGGCACCGGCTGGGGCTTCGTTCGATGGATTCACACGCTTCAGGTGAGCACGGATGCGATCAATGATTTCCGACTCCCCATCCTCCAACTCCGCGTCAAAACCATCCCGCCCGCAAACGTCGTTCACGTCGGTGAGCAATCTAGTCTGCTCATCAAGCAGCGCGCGGAGATCAGTGATCGTGGTGTTGAGCCGTTGCGTCTCCGCGTCCAACACGCGCTGCCAGTGCTTGTCGTCAGCTATGACCGAAATCAACGCGCTTCGCTGCTCGGGGCTCAGCGGTGTGTTCTCACTGAGAGCTTTGATCAACGCTTCGTGAGTCAAGTCTTTGGTTCCCATGTCTTATCCGATCAGTCCTTTGTTTGGCCGCTAGAGGGGCCGTAGATCTGTTGCCATTCCATGGCGCGGTATTGGGTGCCATCAGGGCCGTCAAAAGGCTCCATGCCCTCAATCCGAGCCCCAGCTAGCCCCATCCATACAACCCGTGCTTTCACCATTTCGGCGATCAGGGTGCGGCCATCCGCAGCCCAGGCCTGGGCCACCCCTTCACGCGCGTCAAATGAGACACTGCCAGGCACAGCGACAGGTTCCCGCACCGGCCTGCCGGCTTCATCGAGCAGCTTTGCGATCTTCATGGTTCGCTTTCGGTTTCAGGACACTTTGCCGCCTGCCGCACGGATTGCGGCCACCACGGCATCCCGCTTGGACACATCGCACTCAACGATGATGCTCACCGTAGACTGCGCCTTCCTCCAGCGCTTGAAGTAGGTTTCGAAGGAAGGCTCATTGCCATCCCATTTGGGGCTGAAAACGATACCTCCAGCAATGGTCACCACGGCTGTATCAGGGATCTCTGCGATGCCCTTATCCGGATCCAGGGGCACCCCATCGACTCGGACCTCTTCGTCATCGTGGTAGGTGTCACCACCATCCTCGGGCCAGAACGCGGGGTCGGCGTAGAAGCGCTTGATTTCCGCGCCGGTTGTCTTTGTCGTCATCTGTATTCCTTGGCTACGAGCGGCGTATCAAGCCGCCCAGCTTGTGCGAAACCTCAACTGCCATTTCCCAAATGGCGCTGCTCCTGTTCAAGCTGCTGGGCTCCGTTGGCCCATTTCTTCCATGCAGCCATGCTGCAGGCCGAGCTGCGAAATTCCTGGCCTGGGCGCCGCCATTCAACCGCTTCGGACGTGTACCTGTTCGCGGGAATGACCCGCACGAACTCACGCCTCTTGCCATCTCGCTCGAACTGAGTGCCTGGCTTCACTTCCCCAATTGACATGGCTGGCTCCTTGCTACTTCAGTTCGTTCCAGACCCGGACGGCTTCTGTCTTGGTGAACATCACATGCCCAGCCTTGTCGCACGGTGTATGGGGGGTTTTCGTGTTCCTGCCGCACAGTACCCGCCAGTGGCGCCCACCATGCTCGATCGTGGCCTGGGCATCGCAGGACGGGCATTTGTTGGGCTCAAGGTTCCGCGTCTTCCCGAGAACACTGGGCTCTTGGGCCTTCGCCAACGCGGCGAGGCCAGCGTCTGTGATCGTCCAGATGACACCCACAGATTCCGCCTTCAGCAGCCCAGACTTCACGAGCGCGCCCAGGACCCCGGGGCTGTGCTTACGGCGCCCGGGCAGTTGGAAAATCTTGTCCTTGCCAGCTTCTTGAAGCGCCGCAAGCTGTTTGACGGTCAGAATCATGGCCCCTCCACGGGCGAATTTAATGGTGCCTAACAGAGTGTTGATCTGGGGCGCAAAGAGTGGATTCGCAGCTAACAGAGAGTGGACCTTGCAGCCATCGGCTATGCCTATGGGAGTGCGGTTGTCTCCAGCCGGCAGTCCCCGCTCATGGACTTGGAGATCACACCAGCCCGTATCAGCGATTCCACTGTGGCCGGATGCACCGTGCGGGACTTGGATCCGTCCTGAAGGCGAAAGAGCCCTGTATCCAGTTGGTGGCGCAGTTGCGCTCCACCCTTCAGCTTGTTGACGAGAAGTTCTTGGGGCTCACTGAGTTTTAAGGGCATGGGCAGTAGCGTTTCGTTATGGGGCTTCATACCTGGCCAGCTGCGTGCGCAGCGCATCCGTGATGACCTTCTTCTGGGCGGTGTTCATCTCGGCCAAGATGGCGTCAGGGACCTTCATCACTGCGCCCATGCAAAGGGTAAGGAGCCGCAGCGCCTCTGGGACGCGCTCTGGGGCATCCAGTGCGGCGATTTCAGCCATCACTTCATCAAGGCTGACCTCAACCTGGACTTCTTGAGAGATTTCAATGGTGGTTCGTACTTGCATGCGATGGGCTCCTCATGCTTTTGCTTCGTCCAGTGAGCTTGCAATCTCGTCGAAGGCGCCTAAAGCGTCGTCGAGTGCGGAAGCTGCTGCTTCGCTGGCCTGGCCGTTCGGGGTCTGCTGCAGCCCCTCAGGCATGTTGTCGAAGGCTTCCTGCTCTTCTTGCTGGATGGCCTCAACCCGGGCGCGCAGATCGGCCAGCTCGATGAGAACTGCCTCGATCGCTTTGCGGCGTTGGTCGTTCATGTGATTCCCAGCTGCTTCAGGCGCTTCAGTCGAAGTTCGTGGGCCTCGTGCTCACGTGGAATGAACCCAGTGTGTGGTCCAAACATGCCCTGGGCTTGGACCCCGCCAAGGGGCAGGGCTTCCGGCGCCGAAATATCGCCGTCGAGGTCATCGAAGAATGACCAGCCAGCTACGTCCAGGACACGCTCGTCCATCCGGCAGAAGATCCCGGAACGCATCGGCGGTGCGTCGTAAGCCATTGCGGTGCTCATTCCTGGTGGGTGTTGCTGGCATCGCCCTCGGGAGGGAACTTGCCCAGCATCCATCTGCATAAGCCAAGCATCGCCGCCAAGGTCACCAGCAATGGGATGAATTTCCAAGCATGCTCTTTGGCCTCCTCAAGCAGGTGATCGCCCGACCGATGAGGTACCGCCATGGCCGTCACCACTCCCAGGCCCAGCAGGCAGAGGTACCCCAAAGACAGCAACATGGTGATTTGCCCCAGCCGCTGTCCAAAGATGAGGAGTGCTTTCGTTTGTGGGGTTGGCTTCATTGGACGACTTTGCTCAAAAATGGAGTGTCATTATAGTGTGCATGCACACCATGTGTGCCAGATATTTTTCGCCTGAATGTGTGAATGCCCCCTCTTTGTTTTTGTTTACATCGACATTGCCTTCAGGTATTTTTGTCAACCTGTTACACAACCCGGAGTCGTAATGGGGGGGAAGTAATTTTCCCGCTCGGGTGCTGGCGACTCACTCAACGGTAAATGAATATGAAATTTTCAGCAGTGCTTGTTTCGAGTGGTCTGCTATTCGCAGGGTTAGTTAGCCTCAGCAATGCCTATGCGCAATCAAGAAGCACTGGGGTCGAAGTGATTCCTGGTGCCCGCCCATCATCCAGCGGCGGCGGAAATGCTGGCCAGCGCAGAGGAACTTCACCGTCCGACAACCCGGCCGCGATGATGCAACGCCACCTGGATCAAAACGCGCGGGATCAGGACGCCCAGGCACGCCAGAGGGATGCAGATGAGTTGAAGCGCCTGCAAGACGAGAACAACCGGCTGCGGGAGGCCGAGAGGCAGCAGCAGCGCAACGCAGGCGCCACCGGAGGGCGTACTGGTGGCGCTCAGCCAGCCAGTGGGAACGACGGGGATGATCCGGCCGGTAGCTCTGGTGGTGGTACGACCATGGCCAATGCACCATTCCAAAAACCAAACCCTGACGCCAATCACGAGGGCAAAGGGTGTGCGTACTTCACGAAACCCGCAGTCACTGATGACGGGTCCACCTTGAACTACTACGGTGAAGGCGCATTCGTGGTTTACGGAAAGTGGATGTACAAGTGTGAATATGGCCGCTGGTCGAACAAGGGGCCTGCAAGCATGTGGCCGAAGTCTGATGTGGACCGTTTGACTGCTGAAACATTGGAGTCTTCTTCACTTCGCAGTGGCGCGTACTTTTCAAAGGACTGATCAGATGCGTGCTCTAGTTATCAACATTGTTCTCCTCATTGCTTTATGCCAACCCGCTCATGCGCAAATGGATTGCACTGAAGAACTCCTGGCTTGCACAAATGGCTGCGTTACCGGAGGAATACTGGGCGCACTGATAACAAAGGGCAATTCCGCAGCAGCCACTGCCACCCAGTCTTGTAGTGCCGATTGCGAGAATCGCAACGCAGTCTGCAAGAGCAGGGAGGCTGAGTCAGCACTTCGGCAGCAAAGGATTGACGCTGAACGCGCTGCGGTTGAGGCGCGGCGCCAGGCAGCGCAGCAGCGGCAACAGGAAATTGACGCACAGAACGCGGCACGCCAGCAGCAACATGAGAAGAATCTTGCATCCATCATGTCAGTCGCGGAAAAGGAGTGGAGGGCACTGGAGAATTTAGTGTTTAGGCCACCTCAGAACAAAGAGAAGCCGCCATCCGAACCCAAACCCTCTGCCATTCTTGCGGCAGCGAAACAACTTGAAGATACCGACCCGTTGATGGCGCGGAAGCTATATCTGCAACTCGCTGATCGCAAGGATGACTACGGGAAATCTGCAAACGCAGCCCTTCGTCGATTTCGCCAAGCCCCAGAAGAATCCGCTACGGCACCAACTTTGTTGGGGGCTCCTTCTCCAATCCTTGGGGCTCTAGTGCCGCCCACTACTTTGCGCAAGCTGGCCTCTATGAAGATTTCGGCTCCAGAGATAGTCCCAAGTTTGATCAGTTACTACAAAACCGACTATGAATCTCAGTTCATGCAGACTTGGCTCTCGCATTTTGGCGAAGGGTTTTTATATAAGCACGGAAAAACATTTGGAGGTGCCATTATTCAGGAGGTGGGGGTACTTGGCGGGCTTGTCAGTGTAATTTCGTACAGAAAAGGGTCTAAGAATATTAGCCAAAGACGCGTGTTAACTAGTCTCACTGTTCAGGGCGATCCATTAAATTTTACTGAAGGCAATAGTTTTGAGTTTTCAACAACGCATCAATCAGTTATGCGGTCTACAACCTCCTTTGTTTCGGAGGTTGATGATTTCAGGCACAGTTGCAAGGTTGTAAGTGCCGAAGGAGCTGCTGGAATAAAGTCTGGAAAAGTAAGCAGGATTACTTGTGAAAGGTTTCGCAGCGCAAATCAGCAGCAACCCGATGAATTGAAGTTTTTGTATCTGCATGACTCCAAGACATTTTCGGAAATCTCCAGCTTCAGGTTGAGTGGCTGGCAGACCAACGATGAGTTTGAGTCAGTGGCTATTCAAAGACTTGAAGCGTCTGATTTTCGGCGTTAATGCCTGTAAACGGTATTTTTTGTAGGTGGCCACGGATCAACGTCGCTGGCTTGGAGCGTTCGATCGCGCGGCGCTCGTCGCCCTGCGCGACCGGATTGTGGCCACCGGGGAGAAGCCCCCTGACCCCAGCCTCAAGAACATCGACTGGCACGTTTCCTGGGCAGCTTGGCGTGTGCAGCTGCCGTATTTCTGCGGTGGCGGTATCACCTACTTCCCCATCTCGGACTACGGCGGGCCTGAGGCCGCATTGATTCAGGCTCAATACCATCGCGATGAAGCCTATGAGCGGGCTGATGTTGATGTCTACGCGCGGGTGCGCAGCTCGCATCGCAGGGTCAACGACGGTGAGAGTCTGCTGCCCATTTCGGAGATCATGGACCGCAATACCAAAACGATTGTGGGTTGCTGGATGGAGACGGTGGATGGTCACGCCAGGCAGCGGAAAGTGAAAAGGGCATTCGGGGCTCTGCGGACGCGCAATGAGGCCTGGGCTCAGGTAGAGGCCATCGTGCGGGAGAAGGTGGCCGAAGAAGCGCAGCGCAGGCGAGTGCTTCTGGGCTGCGAGGCCGGGGCGACGCTTTGCCGATAACCGTTCCGCTCAAATGAGCGGTACTATTCGCTAAAAGGAGCGCTCTATGGCCACTCTGCACCAGTCATCCCACGCCAAACCCAAGAAGTCATCCTCTAAAACGAAAAGCGATGCTGAAGCGACGAAAACTCATGTAGTCCTGGTCAAAGCACTGGATACCGGAGGGTTCAGGGTGAAAACGGTGAAAGCTGCGGCTGTCGTCAAAGACAGCATCAGTTTCGAGATGAACAAGCTACGCAAGGTCTCGCTTACAACCTTCCGTGCTGATGATCAGCTTGACGAGTGGATCAAATCAAACAACCGTTTTATTGACTCTCAACAGCGCCACCTACTGGATTTCCAGGATGTGTATTCCTCTTCAATGTTCTCGCTTGTGGAGGCCACCAAAGCGGGCGTCTCCCCAAAGATGCTGAGCCTGTTGTCGTCCGAGATGGGACTGCCCAAAGAAGGCATGGCAGACCGCCTGGGGCTTGCCTCATCCACTGTGCGGAACAAAACCGCGACTTCCAAGCTGCTCTCCACCGACGACTCAGAGAAAGTCATCGGCATGTCCCGTCTCATTGGTCAGGTACAGGCTATGGTGAACGACGCAGGCAACCCTGAAGGGTTCGATGCTGCTGCGTGGCTGGCCAACTGGATGGAGCAGGGGCTCCCCGCCCTGGGCGGGCGCAAGCCATCGGAGTACATGGATACGGCGGTGGGCCAGGCATTGGTCTCCCAGCTGCTGGACCAGATCCGCAGCGGGGCCTATGCATGACGGTGAATCTTTGGCGCATCGCATCCGACGAACCTACCTTCACAGCTGACAGCCTCTCCGGCAAGGGAGCGGAGATTTCCGGTGGCCGCTGGAATCGTCCCGGCACCCCGGTGCTCTACACGGCCTCCAATGTGTCTTTGGCGGCAATGGAGACTCTGGTGCACTTCAATGCCTCGATGCTGCCCTTGAATCGCATCCTGGTGCGGATTGAGGTCTCCAAGGATGTCTGGAAAAAGCGCACCATTGCAGACCCTGCCACGCTGCCGGTGGGCTGGGATGTGGTGCCCCCGGGCATGGTGACCTTGGATTACGGCGACCAATGGCTGAAGTCTGGCTCCTCGGCGCTGCTGCAGGTGCCTTCGGCCATCGTGCCCGAGGAATACAACGTCCTGATCAACCCCCGGCACCCCGCGATGGCCAAGGGCGCCATCAAAGCCTTCAAAGAACGCCGCTGGCAGTATGACTCCCGCCTGCGAACTTGATTTCCAGTCCTGGCGCGAGCAGCTAGTCGATCGGGTGGTTGGAGAGATCGAGGTGACGTTTTCCCAGACAGGGGAGAGCGCCTTCCCAATGCGCTCCAAGCACTTCCTTGATGATCATCTGACGATGTACTACCGATGCCTGGCACCGAACGCCGTCAGGGCGCGGTACGCACGCTCCTGGGCTCCTGACCAACTTGCGGGACGTGGGCTGGTGATTGCCGACGTGACCATGGCTAGACAGTTCCGGGGAAGGGGGTTCCTGGGGGCGCTATTGGCGCGGTTGAAGGCTCTGGAGCCCCCGCTCAGCCACATCGAGTTTGAGAACGTCTACAACGCGCAGCTGATGGCCTCGGTGAAGGCGCAGGGCTGGCAGCAGCGCCATATCGGGCCGCAGGGGGCTCCGCTGAGGGATCCCTTGGGGGCTTGCATGTTTGCGCGTCTTTGAGCCCCGCAAGGGGTATCAGGTGCGATTTTGGAGGGAATTTCATGATCAACCGACCGCCTCGTGCGCAAGGTCTTGCAGCTCACATTTCAAACCCTGAGGCAGCAAAGCTTGCCCGGGAGATCAACAACGGCGGAGACGTGCGCATGTTGGTGCAGGAGGCCATTGTTGATGCGCAGATCCACAAGGACTGGGCACGCGTTGTCGCCATTGAGAACAGTCTGCAGAGGGTTGATGACCGCACCATAGCCCGCCACCTGGGCGCCGTGGGCACGCGAGCAGTGGTGGTGAGCCGACTCGATGGCGGCAGGTTGGCCGCGAGAATCCCCGAGGGCTACCAGCATGGGCTCGCGTGGTTGGTCTGTTTGATGTTCGTGCGGCTCGATGCGGACTTGGTGATCGCTGACGCCATCGCCAAGTCGTTTCGTACCAAATGCGCCGAGGCCGGAGGCTTCGGGGTTGATTGGGGCCCCAAGCCCATGTGCTTGCCGCCACTGGCCTTCGGTGGCCCGACACGCATCACAATAACCGAAGCTGCGGCGCGTGGAGACCTGAGGCGGCTGTACGAAGTCCAGGATTTTGCGGAAAGGGCCGTTGAAGCCCAAGAACGCGCCTCGTCCGGTGACAAGTCAGGCCTGGCCCATATCCTGTGGGGAACGGTGGTCACTGGCACAAACGAGCCGCTGGCGGATCTGTTCAACGAGGAGATCTGGTGCCCTGGCTTCGACCACAAGGCCCTGGCCCCCGCAATGACCCGTTTGCTGGCCGAGGCCGCAAACGAGTTCGACGGCGAGACCTACATCCACCCCGAGTGCCTCTCAGCGCCCGCTGCGAATGAGTTTGCTCGCCGCATGGTGAACGAGCAGGTGATCAGCAACGTGGTGCAAGGCCGCCTGAAATTCCAGCTTGGCGAAGACCTCAAGGGCGCCTCAGCGAGAATCACCAAGCTGATCCCGAATAGTCTGCCCTACATGGACCAGTTGCTGATTTCCATCTGGTCCCGCGCGAACATCCTGGTGCAGTCACTGCGGATTCCACGCTCTGGCAATTCGCTGGAAGTGGACGCGGAAATCATTGCTGACTTCTGCCGCGCGCAAGGCATTCAGAACGTGACCATGCCGGAGCTTGCCTCGCCGATTGGGGCCAACGACTATCCGGGGCATACGGTCGGCCTGGATGGCGCCATGGTCAAGATCGGTGTTGCCGGCATAGGCGATGCCTCTTGCTTGATTCAAACTCTGGATTGGGATGACCCAGAGGTTGATGTTGACCTCACCGGGGTTGAGAAGTTGCCATTCATCCTTGTCATCGACAAGTACGGCGTGATGACCTCGCTGGGCAAGCACTATCAGCCCCAAGTCTGGCAAGCGTTCAAGGAGTCTTGGAGCCGTCCTGGCGATCCGATCGCGCTCATGAAAAAAGACATGGTGCGGTTCTGGCAGGGAGTCCCTGACGATCTGCCCTGGGCACTGGATGCCTATGCCCTAGCGTTGCTCCCGGAGCGAGCGCATGCATTGGCTGCGCAGTTCAAGCTGGCAGGTGGGGCCATCGTTCAGGTGACGCCGGGGCTTGTGGACATCCTTCAAAACACCGATATCGGCGAGGACTGCCCATCGCAATTCCTGCAGGGGGGCTTTGATGTCATGTACCTGGTGTTCCGGGTTCCTGCCGAGGCCTATCTCGACACAAGCGACGTTGACGAAGAAGATGAGGTGTTCCGCATCGACGGGGTGCTGGTTCAGCGGTGGGAGGAGGCGGGCGTGCAGCGCCTACAGCTCGACGCTTTCATTACCAGCGGCCCTGCAGATGGATCAAACCCGTTCCTGGTGGAGGTGGCCACCCTCAATGTGGCAGTTGGGGAATCGTCCACGCTGGCCGACCTTCACAGTCAAATGGATCTTGATGATGGTGTGCTGAAGCAGGCTTTGGACCTCTATGCCGGGGTTATGCTCTACATGAATTCGCGGGATGCGCGGGTGCTGCGTAAGAACGAGCACACCGAGGCGGCGGCAGCTCTCGCGGCCCTCAACCGCAAAAAGCGTCGCAAGGAGCACTATCAGCGACTCAACGCGAGCGTGGATGCAATTCATGTGGGGCCCGAGACGGTTGACTCGGGGGGATTGGGTCTATCCCTCTCTCATGGGCGGCATGGCGTGAAGCCCCACTACCGTCGCGGCTTCGTCAGGTTCAATCAGCGGTTCGGAAAAGGGCTGCAGCAGACCCGCCCGGTGCTGATTCCTCCTGTCCTGGTCAACGCGCACAAGCTCGCCGGGGATGCCCCCGACAAGAAACAGTACGTCGTCGGTGCATCCAAGGCTGCACCTCAATAGCTCAAACCACCCCACCATGAATGTGAATACCGTGACAACAGGTGCAAACGACCTTGGGGCCATCAAGGCCTCAGATACAGCCGTCGCCCGCGAGATAGCAACTCTGTGGCCAAACCTTTTTGGACCCGGTGTTTTCGTGCCGCTCACAATCGGCATCGACAAGATCCTCGCCGCCGACGCACAGCGCAGGGGCTCTGCTTTGACCCGGGAAAAGATTCGCCTGTTCATTGGCTGGCATGTGAGGCGAGCCCCATACCTTGAGGCACAGAAACAGGGCGGGCCACGCCATAGCATCCACGGGGCTGTCGAGAATGCGCGGACGGTCACCACGGCCCATGCCAAATACGCCCAAGAGAAGCTGCAAGCCGTTGTGCAGCGCAGTGATTCGCCCTCCACCCAGGATACGGATGGCGAGGAAGGCATGTCCTGGTGGAACGGTCTTGATCGCCGAGAGAGGGCGAAGTGGATGAAAGCTGGGGGTGACACTGGCGTAGCAGCCGATGCCTGGAGAGCCTTCAAGACGGCGCTGTCAACGCTGACAGATACCGCTCAGGGCTGAGCAGGCTATTGCCTACTGCCACCGATGCGGAAGCCCTCCGCAAATGCGTTCTCGATCATGGATGCGATGGCCTGTGCAGGCAATCTGGAATTCAATGCATCTTTCACTTGAGCAAGGATGTTGCACTCCTGAGCCCAGTCCCGGGAAACCATCAAGGAAAGCACTAGACGGGCCGTTTCATCCTCGGCATCTTCATCTTCACGGGCAAAGTCTGTGATGCCGTTTTGGGAGTCTGCCTGGTCATCCAGCCACTCACCAAAAAGTTCTCTAAGGCCGCACCCCACGTGGCCATACTTGCCGTGATCAGCATGGACAATCATCGTCTCCAGATAGGCCGCTATCTCTGGTGGAACATGCACTGGTCCCTGAAAATTGATGAGGTCGTTGCGGTTGAGTACCGCTTCAGCTTTTTCGCCGCGCTTGAAGAGGATGATGGTGGGACTGTTGGAGAAGGACTCAAAGACCAGGACGCGGAAGCCATTGAAATCTGTGCTGGTGCTCTGGGCCTCAAACGAGTACATCAGGTCGCCACCGTCTGAGAGTTCGTCATAGACGGCAATGACGTTCTTAGGGGTGTCGGCGATCAAGAGGCACCCACCTGCTAAGTAGATGCTGTAGTCAAACTCTTCATCCTCATCCAGATGGATGGCGGTTCGAAGGTCTTCAAACTGGGACTCCTCAATGGGCCCATTACAAGACATCCACCTGTTCAGCGCCGAAACGCTCACGCCCGTTTCCTTGCAGAACTGCTTCTTTCCAGTGGGCCACATGCTGATTAGTTCTTTGAGCCCTTCAATGGGTTCTTCCAGCCACATAGGCTCGTTCAACTCTTCCTGCCTGTGTCGGTTCTGGGGCTCGGGGCTGCGCGGCAAAGCATCGATATCCCAGTCCATTGCGGGGGCAACAGGCCGATCAAAGAATCTTTGACCTCTGTTGAGCCAGGCTCTGAAGTGATCGAGTTCCAAGTCACTCATATTGAACCCCTCGATCATCCATCTCAGCATGGTGGTGTCGTGGTCTCGCAGTGAGGCGTTCGCGTCGGCCAGCGGGTGTGGCACGCCGCTGAGATCTTCCCGCCTCCACTCCATGGCGGCGAAACCTACATCCTTGACTGAAGTGGAAAACGCACCGATGGATTTGAGGTTTTGTGCTACGACGCACTCAACCCCGAGACTCTTGGCCCATTGAGAAAAGCCCTTGTCCGCACCCATAAGCACTGGCCTCACTTCGAGCCGCAGAGGCATGCCAAGCGTTTGGGGCTTTGCCCAGGCGTGTGATAGGTACTCGCCGATCGCCAGGGGAAATCTGGGATCCACCAGTAGCCGCGTTGAGTATCGGTAGGCAGGGACTACAAGGCCATATACCAGCAGTGGGGTGAGACTCTCCCCTGATGGGCCCATCAGGGCGTCGTCGATCCAGGCAACGCGGCCTTGCGCATCCAGACCGAGGGATTTGCATTCCTCTATCAGGAGGTACTGCATTTCTGCGTCGTAGATCTTCGCGCTCATCGCTCTGCGTCCTGTTGTCTTGGGATGGGTGATGGGCCGTGACAGGCGGCGGTGAGCCTGAGGAGCAATTGGCGCGTCTATGTCAGGGCGAGTGCGAGGTCTTATCTCACTTTCCGATGTCATTGTCCACGACCAAATAGTCCCGTTCGAACCGTCGCCAATGAAGCCTCGTCGCAGGCGTCAGGATGGGAGCATGGCCCGAATGTGGTCCGCAGCATTCTCTTCGGTGTCGTTGGGTGCGTAGGCATCGGCGATGGATGCGCACTGCTCGACAACAGCCTGGGTATAGGCCAGGAGCTGGGGGCTCAATTTTTCATCCGCCGCAAGCAGGCCAGCTTCCCGGGCCATCGCCTCCAGGTCTTCGGCGCCCACGGCGTCAGTTCTGTGTAGCCAGCTTTTCACTGTTTTCTCCTCGCAGACCTCAATGGCACTAGAAAGTCCAAGTCCAACTCACCGGCCGATTCGACTTCTGACAAAACCCGACACGGCAGGGGCCGAGTCCATCGTCCACCCGGAAGTGCAGTTGGCCAGCCCCAATCACGGTGATTTCCTTCTCGCCGGAGAAGCGGACCTTTTCCCCTAGGGGCTCCCCAAAGGCTTTTACGCCCATTCCAACTTGCACGCGCCGATCAGGCGGGCACGCCACCACATAGGTAGCAGCGGCATAGACGTAGGTCTCAGCCCACTGCCAGTCGGATCCATCGATGGTCTTGTAGGTCACGCTCATGTGATTGCCCTCTGTGAGATTTTCGTGATGAGGTCTATCGCTTGTCGAGGGGTTGCTGAGCCCCAGCGACGACAATCATTGTTCCTTCGAACGACACGGAACGGGAGAAAAAAATGGGAGAAGCACGGCGCCGCAAGTTGGCCCAGGGCAACACGGGGGCCAGCACGGGCCAAGCCATGAATGCGACCCCTGCGGGGTGGCCTCTGACCAATCCAAAAGAGCAGGCGCGGCTTGAGGGGCATTTCAAGGAACTTGGTATCGATTTTTCGAAGCCAGGCTTTCATGACAGCGCTGCATTCCTCGCAGTGGAGCGGGTACGACCAGAGATTCTTGATGACTATGCGCGTTACGTGGAGGTTCGGGCCTATTCCGATGCCGATCTGCAGACCGCCCAGCGCAAGATTGAAGTGGCGGCCAGGGTGGTCAGTGCTGCGGTCAAGGCAGACGGCCGCCACGGGCTGTGTGTGACTGCCTCCGGTGTTCTGTCCCGCATGCTGGACGAGTTGGGCGTCTGGAATTTCAGCGCGAAGGCGACCATGACGGTGACTTTTCCGCCCAGTGTCTCGCTCGAAAAGCGATTCTTCTTTGCCCTCGACACCGGAAATTTCGTTGCCCCCCATGCTCTTGTTGTAGCGCCGCCGTTCCTGGCCGTAGACACCACAGCCAGCGCACAGAGCTACGGCGACAAGGCCATGGAGCAGGCCGTTCCGCCACTCATCCTGCAAAAGCAACTCATTCCTTATCGATGGAAGGATGAAGACATTGCTTCACCGCTTGTCAGGATGAGCCAGGGGCACGGATTCTCCGTTCGGAGGTACCTGCAGGTTCGGAACCCTCTCATGCTCAAGCGGATGGAGGAGTTCCCCGGGCGAGTGGGTGTGTTCGATGGGGGCTCAGCAGCCTACGTGATCACTGGTGTAGGCGGCTACACGGAGAAGTTGGCCGAGCTGGATTCAGAGAACACGATGCTTTCAGGCAAAACGCCCATTGAGCTTTTTGAGACGCAGGTCCTGCCCCAACTGGCGTCATCGCCCCAGGGGATGTAGTTCTGCACCAGCCCATGCCACTGTTCGTGAACGACGGTACGCCGGTCATGAACACCAGCGCCGTGTGCATGGTGCCGGAACGGCAAGGCGAACAGGGCTGCAGCACCGTGAACACCTGGTCCAGCGCCCGCGCCATCACAACAATTGATGAGACTGGCTGTGAGGCGCAACACGGATTGCTGAGACTGTCGCCGCGTCGTTCCAACAATTGATGAGACTGGCTCCAACAGTTTCTGAGACTGGGCCGGGGCTCACCGCCCATCCCGCGCTACATCCTGGCCGCGAGTGCTCTCAACTCGTCCTCGCGCTCCAGCTCGTAAGTCGAGCGGAGCCACTGGCGCATGATGAAAATCGAATCCCGCATCTCTTTGATTGCATGTGCGAACTCGTCGTTCGACAGACCGCAGGGGGCCCTTACAACCGTTTTGGGGGCTCTCATGAGTTGCAGCGCTTTCTCGTGAAGATCGTTCGTCATGACGGAGAGCACTTCAGCTTCAAGGAGCAGCCGCGTAGGCAGCTTTGATTTCGCACCTGCAATCCGAAGAAGCTCCTTGAGCCCCACAACGGGTATCCGCTTGACGGTCTCTTCATAGGAAGCGGGGCGCCCCTCGATCTGGAGAAGCCCGCGAGCCGTGAGGCTCTGAATGGCGGCATTCCCGATGGTCTCGGTGTCGGAGATTGAGTGGGAGCCCCTTCGTATTTTCTGAAGGTAGAACGTCAGCGCTCGGGCGGTGAGTCCATCGAGGACCTTGAATATCTCCTGCCATGGGGCTCTCCAGGCCTCAGGATTTTGTACCGTGGCATAGGCTATTCCTGCGGGCCACAGTACGTGTCCTTTGATTGCCAGCTCCAGCGAATCGTCCAGGCTCATGAAAAGGTCCTGGGATGCCATGAACTGCGTCGCATCTGCCATGGATCGGGCAATGATTCCGGCTGTTCGGGTGGGGTCCACTTTGTCCGCGAAGACGTACCTGTTCGAAGGGTAACCAGCCATGCTTCCGGTGGCGTTGCCTTGGTATCTGGATTGCGTCAGGCTGTGGATGTGAATCGATCCCGCGCTGGCTTTGACCTGTTCAATTGCCGTTTCACGGGCTGCTTCACGGGCGATCCCTTTTTGCAGGTCGGCCTGAAGTCGGGCCCTCGCGAGTGTGTTGATCAGGGGATCGCAGTCGGGCGCTGTGGCGGTCAGGAAGTAGCGGAGCCCCATCGTGTGGACTTCGCCAGCGTGAGTGCGGGTGCGCAGGATTTGAATCGTGCCGGCACTTTCGTCCACGGCCACCACCTCGCCATGGAGCGGGTAGGTGGTGGTGCCTTCGCCGCGCCGCTCAAAAGCCATCTCTACGCCTGAGCCTGCAAGCGCGCAGAGGATGCTCATGAACTCGTCGTCAATTTCGGGGTGCATTGGTGCTCTATGTGGCTGTATTGCAACCGAAAACGCCGAATATCAGAACCATGGAAATCGGCTCCATAGCGTGTCTGGACAACGTTTCCATGAGGTATGGTCACCGGTTATGGGTGGTCATTTTTTCATTTCTCTGTCGTGTCATCCCACTCCAAGCCCATGGCCCGCCTTGCCTGGTCACGGCGGGCCTGAATGAAAATCTGGCGTTCTTCCTCGCTGTCCAGCGCGTAGCGCAGGAAATAGTCATGGGCGTCCTCTCCCGCCTGTTTTGCCTTCTCCGCGATGGCCTTGTCAGTGTCCGATTGGCGAATTTCTGCCAGCTCGACACCCAAGGCGTCGGCCACAGCTTGAGGGACCGCAAGTACCTGGGCCTTGACCTGGGGATGCTCCTCAAGGAAGCGCTGTCGGCCGATGGCCATCTGCTCGGGGCTCAATTTCATCTTGTGGGTCCTCTGGTATGGACGTCTGGGGCTCAGGGTTCCAGAATTGTCTGGAATGAATACTGGCACGTGGCCAAGAAGTCTTCAGGGTCGATATCGCGGTCGCTCGGGATCTTGCTCGCTGCCTGGATGTCATCGGTGACCTCAGAAAACGCTTCCTGGATCTCGCGCTCAACGGTGGCCACCTCGCGCGGGTGAAGGCGGGGTTTCACGATAGAGCCCCACGTCTGCTTGAACGTCGGCAGCATGTGGCCGAAGAGCATAAGGGTGTCATGCACGTACAGCAGATCCTGCTGGCGCTTGTTCTTCTTGCGGTCCTTGAGGATGAGGAACTTCTGGACCATGAAGCACAACGGGTTGGCTACCTGCAGGTCCACCGGTTGATCGAGGGGAACGCCGACCTCCGGGCCCACAGTCACGATCCATGGGTCTTCCAGCAGCACGCCCAAGTGTGCGATCTTGTGCGCGGAGATCCCGGCCACAGACGTTGTGGCATCCGGCTCGCCGTTGCGTTTGTAGGGGCTCCCCACCAGAGGGGTTAGGAACTCGGCGTAGAACCCGTTTTGCTCATTGCCAAGCGTGTAGTGCGCTGCAGGGGGTTTGGAGGTTCCAGAAAAATCCTCTTTGAAGCCATGGGCCGCCAGCGCGGCTTTGATGTCGCCTTCCAGCGGCGCCCGATTGGCAAACGCGAGGTCCGTATCGCGAGTAAACACCGGCTCGAAGGCCTGTTTTTGGGCGTCCGGATGAAGGGTGTGCAGCCTGTGTCCCCAACCTCCGATGAAAATCATCTGCGCGCGCCACGGATCAAGCGCCTGGACGAGCTTTGCGAATGCTTCAAGGTCGTTCATCAGCGTGCCTCCACAAGTGGTTGCAGCACCGTGCGGTAGATGTGTTCGGCCTGCTCGGCGCCCCGAGAGGGGTGGTTGACCACATCGAGCCATACCTGGATCACATCGGCGCACAGCTGGCCATCGCGCTCTACCGCGCCTCGGAAAGTGGAGATGGGCGCCAGGGCCCGTCGAACGAAGAAGTCCGGGGTTTGGCCCTGCGTGCACACGCTGGTCTTTTCCCATTCGGGGTTCTTCGCTCCTAGTGCGGGGAGCTTGTGCATGTAGATGTACGGGGGCACGCCGCTTACATGTCCCATTCCCAGGTGATCGGCCGCTGAAAAGAGTCCCAGGCATGCTTTGTCGCCAAGCTCTTTCAGCAAGACCGCGAACTGGCCTGCCGTGGCCACGCGAGCACGAAAGCGCATCTTGTATTCAGCGGGTGAGGCCATCGACGCTGAGCGCCATAGGCTGAAGAATTCCTCCCGCCTCCCCAGCGTGAGGCCTGTGGCGCCATCCGCCAGGAATCTCTCTTTCTTGAGGTATTGAATCAGTCGATTCGCGCTCATGGCGGAGGCATCTGCAGCGCGAGCAAGGTCAGCTCCCGAGTAGATGGGGTCGCGAGGTGCCTTGAGCAAATCAGGGCTGATTTCACGCGCTAGGAGTACCTTCAGCATCCACTGGTTGAGATCGGAGAAGGGGTTGAAGGGGGAAGCACTCGCCTTGCTCAGGCCGAGGAAGCGCCGTTCGTTCGCCTCGAACATCAGCGAGTCCATCGCCGAGTCTTGCTGCCAAACTCCGTTGAGCCGGAAAAGACTTGCGCCCTCGTCTGTGACGATGGCCACGTTTGCATCTGCCGCGTATTGGTCAACGAAATCCCTGACCCCACGGAGCATTGTGGGGACCACATTCGACACGTACACGATGGCCAGGGGCTGTGAGTGAAGAATATTCTTGGCATAGTGGCTGGACTGGATGATCGCCACGCTCAGCTGGGCGATCACACGATCAGTTCGGCCATCCCTTACGACTTTTGCCTCAGCCACATATTTGGCATCCTGCTCATCGCTCAACACGTAGTCTGGGTAACCTGGAATGCCGGCCTGATACCCCCATGCCTGCTTAAGTCCATAGGACGACGCGGCCTTGAGGATGGCGATCTCTGTGGCTTCGCTCTCATTGGTTAGGTTCAGGTTGGGCATATCTGCTAGCGTGTATCACGCGCATGATTCATAACACGCCCATGTTATCAACCGTGCGCGTGATATGCAACATGCGCGTGGTATCCCTGTGTCATCCCATTTTTGCTAACCGGGTGTTTCGCACGAATAAAGAGATGCTCATTTTTTGAGCAAAATGCTAAGTTGTTGATTTCATTGGGATCGATGAAACGCTAACCCGGTAAATCGCACGCAAAAAGAGACGTGCATTTTCTAGGGGCTCACGTGCCCCAATCCCCAATTCACCTCCAGAGAACCCCAAACGAAGCGCTCAACATCGCTTGCGAATCAATGGGTTGCATTGGGGAACGGACGAGAAGAAACCCTAATCGCCCCCAATGCCTCACCCAATCGGCCTATTCGCTGGCGTCGCGCGTGAATAGGTTCACGAAAGCCCCCTGCGCTGGTCGAAGCGGGAGGAGGGGGCTCCTATGATGGAGGCAATCAACTGCCCCCCACCAGAGCATGCGCTTCACCCTTACCCCATTCCTGGCCGCCTGGCTCATCACCGCAGCCGGTGCCACCCACGCGGGGCTCTCCTCGGTTGCCACCATCCCCAAGGCCGGGGGCAAAGTCATTTTCGAGCTGTACGACGACCCTGCAACCCTTCCCGAGTGCACCGGGCGCAATGACATGGGCGCGATCGCACGCATGGAAACCGGTGGGAAGGTGACCCCATACGGCACCGGCTGCTGGAGCGCAGGAGGGGACGGCTTCATCACTTTGAAGATCAAGAGCCTCGACGACGGTGCCGTACGCACCAGCCGTGTTCACAACAGCGAGTTCAAAGCCCCACCAAGTGCGCCATCCGGAGGGAAGGTGAACAGTGCCTCGGGCTTTACCCCCTGGGAGTTCAGCAAGGGGGTCACCAACCGTGGGACACCGGTTTGCGCGCTGTCTGCGGCCGACAACATGAAATCTGGCGCGCGGAACATCTCGATAAAGGCCCTGGGCAACCGTGAGCAGCTCAACATCACCCTCTACGACACGCGCTGGGGCTACAAGGCCAACAGCAAGCACATGGCCACACTGGATTTCGACGACCAGAAACCCCTGCAGCTCGATGCCTACGGTGATGGGCAGGTTCTGGATTCCGATCTGCCGGTGGCGGCGACGGCCATCTTTCTGTCGCTTCTGAGAGAGAAAAAGACGCTGCGGATATCTCCACCGGGTGGCGAAGTCGTCACGGTGGGGCTCACTGGTATTTCTGATCCCCTTCGCAGCTTTGTGGATTGCGCGCGGGGTCTCAAAAAGCGGTGAGGTTTTAGTGCTCCGGGGGCCAAGCTCGAAACAGAGTAAGCCCCGGTGGACCGCCCAGAAACCGACCAACCCAAGGAGTCCCCTTGTACGTCTACCTCGAATCCAAGGCCGAGATTGCAAAGGCCCAAAAGACTCTTGAAGCAACGATCCGCAGTGAGTTTTCCAGCCGACTGGTTAAGGACATTGGTTGGCAGGGTGGGCGCATGTCCTCGAAGACGGTTCACGCCAGCGACGGCTGGTGGTTTTTCCCCGAGCCTCGCCCAGACAACCGAATACCGCAGTGCTTGAACTGGTTCGGTCGCCACGGTGAGGGCCCTGGGGTGCAAATCGCCGTGGAGATCAATGTGCCCTTTGAGGGCCGTCACGATACCATTAGTGGTTTCTTCGCGCGACACGTGGACACCGGCCGCGTCTACCTGTTTCATTCCGGGCGAGTGGGGGGCGGAACCAAAGGCGTCGGCAAGGTGACCTTCCTGGCATGGTCGGAAGTGGACATACACCAGGTTGTGGATTCGTCTGGGGGCTCACGCGATGGTGTGATGGTCATGCCAGTCGAGGGGCGCTGGGCTACACGGTCGGCTCTCACGTACGTACAGCGCATCGTTGAGTTCAAGGAGGCCGCGAGGGAAGGGGTAATGGAACGCCCCGAGGTTAAAAGGCGGATTGCCAGGCTGCAGGCCTACTTTCGCGAGAGCAGCGGGCGGCGGAGGGGGTTTTCCAAGGCGCGGGTCATCGACTACGTGTCGAGGCACGGCGATGTGGTGGACGCGCTGGCCACGTGGGTTTCCGAGACTCGAAGAATGCCGCGAGGGGGCTCTCTGACAAAAGACCGTCTGATTGATCTGGGAGTCAAGGTCAAAGGCCGCCTCGTAGAGGTCTGGGAGGTGAAGTCTGGGACATCCCGTGGTGACCTGTACACCGCCATAGGGCAGCTCTCGGTGCACGCGCCAGATGATGCATGTGTGCGCACCGTTGTACTTCCAGCAGACACGGCATTGCCAGATGGCCTGCAGGAGGCCTTTGACCGTTTGGGGATAAATGTGATGCTCTACCGGTTGAAGAAGGACCGGGTTGAGCTGCTGACCTGACGGATTTCGCCCAGGGATTTGGAAAGCAAGTCAGGGGCTATTTGGCGGCGCGATTTCCGAAATCACAATCAAAATCAAGGCCTTAGCAAAGGCGGGTCCCTGTGCGATGGACAGGCCTTTGCTTCGTCAATTCACAAGTGAGGTATCCCGCTTCGATGTGTCAGCGAGAGATGGTGCCGCCGACGCAGCCGTTCTTGCCCTTGCATTCGACCTTGTTCTCCAACTCTAACCGGTGTTTTTCGGCTGCAGCCCTGGCGATGAGTTCTTTGAAACGTTGTGCGGATTCTTTGATCCCAATGGAATCAGCCACGATCTGCCCCATACGAGCAAGCACACGGGCTCCATCAACCTTTTGCGAGTCATGGGCGTTCACAGCCGCCGTGGCGTTATCTGTGACTTCTTTGCGGTATGAGAGGGCCTCGTCCGCGCTCTTGATCGCAGCATCGTTGTCCGCAGTCGATGTTGAACTCAGTTTGGGCTTGGCTACCGCGAGGGCTTGCTCAGCTTTTGCCAATGCCAGACTGGCGTCGCGCATGTACAGCTTCGAGTTTTGCGCGCGCAGGGATTGCGAGGCATCGAGACTTCGATCGATCACGTACAGCTTGACCAGCTCGTTTTCGTCCAATGTCCATTTGAGCGAGCGATCCGAGAAGAAGCCAGAGCCGACTTTTGACACTGGCTTGCCATTTACCTCCTCGAATGCCGACTTGGCTCCGGTAAATGTCAGGTCTCTTGGGTCAGCGTTTTCTATCAATTGGCGCGTGTAGGCGTATCGCTTTTCCAGGCACTCGCTGGGAGAGGTGCAGTAATCGCGGATTTGCTGCCACATCAGCATCCGCTGCCTGACAATCTTGCGAAGGTCAGTGACGATGGCTTTGGCTTGAGGGTCGTATACGCCACATCCTGCTTTGGCCAATGCAGCGACAAAATCCACGTAGTTGATCGCCAGGTTCTCGACCTTCTTGGGGTCGAAATACTTTCGGGTGTCGTAGTCGTTCTTCAGGGTGCTCACTGGGGCTTTATCCCCCCATGGTCCCTTGAGTTTCTCAATGGCGTCTGTGGCAGTGTTCGAGAGCACGCAGCCAATCTGATCGATCCGGTCCGCCATGCGTGTGTCCAGGTCTTCAAGGTACTTGGCAACACTCTTGTCGATCATCGGCTGGGCCTCGGCCAGGGCTTTCACTGCCTCGACCCTGATATTTGCAGGCATGGACTGGATGAGCTGGCGTGTCGGCTCGTCTAAACCGGCGATCACCTCTGATTCAGTTTTCACCTTTGCGTAGAAGAATGCGCCGAACGCGTTGGCATTGCCCGTACCTAACAGGATAGGTGCCGCGCACATGAGCGTTGAAAGGGCTTTGCGCCAGGTAGCTTTCATCTTGGTTTCCCTCCAGGTGGTTTATTGATGTGATGGAAAGGGCGCAGCGATCAGAGAACGCCGAACACTTTTCTCGTCCTCATCAGAGCACTTTCCCCAGCAAACAGGGAGCTACTTAGGGCTCCTCCGTTCAAGCTTCTCCAATCTGTGCTGCTCAGCTATGCGCGCGCGCTCTTGCTCGGCCTTGGCATCGATGGCATCGTTGTAGGCCTTGGCTTTGGCCTTCACGGAAGCTGCATCCCTCTCAATCTGGGCGAATCTGGCCAAAATTCGGTCACCCTCGGATTTCTGGTCCGCGTGCGATGCGATAGCTGCATTGGCGTTGTCTACGACGCCCGCGCGAAACGCAACAGTAGCGTCGGCCACTTTGGAGGCTTCGTCGTTCTGGGCTTTGATGCTGGGATGTAGCTTTGACGTGGCCAGGGCGAGTGATTCTTCCGCCTTTGCAAGCGAAATACCCGCGTCCCTTGCGTAGAGCTTGGCGTTCTGCGATCTCAAGGCGCGGGCATTCTCAATGCTTCGGTCAATCACGTAGAGTTTGACCAGCTCACCTTCATCGATCGTCCAGTCGAGAGATTGACCGCCAAAGAACCCTCTTCGAACTTTGGATACAGGTACGCCTTTTACTTTCTCAAAGGCGGTGCGAGCATTTGTGAAATCAAGGTCCCTTTGCTCACTGTTCGCTATGAGGTTCCTTACATCCGAATAGCGTATCACAAGGCACTCGTCAGGGGTTTTGCAGTAGTTACGGATCTGGTGCCACATATCCATCTTCTGCCCAACTTCGCTGCGAAATTCACTGATGACGGCCTTGGCTTTGGTGTCGTAGACACCGCAACCTGTGCGAACGATAGAGCCAACCAAATCGGCGTAGGTCAACGCGAGGTTTTCTACGTTTCTGGGGTCAAAGTGCTTTCTGGAGTCGTAGTCCCGTTTCAGTGTGGTGATCGGGGTTTTCTCGCCCCACGGCCCTTTGATTTTCTCCACGATGATTTCTGCGGTAACCACGCCCACACAACCTGCCTGATCGATACGGTTTGCTATGCGTGTATCCACGTCATCGAGGTACTTGGCCACACTTTTGTCAATCAGGGGTTGGGCCTCTTGGAGTGCTTTGATGGCTTCAGCGCGCAAATTTGCGGGAAGCCCCTCAATGAGATTTCGCGTTTTCTCGTCGAGGCCGGCAATAATTTCTGATTCTGTTTTGACTTTTGCGTAGACAAAGGCGCCGATAAACGCATGTGCGTTGCCTGTCAACATAGCACTCGCACACAGTAGCACAACGGCCTTCAAACGTCGTGAAATCGTAGACATCTTCCCCTCCTAGTGCAGGTGAAGTTACCAAGACTTCATGCCGCGCGTCAAATGAAAAAGGGCAGGGGTTGAAGGCACTGCTCGGGGTGCGAAGTAATAGCGCACTGGTGCGTGGAATCCAGTAGCATCCATTGATCGAGCCACAGCATTGAAGCCCTTCGGTATGCGACTGTTCGATTCGTTTATATTACATGACCGTTTTTGATCGTAAAGCCGTTGCGGATCATGGGTCATTTTCATTCTTGAGTGCTTCGCACTACAGAAAGGGCGTCCACCTGGGGTGCTTCATTCAGCTACCCATAGTGAAAAAGTAGGGTGGAGTTTGATGAATTCGAATTGATTTTGATGCTGTCCACTAGGGTTCATGAAAATTCACCAATGACGCTCCATTGCTTGATAATTAGTGACATTCCATTGGCTCCCATTGCGGAGTTGCACGAAGGTGGCTGCTTTTTCGTGGAAATTTCTGAAAGTCACTCGCTGTGAGCCGGTGTGAGTGTCGGGTTAGCGGGATAGGGGTCCAACTGCAGCGCCGTTCGGAAAGTAGCTCAGCCTTCGTCTCCGGCGCGCGGCCAGGCCTCTCCCTGTCTCAATGGCCTTAGACGGTGCAGATCCCCACACAACAACGCGAAACGACGGTCTGGGAGACGTTGCTGAGGTTGAGTCCCTTTTGGGGCTCCGTGTGTCCGACCAAATGAGGAATTTGTTTTGAGCGAAATGAAGCGGGTTGACGCTGGCGAGATTGAGCCCTGTGGGGCCGTTGGCGAGCCCCTGGCACGCTGTTTGGCCTTTTTAGGAGCTATCGGCCTGCCATGGGCCTGGAAAAGGGGCGCTAGAGGGTTCCTGGACCTGGTTGAGGTGGAGCAGGGGGTTTTGTTGGTCGATCCCTCTGCCAGTGTGTCAAACGTCCTTCACGAGGCGGGACATCTTGCAGTCATGCCGGGGAGATTCAGAGGAGCCGCAACAGGAGATCTTTCGGCTGCGATGGAGCAAATGTTCAGGGAGGTGGATTTCGCGGATCCTGACTCAGCGATATCTCGTGCGGCCATCCAGTGCGGAGATGCAGAGGCTACCGCCTGGGCCTGGGCGGTTGGTATGCACCTGGGGCTTCCCCCTGAAACTGTCATCAAGGACGACGAATACGACGGTACAGGCGGCTTCCTGAGGACCGCTTTGGGTGCGGGGGCCTACGCGGGCATCAACGGGCTTTCCCACGCCGGGTTTTGCGCACTGCGTCCAGGGGTTTATGCCACAGCAAGGGGGCTTCCTGTGTATCCGCAGTTGGCGATGTGGCTGCAACAGGCATGACGGACATTTCGGTATTTTGGGGGTTGATGGGGGTTAAACCTTACGGCTTGGTCGTACTCGATTTGAAGCCATTCATCTGACTTGCAAACCAGTCCGTAAAAGCGATAGCTAGGCCAAAATCCATCCACCGCGCTTAAATACTATCTGCTGCTTTGGCGACCAGCGCATGCGCGGCAAGGCGGATTGGTCGAGGTACTCGCCGAAGTCTTTCTATAAGTGCCTCCTCCTCAGCTGTGAGCTTAAGAGTACGCACCCCAGACATGATGTAAACCATGTCTAGTTCAGTTCTCTCAGAGAACTTGAGCATGGCTTCACCATTAGGCAAGTAGCGACCATTTTCCCAGTTCATCATTGACCCTCCGGGAAAATCACACATTCTACTGATTTCAGATCGGCTTAAGCCAAGTCTTTCTCTCTCACTGCGCAATCGAATACCGAAGGTATAGCCTGGTTTCTGTTCGTAAGAAGAAGCGGTAGATGCACCAGTGATTGGGGCCACAAACGGTTGATAGACAGCAGTGAGGGCCGATGCAAATGGCTCGAAGGTTGCGTCCGGCAGGTTAGTCAATAGCTGTGCAGCAGCCTCATACCTGTTTGATGGGACATTGACGGCAGATTTCGTTGCTTCAATATAAGCCATGTTGATGTTCGGGATGCTAGCGAGTTTTCGCATTATTTCTCTAGTAGGAGATGACTTGCGCTGCAGCAATTTTTCCAAATCGACTTTGGATAGGCCCGTAAATTTCATGAGTCGATGGTTGTCCATGCCCAAGCGGTCAATCTCTGACTTTAAGCGAGCCCCAAAGCTACTTGCATCCATTTTTCCGTCCATTGCGCAATAAGTAAAGGAATTTCCTACTTAAACCAATTAGGATTGGCATCTTTATCTTCTGCGACCACAGTTTCAGCAAACGTCACGAACTCGTTGTCCGTCATGGGCCCGCTATGTTTTACTTCACGTTGAGAAAGGCGTAGAAGGTGAAAGTGGCTTTGTGGCATATCAACGTAGCGAATAGCGATGATGTGCATTCCAGGGTGATGTGGTGTGCTTTCACTCCAATCCATTGTGGCAGCAACACAGGCCAGAGATTGCATAAGAAGCAATTCAGTTGGAACAAGGTCCTCAGGCGCGAAGCTATCAAGCAGCTGCAACGTTACCCGCTCATGAATAGACGTGGAGACAACCCGGTCTAAGTCTTTCACGTGCTCTCCCCAGGTATCAGGCTCAGCACTTACTTCAATGCAAAGATCGGAAAACGAAGAGTGAGTGGCTTGACCCAACCAACGGAACCCCGTTTCGAAGTCATAGCAGTAAAAAAACATCAAATCGGCAAGATCGGCGTCTAAATCGATTTGCGTTTGGTTCCAGGTGGATGAATCCGCAAGTAAGGACGCAATATAAGACTTACCGGTAGGCCCAATCGGAGGCAACGGTTGATGTCCAGAGGGGGGGGAGGGGCAGAAGACATGAAGAAGGGCGCAATCAATCGTCACCGGGCTCTTCGTCTTCAACGGGCATATCGGATTTCGTTGCAATCGCATTCGCGAATCGGGCGGAAGTGATGGCTTTGACGTAGTGGGCTGCTTGTCTTCGAATGGAAGTCAATTTCGCTTCTGTTTCCATAACGATATCGATTTCCCAATCGCGGGCCCATTGATTGAGGGCGGCTTTCGAATAGGATAGGTCACGTCCAGTACGCTTGATTGATACCTTGACTGACTTCCGGTTGCTGCCTACGCCAAACCAACGGATTCCAATCCACTTCAGCTGGATGTGGTTGCCCTTGCGATGACTGGCGAGCTGTAGCCTGCTCTTGTCCTCCCAGGACTTGGCTCCACGCTCATGCTTCAGCACTTGTGCCCAGTGTTCATCCACTATGGCCACAGCCTGCCTATGCAGATCGTGCAGACACTCCTCCAGTACATCCATCAATCGTTCACGTGGCTCTCTCATTCTTGCTTCCCATCGGAATGTTTACTGGTATCCGTTTGACATGTATAGCGGAACTGGGGCCCGCCTCCTCGCAGAAGGGATCACCTCCCCCTCAGTTCCGCTGTGCATGCAGAATAGCAATATTAGCTACGATGCCGGAAGCAGGATTCTGGGAGAACTATTAGTTCCGATCTACATGCATAGCGGAGCTACTAGCTTTCGTTTTCAGTGCATTCTAGCAGATGGAGCCTGTTTGGCTTCTTCCAGAGGGATCAAGGGTGGAACGTTAACGTTCTGTTCTGTCTGCCAAGTAGAACTATTAGTTCCGCTTCGAATTCTGCGTACCTCACCCCATGTCGATGCGTACGGTGTGGTTGAGTACGTGAGGGCGTGGTGAAGAACCGTTTGGGATCTCGAAAGTGTGCTGTTCCCCAGGTTGGAAGCGATCACGTGCAACAGGATTGGCCGCAAAACCTCATGTCACTGGCGGTGCACTAGCGGTACACAAAAAAATGAAGATGACACATGAATTGTTGATTGTCTCCATTACAATTCATTCGTTCTTCCATTCATCAAGGATTGATTGTGGCATCTGCAAAAAAAGTTATTGGTCTTGACATTGGTTACTCCAACCTGAAGATGGTCTATGGGGAGTCAGACAAGGAAATGAAGTCGATTGTTCGACCAGCAGGTGCAGCTCCTGCTGATCGCTTTGGAACACGATTCGATGGGAAGATGCAGGATGACTTTCTGCATGTACTTGTGGGTGAAACACCATTCATTGCAGGCGTATCATCTGATCGTGCTGCGATGTGGGAACGGCCATTGCATGCTGATTACCCATCAACTGATACGTACAAAGCGCTATTTCACGCCAGTCTTTTGTTGAGTGAGATGTCTAGCGTGGATATGCTGGTGACGGGCTTGCCTGTCTCTCAATTCAAAAACGGTGAACATGTCGCTGAAATCGAAAAGCGTTTTTTGGGCACCCACAAGATCACACAAAAACGATCTGTAGAAGTGAAGGCGGTAAAGGTGATTCCGCAGCCAGTTGGTGGCCTGCTGGCCTTTATGAATGAGCAGGCTCATTCAAAAGAGAAAGTCGGTTTGCAGATTGACGATGAAGCACGCGTGCTCGTTATTGATCCAGGTTTTTACTCTCTGGACTGGGTTCTGGTCAGTAATGGAGAAGTGCAGCGGCAGTCAAGTGGAACCAGTGTGAAAGCATCCTCGGTTCTCCTCGAACAGGCGGCTAAGCTGATTGCCGAAGAGCATGGTGCGAGCCCACAGATTGAAACCCTCGAAAATGCCATGCGCACGGGGAAAACTTCCGTGCTTTTGCTCGGCGAGAAGGTTGAACTCCAGGGGTACATTCAGAAAGCCAGCGAATCTCTTGCATCGGTCACTGCAGATGCAATCCAAAAGTCCCTTCGGACAGAGAACCTCTCCCCGGACATCGTGGTGATGGTGGGGGGGGGCGCTCCATTCTTCCGTGATGCCATATCCAAAGCTTTTAGCCGCTTGAAGGTGGTAATGCCATCGACCCCAGTTCAAGCCAATGCAACAGGTTTCTGGCTCATGGGTGCTCTTGCTGGTGCTCAGTAATGGACCGGGCGAAAGTTCAGGAAATCGAAGAGATTAGGGTGGTGACCATCGTTGGTGCTGCCACTCCTGAATTGCACAGGGAACTTGCTAATACGCCTATTCGCGCTAGAGCAGAGCGACTTAGGTATCTGGCAGGCCATGGCTTGGCCTTTTTGCAATCACAATCAAGTTCCAGTGCAACTCGGATCGCTGGGCATGATGCTTCACTAAGTAACATGTCCACCTCGACGAAAGAGCACACGAAATCGAAGAAAAAACCGCTGTCTAAAGCCTCGACTAATGCCGAACTACCTGGGCAGCTCGATCAAGTCGCATCCGATACACGCCAAGAGATTTCAGCGCCGGATTTAAGCGTCGTCTCAGAATCAACGGCCGAGGGGGAGGGGGCAAGTCCGCCGATGACTGCTCACCCGTCTTTGTCACTATTCGCTCGGTCACTCGGGCGCTAAACATGCAAGATCATCCAAAATTGAGTCTCCCGGAGTGGACGCTTGGGTATCCACCAACAGAAGATGCTTGCTACTTGTCCTGTCGTAAATGGTCAGGAACACACAACGGTGAGTATTTCGAGGTCGTGGCGGGCGATCCTGGCCCATTCCTTAAGCACTTGGGTATTCCTGTGGTCTTAAAGTCAGGCTTCACAGGGTTGTTTGGAAGAGTGGTTAAAAGGGGGAACATTCCATTCATTCTGAATGAACATGGTGGCCCCACCGGGTTTTACCCAGACTGTGTTCTGGCCTGGTCACCGCCGCCATCGGTGATGCTCGACCTTGAAGCTGCTGCGTCTGCACGGATGGCAGTTGAGCAGGCCAGATCGGCAAGCAGCTAGTCTGTACTGTGGGTACGAAGAGGTGTCCTCACCTAACGCCGAGCTGCTCACAAAGTCCTCAATTCGACCAAAAAAAAACCACCCCTACTGGGGTGGCTTGAAGGGCCATGCAGGCCTGGGAGGGATCTTTTTAGTGAAGGGTGCGAAGCCCCAGGTTGACCATCAGTGTGTTCACATGACCATAGGACACTGCATCAAGGTCTTGGCTTGCATTCCAGCCGTTCACATTGATTTCTGCCACATCGATGTGTTGCCCCGTTGCGCCATCGATCAACTCGATCTCACCTTTGTTGATCATCCCATTCACCCATTGAACGGGAACGCCCATCATTTGAGCAGCCATTTCAATTGTCACCATTCTCATTCAATCCTCCGATTGTTTGATTGATGAATTATTCTATTGATGATTGGCTGTTGTGTCAATTAAATAAACAATGATCACTCGCGTTGCTCACACGATTCAGTAGGCTCTCAATTTTTATCGCGGGCGTCTTTTATGGCGTTGATCTGTGTAATAAGTTCGGTTAACGCTTCGATGGAGGCAGTTGGACTAGCGGTTCCTTCAGTTACTGTGGACACGCCACAAGTGCTGTGCTTCTGAATGGATCCTTTGAATGGTATTTGCACTGCCTGAACAAAGTGCGGATCTGGCATCTTGAACTTCAGCGTTTCGCTCGTCGCCCCCTGTACATTTATCGTTACGTCAACGCTTCTGCATGCGGCGTAGTAAAAATATGGAACCTCAGTTCCCCAGGGGATGTCGCTGGATTTTATTGCATCGCCTGGAAGTTTTCCTATTTTGTATTTGATGCATGAACCACCGCTGGTTCCTGAAATTTCATTTGGGTTCCCTTTGGTATCGATATCGATACTGGTATCTGAACAGCTGCCTGCACTTGAAACTGTTACAAACCCCGTAAGAAGCGCGCCTATTTTGGTGATGCTATTCTTCAGGTTTTCGGTTGTCGCTACTCCAACCGATTTAACCATGTCAGTGTTTTCACGCTTGGTCAAGTTGACCATAGTTGTTTTTCGATAGTCATTGGTTCCTGCAATACCAATGCGGCGACTTGCGTCTTCAGATATTTCCAGCTCTACTTTGACTTGAGCTTTCGATGCCTCCGCTGGCTTGGTCGCTTTAGCATTTCCATCGGAAGCGGCAGCGCTATTTGATTGGGGTGTTGTGTCTGATGAGGTTTTTGAATCGGGATTCTTGGGTTTTGAGCCCGCAGGAAATGAGACTTTGAGAGTGGCTTTATCAAGAACGAACACATCGCTCATATCTTTTTGTGACGTTGTTTTCGAAAGGGTCGAAACGTCGTAGTAGGTGACACCCGGTGATGTTGTGCTGCACCCGGCTGTGAGGGTGGCGACTGTAATGGCACCAAGTATGGGGAATGCTCTGATGTGAATCATGTTGGCCCTCTCAATGGAATTGGTAGAGGTCGCAACATACCCGGCAAGTCCGAGAAGAGACAAGTAAAGAATTGCCTGCCTAACTCTTCTTAAAGTCTGCCCTCGGCGTCTTCAGGAGGGGGCGTCCTTCGTCATTCGCTTGGATGCAGTCCAAGGAATTCGCGCAGCTCTTCGGGTGTGAGAACCTTGGAGTAATCGGAGATGAGCAAGTCAGCCAGTCTGGACAGTCGGCTCAGAGCGAAGGAGCGGGGGAGGAGTCGTACGAGAAGGCTTTTCGCCAGGCTGCGGAGTCGCCTTCGCTCTGCCTGCTCCTGAATGCGCCACATTTCCTCGCGCCTGGATTGCGGGAAATCAACCCCTAGTCTGTGATCGATCTGAAGGTTCAGTTCGCTGCGTCGCAAAGATCGCCGCTCTTCGGCAGTGTCACCGGTTCCCTGAGCAGATTGATAGAGGGAAATGACAGCGCGCTCGTACTCTGCGGGCGTTAACTTTTGGCCATGCGGTAGTTTGGAGGGCGGTATCTGGTTCACAGTTACCGTGGAGCTTTACTAGCAGCCGCCGAAAAAACGCCTCGACCGAAGGCCATATCAACCGATTCGGGGTCGCTGAGCCTAATGCGTTCTTCGGGGCTGACCCGGAAGACTCTTACGAAATCGTCTGTCGAAAGTGCGTTGGCAGCGTCATCCTGAAACTTGTCAGTCATTCTGTCAAATTCGCGGACATACTCAACTGGTCCGATCTTGTCATTCCGCAGCTCTTTACCCATGAAATCCAAGAATAACTCTGTAGTATTTTTGGCTAGCTTCAACCCACTCAAAGAAGATTTCGGAGATTGTATTTGGTGTTGAAGGCTTAGATCTTTCATAAAACGGTTGACATTGAATGTCGCCAATTCTGATGAAGACGTTTTGAAATCGAATCTTGCCATTGAGGCTCTATTTGAGCGAATGAGACGCAACGTGCCAGAAGGAATATCTCTAGCTCTGAGCGTCGTTGAGGTTTTACTGGTAACGCAAGCTTCAAGATCTCCCATGACATCGGGCCTCATGTTGAAAGCCGATCGTCCATATGTACCAAATATCGATACGGATAGCCAGTACCCACGGGCCTCAGTAACAAGTCGATTCGCAGGGAGGAGAATTCGGTTGGCGGCTTGGTGACATACGCCATCGATCAAATAACGGCCGACACCGGCCTCGCCGTTGGGTTCTGCAATCGCGTTTGCCCGTGCCGTACTTCCTTCGCCCGCGCTGATTGCCTCCCCATTCTTGGAGCCGCCGAAGCACCCCCAAGATTTGCCTGCTCCGCATTCCACGTAGGTGTGATCGGCCATGTAAGCCATCATCGATGTTCGGTATCGCTTAGCTATCAGTTGTCCCATTTGGTCCTCCATCAAGTGATCATTTTCTAAAGCTTAACGAAATCCGCGCACCATGAGCGCATAAACGCAGGCATAGTTTTTAGAGCGGGGCTGCGAGTTTCCACCGGCATTCGTTTCGTGTGATGCACTCGGGTAGAAAAAAGGGATACTGATCCTTGGAGCGGGGTTCGCGAAGAGCAGCGCTCTCACATTTCGCTCGCTTCTTTGCCTAAGGGCTGACCAATGGCCAGCCCTTTGCTTTTAGGCGTCCAGCATGAACGACTTCACCGAACTGGACGCCAACGGGCGCACGTTGAGGACGCTCCTAGCTACGCTCACCACAGCGCGTTACCGTTCAACCCTATGAAACTTCCTCTCCTGTTCCCCCTGGTGTCAGTCGCAGCATTGGCGCTGGTCGGTTGCGGTGAACCGACCGTCGTAGACGTGCGGAAGGCATACGGTGCCATGAGCGACGAGAAGCTGCAGGCAGAGGCCCTGCACCAGCGTGTAGAGTGCCGCGCCGCGACGCAGGACTCCGACAAGCCCAGTTCTCCCTGCAACCGCGCAAACCTCGCAGAGGAGATCGCGGAATCTCGTGGTTGGTGCTGGGGGCCCTATGCCGCCGCCAACTCTGACAAGTCCTGGCTGCGATGCACCGATGACGTGACGAAATCAGCGCAGGCCAAGTCAAACTGGTTCGCTGGGACCCAAAACGGGTCCTGTCGAGAGTCCAGTCTGATCGAGGCCATCAGCAAGGTCCTGGAGCACGAGGGCCCATGGAACGTGAAGACCTCGTTTTCGCAAGAGGGCTTCTTCGACGTGTCCAGCCAGCTCAAGGATGGCACCAGCTACAAGGTGCGGTTGTACCCCAGCTGCGGTTCGGCCCTGATGGTCTACATCGCCAAGCCTGGGGTTGAAGGCGGCGTGTCGGTCGCCGCCCCGCTGGGGATGTCACCCAGAGATGCAGGCGATCTCTATGGCTTCGATATCAGCAACTGCAGCGCCTATTCGTTTGGAGGCGGAATCGGTTGCGGCATGGGCTACCAGGCCGGGATGCCGCCGCCCATCCGCTTGAGCGACGGTTTCGTTCCCTGTTCGGTGGATGGACCTGTGCAATTCGACTTCCCGCCTCGCAGGGGTATGGTGGGTGTCACCTGCAGCGTCAATGCAGAGGACATGTCTGCGTTCGAGCAGCGGATGGCAGGTGCCTTTGGGGAGCAGCAGCGGGCGTCAGATGGTAGCCGCCGATGGCATCTCGGTGGCTACACGGTCGGCAGTGTGGAGGTGGTCGTTTTGGGGAAGACGCTGCGGCGTGTGTCCGTCTACCAGGACTGACCTTTTCGCTCGGTAGATCCTGTGGCGGGCAATTTCTTGATCGCATCCCGCAGCGTGGCCATGGTCGAATCTTTTCTACAGTCTTCGTGCATGGTCATGCACAAAAGCTGAAAAAATTGGAGCCTACTTTCCAGGGGAAATCGATTGCCAGCACTGTCTACACAGAATTCGTCAACGATGCGGTACGCGTTCCCAAGTGCCACAGCGGTTACCTGAAGTCCCTCAGTGATAGATGGCGGCGGTGGTTTTGCGTTCAGCAGGTAGGGGAGATTGAAACCTAGATCTCCGAGTTTCTGCACGTAGCTTAAACCTGGCGAGCGTCCGTCTCTTTCATAGATGTTCTGCGTTGTCCTCGCGACGCCGCAATGTGTCGCCACTTCCTGTTGAGATAGCTGTAGCCTGAGCCTCTCCAATTTCAGTCGCTGCCCAAAGGATGAGCTGTTTTCGGCCTTTGCGGTTTCCAATTCAGGCGACAAATCGAATTTAGTTGTCACGGGCGGTTCAATCATTTGGAAATGGTAGTGGACACACGAGCCCAGAATATCCGCTGATACCGCGCCAGGTAAGGGGTCCCAGCCATCCTATTTGGTTGATCATCTAGAGAAGGCCGGGGCAGGTGTCTTCTAGGGGACCAACTCAGCGCAAGCACTCTCGCATGAAGCTTCGGCCTCACCTTCGCTGATTCCGAACGCCTCGAACATGGCGTTGCCGCGCTGGAACAGGTCAGCAATCTGGGCCGCAAGCTCATGGCGGTCCAGAAACTCGGTCCCTGTACTGCTCCCCCGGCGATGGATCTTGACCTTGCACAGCAGTGCCAACAGCAGATGGATCGCCCCAACATGCCTGTGCAGGAACCACATCCAATGCGGCCATTCTTGGGCGAGTCGGGCAAAGAAGGCGCGCACCTCGGGGATTTCCGCCAACTCACGAGTGTCAGCGTCATACCCCACCACCTGTATGACCAGGCACTCTTGGTAACGCAGGGCCGTCTCTCGGGACTCGGCGATTGCGTGCAGGCGCTCCAGGGAGCTGGCGATGTTGCCCGTTTCAATTTCGCGCGTGGATATCTCCAGCACCAGCAGCGCCTCCCCTTGAAAGGTGGCGAGGCCAGCGGCATCGGTTCGCACAACTGAGGGGCGCGGGGTCATGGGCATTGGTTGCACTCTTGTTTCACGAGACGATGGCCACTTGAGAGCCCAGGGCGGCGCGCAGAACACTGAGGTGGAGCCGATCACTGCCGGGTTGCACGAGCGGGGTGCTTGAGAGCTTCGTCATGCTGGCCACACCGCGTTCGAACAGGCAGATGCACGCGTGGTACGGGTGCTGCGCGGATGCGTACATGACACCATGGGCTCCCGCCTTTCGGGCGTCGGCGGCAAAGGCCTGCGTGGTCACGTAACGCAGAGATTGCAGCACTGGGTAGTTTTCCTCCAGCCCGCGCAGATCGACAAGACGGATGCCCGCAGCCGTGCGAAATGCGACCAATGAGCGTTGCCGCAGCTGATCCAACGTGTAGCTGCGCGTGTCCCGCCGAAAAAGCGCCTCGTAGCACGAGGTCTGCTCGCTATCGGCGAGGTAGGCAGTGGGCTCGTCGGACAGATCGAAACGGCCAGTGGGAATGCCGAAGGGCGGGAGGATGAACCCGCGCGTTCGCACGCTGTCTTTGCGCCAGCTGGTGCGCTGGATGCGGTGCCAGATTTGGCGGTCAGGAAGTTCAATGAATGGCGGATTGAGGTCTGTCAGGTTCATGAGGCGAGGTCATTCAGTGAGCCTCAGCCGTTGCCAATGCCAGGATGTGTTTCGCTGGGACGCCCTGCTCAAGTGCGGCGCGCGGTGTCTGGCCGTCGAGGGCCGATGCCGGCGTCTCCAGGAAGGTGAGCACCTGCCAGCCATCGGACGCGCCAAGGGCCGATGCCAAGGGCTGCAGGATGGGCCACAGGTTGGGTTCGAACTGCCAGCGCGGCAACTTGAACCCCCGGCGCAGGTGGGAAACCCCGATGCAGCGGCGCGACTTGATCCAGGCGTTGATGGTCACCCGGCTGGCGCCTGCCAGCAGTGCAGCGTCGTCGGTCGTGATCATGTCGTCGGCTTCCATGCGCTCGCGGCGGTACTGCGCACCCGAGCGCAAGACAGCGGCAGACTGGGCCGCTGTCGCGTAGGGATCAGGAGACGCCTGCGAGAGGTCTGGGGCATTGCGGTGGGCAAACGGTGAGGAAATGGACAGGGTGTTCATGGGGATTTCAAACCGTGGTGCGCTTATGGCGCGTTGCGCAGGTTGGGCTTTGCCGCCGAGAAGAAGCCAGAAGTAGATCCGTCGCGAAGGTCTGTGTTGTTGCGGCGCCGTGACCTCAGGCGCGCGCCACCGCCCATCTTCGGGAAGCGGACCTCCAGGCGTTCGTGGCTATACCACTGCGAGACGCGACTCGACAGGGTGCTCATCGGGTAGGAAAACGGGTGCCATGTGCAAGACCGCCGTATCGTCTGATGCACGGCCAGGAACGCTTTCATCATGGCCTGAGCAATCAACTGCGGTTCAAAGGGCACAAGGTCGCCACTACGGCGAATGATCGCGTAGTGATCGAACGCGGCGGGTGCGCTCGGCCCACATGGGCCATCTATCCAAGCAAGCATCTCGTTCTCCTGTGGTCGCGTGGCGGACATGGCTCGTCCTGACCGTGGCTTCCAGAGAGGAATGTACATCGCTGCCGCAAATTTCGCAAGATTGGATAGTTACGTTACTTTGTATAGCTTTGATCGTTTCGTTAAGTTCGGTAATTTTTCGACGGTTTGAAATTGTTTTGCATTTAACATCTGATCTGCCTTAAACTCCGTTAAGGTCTAGCAAATGAGTCATAAAAATAGAGGAGGGGGATTTCCCGGCTCCTCTGACGCTTAGTTGTACCTTTTGGCCCGGTGATGGACCCGCTGGCCAACGTTCAAGACAATTGGTTTTTTCAAAGTCATGGCCCAATCTACGCCCGAAATTCCTGCGGGTCAATCGCCCGCAGACATCGACCCCATCGACGGCCCCGGAAATCTCGCAGTCGCGGATTTTGACGGTGGCCAGCCGCTGGAGCCCGCGCAACCCGCCAAGACCGCGCGCCGGCGCGGTCGGCCTCCCGGTTCGCGCACCAAGATTGCTCACGAGAGCAGCGCCACGGCCGATGAGTTTGCCATGCTGCGGGCGGTTGCCCAAGGGGTAGATCTTACGGTCGCAGCCCGCCAGTACATGCTCTGGCCAGGCCGAGCGCCCGAGCGCCCAGCGCTGATCAAGAGATACCAGGAGCTTTTGGACCGGATCGAGGCTGCAGCCAACGGCATAGCGCAGTCGCACGAGGCCCGCACTATGGTGAGGGTTCTCAGGGACCACCAGACCATTGTGTTGGAGCCACCGCGGATTCCTGCCAATGAACCCGGTGCCCAGTCATCGGCCCCTGCAGCGCAGGCCGTATCCGTTGCCAAGCCGGTGGCAGTCCAGGCGTCCCAGCCGCCGACGCTGGAGGAGTTTGCGGCGCAGTTTGACGAAGGCATGTTTTCTGAAGCGGAGCTGATCGAGCGGTACCAGGAGGCGCTGCAGGACGCAGAAGCTGCCGCCCAAGTCGCACTTCCCGCCCTCACCGCTCCCGTGGCCACTGCTTTGCCGGCACAGGCGGAGATCGCCTTGGCCAGCGAACCGCCGTTGATCCCGGTCGAGCCGGTGCAGGATCTGGAGGACGCTCGAAGCGCGGCCGAGCGCATGAAGGACGTGCTGCACGCGATCAACTGGCTGGACGAACACTTGGGCACCAAGCCCGAGCGCGCCCATCGCGTGGAGCAGTGGGTGATCATGTCGGCCGCCCAGATGCAGGCGCTGCGCAAAGCCGGTGTGATCACGCTGGGGAATCTGGTGGACTGGATGTCGCTGCAAGGCGCCACCTGGTACGACGCCCTGCCTGGCTATGGGGTCAAGCGGGCGGACAACCTGTTGGCATGGATTCTGCGCTGGAACCTGGCGCCCGCCGAAGGCCTGTCCCAGCTCCCTGCCCTGGTCGCCGCCAACGCCACCGAAGTGCAGGTTTCGGATGAAAACGCCCTGCAGCCGCTGACTTCGATGAAGTGGCCTGCCGATCTGATGGGAACCAAGGGCACGTTTCGCAAGCACGGGGTCAACACGATGAGTGCCACCAACGACCTGGAGGCCGTGAGGGGGTGGTTTCTCAAGATCAAGGACCTGTCGCCATTCACCCAGGAGGCGTACCAGCGCTCCATCGAACGCTTGATCCTCTGGTCCGTCCATGAGCGCAAGAAGGCGCTCTCTTCACTGGACGAGGCCGACTTTTTTGCCTTCAAGGACTTCTTGATCGACCCGCCTCCTCACTGGGTTCAATCAGCCAAAGGCTCGCCGAAGAAAAAAACCACGGGCTGGAGGCCACTGCGCGGGCCCCTCAATTCTGTGAGCCTGAATGTGACGTTCGCCGCAGTGCGCAAGATGTACACGCACTGGAAAGAATCGGGATACATCGACGGCAACGCTGCCCAGGCCGTCCACGGCAAAAAGCGCGAGGAAGAGACGATGGACGTGTTCCGCTCGTTCACCAAATCCGACCTGGAGGTGGTGGGGAACACGTTCGCAGAACTGCCCGATGGTGCTCCCAAGCGGCGGCTGCGCGCCCTGTTCCGCCTCCTCGAAAACGCGGGTCTTCGCCGTGCGGAGGTGGCGCAGGCCAGGTGGTCCCACGTACAGACCGACCGAGCACTTGAACCTGGTTCTGAAGCGCGTGTGCTGCAGGTGCTGGGCAAGGGCAAGCGCAAACGGCAAGTGCCATTGAACGCAGAGACCATGGAGGCGTTGCGCGAGCACCGCAAGGATCGCGAGGAGCTGGTGATCCAGGGCAGGCTGAAATACTTCTCTCACGTCAAGCCCGAGGACGAGCCGCTGATAGGGGTGTTGGACGACCGGTGGATCTGGGCAAAAGACAAGAAGCTGAAAAAGGAACGCGACGAGAAAGCCCTGGCATCACAGGTCAAAGCGCTGCCGACGATTGAGATCGAAGGCATATCCGTGGCAGGCCAGCTCAAGTACACCGTCAACGAGAACGGTGCCTTGTCCGCCCACATGCTGTATCAGATCCTCAAAGGATTTTTTGCGATGTGCTCTGCCACCGCTGGTGAGAAACCGGGCGAGGGTAAGGGGCCTTTCATGCGGGCCTCCACCCACTGGCTTCGCCACACCTACGCGCACAAGGCGCTGAAGTCGTCCGAAGGTGATCTCAGCGTGGTGCAAGGGCTGCTGGGACACAAGAACATCAACACCACCGCCATCTATGTGAAAGCCGACATGTCCGAGCGAATCAAGGTGGCGGAAAAGCTAAAGTCGAGTGTCTAAATGGCATGTGCCACTGACGGTGGCAAGCGAACTGCGTCAAACAAGGCCCCCTACTGGTGCGCCCATTGCACCGATAGTCTGAAAAGGATGGGGCGGCGTAAAATGACTGGCCCACATTCCTTTGTGAGCACGCCATGAGCGACAAGCGATTTCCGGAAATTGATGAAGAAACGGGTGAGGCGATGGATGACGGAAGCCCACCGATCCCGAAGACAGGCGTTGCTGCCTTTGACCAACTGTCAGAGCCCGAAAAAATCCGTGGTCTGCAACAGATTGACGACGAGCCGATGGCAGGTGTAATCCGCCAAGTCTTGGCCCGTCCCGCCGACCAGCTGACACCCAAGCAGGACTACACATACCGCCAGGCGGGCGAAGCCGCCATTGAGAAGTGCTCGACGTGCAGCACCATCGTTCCACGCGGCGACGTGTATTGCCCTACATGCGAAATCGAATACGGTGGCCGGTGACCCGTGGTTGATGACTTTTGCTCATCCTTGGAAATTCGCTTGCTGGATAGCAGAGACATCGCGGAAATAGTTGATTTCAGACACCATCAAGGCGACCATCCTTTGCTGGGCCCTGCTGTGGAGCGTAGGGAACACAGCCGCCGAGATCTCGTTGCAAGAGACCTTGAAAACCATGGATATGCCACGTTTGGCTCGTTCGAGTCTGGTCGCCTCATTGCGGTGGTGACATCAATACTGCGCCCCGGCATCTATCAACCTGACTGGGCGATTTCTGGGTTATTGGTTCATCCGGGGCATCGGGGGAAGCACATAGGCCAGTGTCTGATTCGCACGTGCTGTCTCCATATGCCAGTTGAGGCCGACACTTGCCTCATTGACACGTACCATCCTGAGGGTGACGCCAGTACATCTGCACGACGCCTTTATAAGAAGCTTGGTTTCGAAGACTATGGGGGTTCGGAATGCACTCACAGTGAGGATGGTGTGCGGTACTTTAAGCAGCGGATGTCGGCTGAGACGGTGAAGATAAAGAAACGGCTTCAGGCGGCAACACCATCCAGGTAACCCCCAGAGTTTTCGCATCGCGCTCCAAGTTGGCGGGTAGTGGCCTCTGGATGACTAAAACCACTTTGACATCTGGCGAAGAGGCTTCTGCATTGGTTAGGGGTCATCTCGGTTTTTAGAGAATCGTCGACAAAATTCCCTCGGCCGGACCTGACGTCAGGCTCAGCCGCCGTACGCGGGATTCCTAAAGTCTTCGAGTGCGGCGCCGGCCTCGATCGCCTCGACGAGCCAAGTCGGCCGCCTCCCCTTGCCGGCCCAGGTGTTGCCGGCTCGGTCGCAGTACGGTATTGACTCGTCCACCGGGTCCGGCGCAAGTGCCGCCCCGAGTTCATCCTCCGAGAACACATCCATTGGCTTCAGGTCGTACATTTCGATCGTCTGCCGAACCAGTTCGATTACCTCTTCCTGCTCAGCAAGATAACTGAGCGCTTCCTGGAGGCGCTGCTTCATGGCGGTGACGGGCTTGACCTTCGGCATCGTGTGATTCTTCCGTTTGGCTCCAGGATGGTAGGTTACCGTCGACCGACCGAGTAGCTGGTCCACGGCGACGGAGTCAGTCAAACTAGCACAGGCCGCAGTGGATCCAGTGAGGACCATATCGAATTGAGTTCGCGGCGTCCCAGGGAATTTCCGCCGCATTTTGAGAAAAAAAGAAATGCAGCATCTACTAGGCGCGAGCTAAGTCATTGATTTTTGACCGACTTTCCGCCGCTTTTCGAGAAAATCCAGAAACGACCGTAGCCTGAGGACTGCCCGCAACGTCAATGCATTTTGGGCAACCGCGCCAAGGCATCGGGGATGCGTTGGAGGGCGACAGGGACTCATGTATAAACCCGCAGAAACAGGCTTAAGTCCCCGTCCCGGTTGGTTTTTTTGATTCCCTCTTGGCTGAGCGACTGGCCCCTTCGTCCGGGTTTTTCACGGCCGAATCAGGACCAGGAGCCGTAGCACTGAATCGCTCCAACATGCTGGCGACGACGTGCTCTTGCGCCGTGACGGATGACCTGGCCGCCGCCACCGTCAGTTCCAGCTGCTGATTCGCCGCGAGCAGTCCATCGAGCTTGGCTTGCGATTTCTCGTTCGTGGTGCTGAGCTGCAGGACAGCAGCATCTTGTTCCACCAGGCGCCGGCCCAACTCCTCGGTGCGCCGCTGCGCAAACCCCAGTTCGTCCTTGAGCGGCCGCAGGCCCCGCAACTCTTCCTGGGCCTGGTGCAGATCGCCCTGGGCGCGCGACAAATCGCCCAGCAGGCGTGCGTTTTCCTGCAGGGCGTGCACGGCTTCTTGCTGTTTGGTTGCCAAGGTCTCGTTCACGCTGCGCAACTCAGCCTGCAGGAACTGCACCTGCTGCTCCTGCTTGCGCTGGTCCTGGTCGCGCTGCTCCTTGGTGGATTGCCGGAAATGCTCCAGCGCCTGGCGCGCATGCTGGTGCTTTTCTTCCAGCGATTGGCGATGGCGTTCTTCGGCCGCGATGCGCTCCTGCAGGTCAACCACCTGCTGGGCGAGCTGCGTGTTTTCCAGGGTCTTGCTGCGCAGCGTTTCATTGGTTTTGCCGTGGCCGGTCTTTTCCTCGGCCAAGGCCCGCTGGGTTTGCTCCAGTTGCTGACGCGTGGACTGCGCCTCGGTTTTCAGGACCGCGGCGGCTTGCTGGTGATGGGCGAGCTGCTCGGCGTGCCTGCCCTGCGCCGCAGTGACCCGCTCCTCGGCCTCCTCGTTGACGCGGGCGGCCAGGCGGCCCACCAGATCCTGGATCGCCTCACTGACGGCCACCCGGCTGCCGGTGGCCCCACCTTCCTCTTCCTCAATCTCCTTCAGGTACCGGTGAATCGTGCTCTTGGAGCCGGTTCCCAGCTCTTCGCGCACCGCATCGATGGACGGATGGCGCCCGATGGCCAGCAATTTATCGCGTGCACGCAGCACTTCGGATTTGTAGATTCCGGCTCGGGCCATGGCTTACCTCTTTATTCCGTACCGTAGTATGTACCATGATATTACGTACTATTTTAGAGGTCAAGAAATTGAGATTTCTGGCAGAACTAACATTGGGTAATGGCAGATTATCCAATGTGAGGGTAATTTTTGATGGTTTCAGCCGTGGTAGCGGTATGGGGTCGGCCTAATGTGGCGTCATATGCGCTTATGACCGCGCGGAACAAAACTCGCGTCCCCGAAAAAGGGGTTCTAAGCCGGAACCGCCGAAAATTCCGTCAGCCGATCAACGTGGCTTGTCCCGCGCCCGGTCGATGGGGTAGACCCAACAGTCGTGTCACTAGCCGCCATTTCGATCACGGCAATGCCAGCCGGACGTCACGTCCAGATTGTTCCGGTCTGGATGAGGCCGACTGACGTCTCGGATGACGGGTGGCATACAACTGCTGTGAGTCCTGCAGGGGGGCAGCTGCCTGACCGGACGGCGAGCATCAGCCCATCTCATGTATTAGTCATGTCAGCTTTGACACTGCGCACGCGACGGCACCCGACCCGTTGCAGACCCCCAGACATATGGAAAGCTGACGCTCAACGTGGAGTTAGCCGGCGCGGCGCGGCTTCATCGCGCAGCGTCCGTGTTGATGGATGGGTTAGAACTCTCTGGGGCACACATTTGAGAAAGACTATTTTTCAGCCAACGCAAAACCCGCGTTGCCAGATGCAACCACTGAGACAAATACAAACGGCACTGGACTAGTATTTAGAGCGCCATGCACTTGGCCAGGTTTTGCTATGGCAATATCTCCAGCCTTTAGATGAGCGACTTTGCCGCCTCCTTGGTAATACTCAGCCTCTCCAGAGATAACCGTCCAAGTATCTTGGCCGTCCGGGTGAACATGAGCGGTTATTTCTTGCCCAGGATGGGCATGCCAAACAACAACTGCTGAGTCCTTGGTTTCCAGAACCACTGAACGAATTGGTTCGCCGTCAGACGGACGAATATATTCTGTTACCGAAAATATTCTTGATTCCATTTCCATATCCACTCCAAAAATCAATTTGGCTTGAGAAGTTATTACAGAACAACTGTATCCGAGAGTTCTACGTTGCCGATAACCGGCCCGAAACGGCGGCGCAACGCGCCGCTGTTGGGGGTCCGTGTTCATCGGCGGGTTAGACCTGTGCTTGCGTAAGACGAATATCGACTTCTCGGTCGACGTATTTCCATTCCTCTGACGCACGCAGTTCGGAAAGCAGCCTGTTGAACTCAACCTCATGAATTGGCGCGTATTCGAACCAATTCAGAAAATCGAACGGTTCATTCTCTGAGAGGTCGCGGCAGTGGTGGAGCTTGCGCGCTACTGCAGGCAAATACTGAAGCCCGATTTGGACGTGCTTCGACTGTTCGAAAACGCTCCGGCGTTCGTCTTGCGTGAGCTCCCACCAAGCTGCGTTCTTCCGGATCGGTATTAGCGCACCGCACGTTGCTTCTGGGCGCGCCAGACCTTGCTGCTTCGCTACAATTTCATTCTTCTCTGCGCGCATGACATATCGTTCATTGCTGGTTATTCCACGAAGTATCCAGGGTGCATTGGTTTCAGACTGCAACTCTGAAGCGGATACGACGTTGAGCCTTTTGGCTTCAGGCAGGGGCTCGCCAACTCTCGTTTCGGCCCTGACAATCCGCCAAGGGCCAATGTCTGCGCCGACGAAAGCAAATAATCGTGTATCCATTTCAATCTTTCATGTGTGAATGTTTTAACTCTTGCAGCTTCGAAGAACCTATCTGCCGATCCCGTGATTGTGCATCATCGCCTCCGCGCAACTGCGACGACCGCCCGCAGCAATCACATTGAACTTTCGAATCGAAACTGCTGAAGCGAACCTACGCGGACGTACGGCCGCAGTCTGTGCGCTGCCGGACGGAGCGCTGCCAATTTGCGCCTACTGGCAGGCTGTGAGTGCGCGGATGGGCCAGCGACCTCCCTTCATAGAGGGAGCGAAGCAGGTCAGAGACACTATTGAACGTCCGCTACCGGGAAGATGCTTGACCGTCCGCAACTGGCCGCCTGCCGCCGACCGCGGTCTGGCTCGAAAGCAGTCTGTCAACGCGCCGTTTCATTGTTGCCATGATCATCTCTTAATCGCGCACAGGCGGCCACAGGCGGGCAGTATGAACCAGCGTCAGTATCCACACCGTTTCGCCGTCGATCTGATACACCAGGCGATAGCTTTCGTGCGGGATCAACTCGCGGGTCCCGGGAATCTTTCCCGGCTTGCCCAGCATGGGGTGCTGGATCAAGCGGGCGGCCGCGTCGCTGAAAATCTCATCCATCCGGGCCGCCGCGCGCGGATTGTCGGCTGCGATGTAGTCCCACACATCGGCACGGTCTTGCTGCGCTTCGGGCGTCCAAACAACCCTCACGCCTGGCTCGCCACACTGGCACGCCGTGCGGCGAATTCGGCCTCAACTTCATCGTTCGACCGCCCCAATCCAGCGCGCATCGAAGCCCGGCCGGCTTCGACCTTGCGGCGCAGGAACTCGTCGTACTCGCGCGACTCGCGCTGGCGCTGAACGAACTCGCGCATCAGCTCGCGCAGCACTTGCGACGCCGGGCGATGGGCCGCCTCGGCTTCGGCCATAAACTCGGCGCGCAACTCAGGCTCCAGCTTCATCGTGAAAACGGCTTGTTTTGACATGATCGGGGCCTCCTGCCACTTGATACTAACAAAGTATATACGCCGTCATTACTAAGCGCTATTCACAGAACGCTGCAAGGCGGGCGTGCGCTAGGCCAAGGCCTGTCGGAAAACATTTGTTTTTCGACAGGCCTTCAACGGTCCTCTGCACCAACCTCCGAGTGGCCGCAAAATTGTGCGGAAAACTCTGTCGCCAGACGCTACCATACGGAAACCTCGTCTTAATGGTTTTCCGCTTATGTTGGTAGGTTACATGCGCGTGTCGTCGGACTCCGACCGCCAGAGCACGAACTTGCAGCGCGATGCGCTGCTCGCCGTCGGCGTCGATGCGCGGCATCTGTTCGAGGATCATGCTTCCGGCGCGAAGGACGACCGCGCGGGCCTGGCGCGGGCGCTCGAATTCGTTCGCCCTGGCGACGTGTTGGTCGTGTGGAAGCTCGACCGGCTCGGCCGTTCGTTGTCGCACTTGCTCGCCATCGTGACCTCGCTCAAGAAAAAGCAGGTGGCGTTCCGCTCGCTGACGGAGAACCTGGATACCACGACGCCCTCGGGCGAGTTTCTGTTCCAGGTGTTCGGCGCGCTCGCGCAGTACGAGGGGTCTCCTCGTTTTCAGTGCAATAAGTGACGGTACGAAAAGCTAGCACTGGCGCGGAGGTGGTGTTGGTAGATCGTTGATTTCATTGACTTTCCTGTTCACTTTCAAATCTGCGATTCGTGGCGTCAAACCGTGGTCGGTTTGGGGTTTGAGGTGCAGTGGAACGTAAAACCGGGTTAAGGCCGGGTTAAGGCCGGGTTCGCGGCCTACTCGTCGCTCGCCGGATTGCGCAATGGCCGTAACTCGCCCTTGGCCACCGCGTCCGGTACCGAGAACGAATACCGGCCTAGCATGTTGATGTGCTCATGCAATAGCGGCGAGAGCCTCGCCACATCCTCATCGCGGACCTCGAAGCCATCCGCGCGCAGCTGGTTCAATGCGGCCTCCATGTAGCTTGTGTTCCATAGCACGATCATGTTGAGTACCAAACCAAGCGCGCCGAGTTGGTCTTCCTGCCCTTCACGGTAGTGCTGCCGCAGCTCGCCTCGCTTGCCATGGAAAACAGCGCGGGCAACGCTATGCCGCCCTTCGCCACGGTTGAGCTGGGTTAGCGTGTCACGGCGCTTCGCTTCGTCATCGATGTAGGTTAGCGTGTGCAGAGTCTTGTCGATCCGGCCGAACTCGGCGATAGCCTGCGCCAGCCGGGTCGGGCGCAGCCAAGACCGAACGCGCGCATTACACCGGCTTCTGGCTGCCTGAGCCCCTGCTCACCGATGGCCCGGATTCGCCCGAGCACCTGCTGGAACTGGCTGGCGACATCTCCCTGGCCTTTCTCGCGGTGCTGGAAAAACTGACGCCGGACGAACGCGCCGCATTTTTATTGCGGGAAGTGTTTGATGCCGATTACCCCGACATCGCACAAACACTGGGAAAAACCCAGGCTGCCTGCCGCCAGCTGGTGAGCCGCGCCAAAAGCCAGGTTCGCGCCGAGAAAACCCGTTTCAGCGTCAGCCGCGAGGAACACCTGCAATTGCTCGAGCGTTTTGCCGCGGCGGCACGGGGCGGCGACATGGCTGCGCTGAAAGCCTTGTTCAGCGACGACGCGGCCCTGATCAGCGATGGCGGCGGCGTGGTGCCGTCCTTTGGCAAGATAGTGCGCGGTGCCCAGCGGCTGGCGCAGCTTTACTACGCCGTGGCACGCCGCCACGGCGATGCCATACGGATCGAGATTGCCGGTATCAACGGCACGCCCGGCCTGTTGCGTTTTGTGAATGGGCAGCTGGAATCAGTACAGGCGATTTATTTCGAGAACGGCCTGGTCACCGAGATCCGCACACAACGCAATCCACACAAGCTGGCACGAGTCCTGTCACAAATGACCTGAGCGTCGCGTCTTGCAGGTGAAGGTTCAAATTCCTGAATCTTCATCTACAAGGAGTTTTCATGAACACGACTGCACGCCTGCCCCACCGAGAGCTGGCTCCTGAAGCCCTACGCGCCATGGTCGCCGTGACCACCGCCGTGGGCAAATCCACATTGGGCAAACCCCTGCTGGACCTGGTTTACCTGCGCGTTTCGCAAGTCAACGGCTGCGCCTATTGCCTGGACCTGCATGCGCGCGACCTGCTCGCGGACGGGGAAACCTTTCAGCGCATCAACAGCCTGCTCACCTGGCGCGAAGTGGCTTTTTTCACCGCACGCGAGCGCGCCGCACTCAACTGGGCGGAAAGCCTGACCTTGCTGACCCAGACCCAGGCGCCTGATGCCGACTACGAGCCGCTGGCCGCCCATTTCAGCGAGCGCGAAGTGGCCGAGCTGACATTTGCCATCGCGCAGATGAATGCATGGAATCGCCTGGGCGTCGGCATGAAGCTGCCCGTCCAGGCCCTGCCGCTCAAGGCGCAAGCCTGATCGCGTGATGCCGCGGCCGGCGGCGTTTACGTTTTTACCGTACGCCGCTGCACCCGGCCATCCATGGCCCCGGAGAGGGTGACCTGCCCCTTGGCGTGGCGCTGGTTGTTGCAGGCTTCATGGCTGATGGCCAGGTTTTCAGCGTGGCTGTTGCCGCCTTCGCTTAAAGGCTGGATATGTTCCAGCGTCGCAGCCTCGGGCAGCACATGTTCACCGCAAACCCAGCAGGGCACGATGCCATGCATCTGGCGGGCCACCGTCCTGTAGATCTTGTCGCGGGTGTGGGAGAGTTTGCTCATGGATAAACTGGATCAAAAATACGAAAAGCGCGCCCTGCCGCACGCACCGTCTAGCGCTCCCGCAGCGCACGCTGGAGCATGTCGACGCTGACCGTACGCATGCGCGCGGCAAAGGTTTTCATGCTTTCAATGAACAATTCTGTAGCGGGTGAGAGCGTTCGCCCCTCCAGTTTGTAAACGCCAATCGACAGTCTCGCAGACAGTTCCACAGGCAGGATGCGCAGACTGGAAGGCATGTTGCCGAACTGCAGCATCGACCCGTAGAGTACCGTAAGGAAGCGGTTCGTCGAAAGCAATTCATGGCGAACCAGCACGGACATGCTGGTGACAATGGACTCCGGCATCGCTGCCCCCTGACGCTCGAAAGCAGCGCGTAGCTGTCCGCTGACAGGCGTCTGCGGCATCGGCAGCACCCAGCGCTGGTCCGCCAGATCGGCCAGTGTGATGCGGCGTCGCCGGGCCAGCGGATGGTCGGCCCCCGCGACCACATACAGCGGGTCGTCAAACAGCCGTTCAAAGGACAACTCACCATCCGGGCGAACCGGCGGCTCGCGGCCAATGCCGATATCAATCAAACGGTTCCTGACCTCCATGGCCAGCCTCTCGGACTCCAGTTCAAGCAGCTTGTAGCGGATGCCCGGTCGCTCGCTTCCCATGCTGGCGACCGCATGCGACAAAAATCCGCCGCACATCGTGGGCGTGCCCCCCATGCGAATCTCGCCACCAGTTGAATCCGTGAGGACCTTGAGTTCTTCAACCCCGCGGCGCATCTCGTCAAACACCGCAAGCGCCCGGCGGATGAAGACGCTGCCGTGCGGCGTTGGCTCGACGCCACGGTTGGTGCGGTCGAACAAACGCACGCCCAGCGTCTCTTCAAGGTCGGCCAGGGCTTTCGATAGCGCGGGCTGGCTCAGGCCCACCTCCTGCGCCGCCTTCAGGATGCTGCCGGAATGGGCAATGGCGGCCAGCAGCCGGAGTTCCCGCAGCGTGACCCGCCGGACGATGGCATCGACAGACTTCATGCGCACTCCTTGTTGAAACCGTACAGTTATATCCGATGGATAAAAAACGATACACAACAGATACCCACGATGCTACCGTCCAGGCTGTCATCCAACAAAGATTCAACCAGGAGATTCAAATGAAGAAGCCACTTGCGTTACTGGCCATGGTTCTCGGCGCCATGCTGCAACCGGCGCCGGCACAAGAGATGCCGTCCGCCCAGGTGAAGCAGGGCGCCATACCCCACGAGCCCCTGCTCAGGCGCGTCTTGCCCAATACGGCCAACCAGGAAGTGATGGTCTTCGAGGCGGAATATGCACCCGGCGGGATCAACCCCCGGCACTTTCACCCGGCGGCGATCACCTTCCATATCCTGTCCGGCACGGGGATCTTTCAGGAGGACGGCAAGCCGCCCGTCACGCTGCGCGCCGGGGAGAGCCTGTTCGTTCCGACCGGAACCATCCATTCGCACTGGAACCCGAGTACCACGGAGAATCTGCGCTTTGTGGAGTTCATCGTGGCCGAGAAGGACAAGGGACGCTCCATTCCGCGACCATTGAAGAAGTGAGGCGCTGTGAAACGCGCAAGGCTGGTTCAGCTCGCCGCAGCCCGCCCCAGGCGGTCTCGCACGCCGTCCCATTCCGCCGTCCCGGGCGGGTGCTCAATCCAGATCAGCTTGACGCCCTGGGCGTCAAAATCGCGCAACGGATAGGAAATTCAACCGCATGAGGCCAAGTATGGCACGAGTTTTGGGCCTCGAAACACGTTCGGCCAAGGAAGGTTGAGCGCTCGCTTGCCGCTCAATGGCAAGAGCTTGGGAGGCAGTATGCATTTGGGCCTGGCGCGCGCGCAGCTGCTTCCCCGCAGCGATGGATACCGCCGCTTCACTGGGTCACCAATTGACGCGCTGGTCTACCTCGTCGGGTTGAGCTGCCAGATCCCAATCCGGCTCGCCTTGCGCACCATCATCCACCGGCGCGTCGCAGCCCTCCCACAGCGGTGGCCCGCGTGCCGGGGTGATGTGCGGGGGGGCAGACTCCACCCCGATGTGGTTCAGGATGTGGCGGATTTCGGCGCTGTGGGTGATGAAGGCAATGATGCGCATCTGCCCACCGCACATGGGGCACAGCAGCGGAAATGCCTCGTAGATGCGGGCAATCAGCACCGCCCACAAGTAATGCGCCGCTCGCTTCGGGCGTGCTTCAGGTTCGGGTGTGGGTGTGGCCGCGTTGCCCGGCGCCGCCACCCCAGGTACGCCCGCGCCAGGTTGTGCAGTCTCCACCGTGGCTGGTTGCGACGCAGCAGGCTGAGCCAGCGCCGTTACCGCCGCTCTCAGCGGCGAGTTTGGTGCCAGCACACCAAAGTAGCGGTGCCGGTGGGTGCGTGGCGGTGGCACCAGCGCGGCGATGCGGTCGATCAGTTCCAGCGGTGTGAGGTGCAGCTCATCTGCCTTGGCACCACGCTTGTCACTGGTGGGCTCGCTGCGCTGTTTGGCACAGCGGTACACCAGTTTGCTTCCCTCTTTGCGTAGGCGCTCCATGGAAAACGGTGGACGCGCGCAATAGCGCAGCAGCCGCTCCAGCGCAGCGCGGTCGTGGGCTTCGATGCAGACACCGGCGTCCACCGAGAAGCCGCTGTGTTTGTAGCCCAGCATGTCTTTGGCGTCACAGTTCTCCAGCAGGCCCCGAGCAACGAAGGCGCGCAGGATGCGTTTTTGCAGTGTGGTCTGCACTGGGGCCACGGTAGCCGCATCGATGCCGGTGGCCGCGTGAAAGATGACACCCGGCGATGAGATTCGAGGGGTCGCATCAGCATCGCCCTCGCCCTCCACTTCCTCAAACACCCCGTCCACCACACAAACGTGGAAGTGGACGTGTTCATTGAGGCTGGAGCCGAATCGGTGAATGAAGGCGATGGCACCGATGTGCAGGCCTGCCTTGTCCATATGGGCCGCACCGGGGCTGTGGGTCTGCAGAGTTTGTGCGATCACCCGCAGAAAGATGCGCAGCACCATGCTCAGCACCGCTCCGTCGCGTTGCATGAAGTACCGCAACCTCTTGGGCACGGAGAGCACCCACTGGCGCACCGGCAGGCGGGGGAAAACGTGGTCGCTCAGGTGTGCCGCCGTCTCCACCATCCGCCGCGTGGTGCACGAGGGGCAGACTCCCCGGCCTTTGCAGGAGAAGGCTACAAAGTAGTCGTGCCCACAGTCGCCGCAGCGAGCGCGGGCAAAGCCATGGGCAAAGATGCCGCACTCAAGATACTTGGCAAACGCTTTGCGCACGAAGGGCTTGGGGGTGTGGTGGTCGCCCTGGCCGTCGAACTGACCCGCGCTGGCCAACTCTAGCCAGGTCTCGTAGTGCTCGGCTACCATTTGGTAGAGCAGCGTGCGTTCGGGGTGGCGTGGGTTGTAGAGCTTGGGCTTGGAAGTGGCTGACATGAATACTGTACAAATGCACAGTATTCTGCGGCGATTGTTTGGGTACGCAAAGCACAAGGCCCGAACCGTCGCCAGTTCGGGCCTTGTCAGGGTAGCTTGGCTGCGGACTTACTTGCGCGCAGGCGGCACATCCGTGCAGCTGCCATGCGCCACTTCCGCCGCCATGCCGATGCTCTCGCCCAGCGTCGGATGCGGGTGGATGGTCTTGCCGATGTCGACAGCGTCCGCACCCATCTCGATGGCCAGGGCGATCTCGCCGATCATGTCGCCCGCATGCGTGCCGACCATGGGGTCTCCTCGTTTTCAGTGCAATAAGTGACGGTACGAAAAGCTAGCACTGGCGCGGAGGTGGTGTTGGTAGATCGTTGATTTCATTGACTTTCCTGTTCACTTTCAAATCTGCGATTCGTGGCGTCAAACCGTGGTCGGTTTCATCCATTGGTGCCAGTTATCGATGCATTTGGCCGCGAAGGCAGGATTTGGTCAGCATAGCGGTCAACCGGGAAGCGAAACACACCCCGCAAGTTGATGCTCTCCAGCCTGGTGGGCGCAATCTTCCCGATCAGTTCCGGTGGAATGACCTGGCGGCGGTTCGACCAGCGATCCAGGACCGCCTGCATCTGTGAGGTATTCCACGCCATCACGATGTTGGCCATCAGGCTCAACGCATCGGCCACAGCCTGCATTTCATCGACACGTTTGGCCTGCGCCGGGCTGATCCGGCCGGTATAAATGGCGCGCTTGAGGGCGTTAACAGCCTCGCCCCGATTGAGCACCCGGCGCAACTCGTTCCTGAAAGCGTCCTTGACAAAGTAGTCAGCCAAAAACGCCGTACGCAGCAACCGCCCCAATTGCACGCCAGCCTCATAGATTGGATCGCCCTGGGCGGCAGAACCGAACCGCGCAAGAGCTGCCACCGCACTGGCATGTCCGCTCATGACCGAGGCTGCCAGGTGCACCAGACTATCCCAATGCTTTTCGATCAAAGCGACGTCGACATTGGCTTCGCACACCGCAGCGATTTCTGCGGGCACTTTGGTGCCGCGTGGCACAAAGAGGTGGCGCTGTTTGAGTTCCTTCAACCGCGGGCAAAGATCAAAACCAAGCAAACGGGCATGTGACATGGCAAAGTCGGTGTAGCCATGGGTATCCACAGCAAGCTGGCTGGTCTCCAGCTTTTCTTGGCGGATGACACCTTCAATGGCCACGCCCGCCTGGCGCTCATTGAGCACAAAGGGCTGCGCATGGAAGATGCCCCACCGGTCTTTTACATGGGAGTAGATTCCAATGGAAGGTGTGTTGCGCCGAGGATCAAGCCGGGCTTGCCACACCCGTTTGGTGGTCTCCATGCTCATCATGTCAGAAGATGCCAAATCGGACCGCCCCCAGGTGGCGGCAATCGGGTGTCGCTGCATGAATTCCAGCACAGCCTGGCAGGCCTGGCTCAGACGCCGTTCGTCCCGCGCCCAGCGCATGGCCTGGCGAATGCTGGTGGCAGACAATTGCGGAATCATGCGCGCGCATTCGACCGCAGTCAGACTGGTGCCGTGGGCCATGATGCCGGCATAGACCATCAGCAGCTCGTCGGTAGAGCGCGGCTCACGTCCGAGCATGATCCAGCTAAAGCGCACCTGGGCGTCAACGGCCAGAATCACTTCCGGCAATTGAACCTCACCGATGCGGTGATCCAAAGCCGCGCGCAGCTTGGTCACTTCTGGGTCTTCGTCCTCTGCGGGCAATGGCGACAAATGGAGTTCATCATCCACGCGCAGTACGCCACTGCGGGCTGCAGCGGCCACCGCATCGACACCGGCAGTTACTCTGGCCAGCAAAGGCTTCAAGAAAGTGGCAGCCTTGCTGGGTAACGATAGACGGGCATAGTGTTTCTTGGACTCTGCCTGCCAACGCTCGTCCGTGAAGAACAAGCGCGCACGACCCCGAAAGCTCAGGCTGTGCTCAATCCAGACCGAGCCATTGCGCACCGCGCGGCGCAGGGCAAACAGGGTGGCCACCTCCAACGCCTGAAACGCCCGTTCCCGGTCTGGGCTGGAGATCGAAACCTGCCAGATCATTCCCAGACTTGGTGCCACCACTTCAACTGGCAGCTTTCTGGATCCTTTGAGATATAAAGCTTGCAGCTTGGCAAGGTACTCGATGGCAGGATGCTCGCCGGTGGCCTGCCAGGGCAGCTTTGCAATGGCGACGAGCAACGACCGCACGGGGCGAATTCCATCAATCAATCCCTCGCGGACCAGGGAGGCCCTGCTCGGTGGTTTGCGTTTCTGGGTTTCGGTGATCAAGGCTTCAAGACGGGCACGCAACTCAGCATCTGGCACCGCACCTTGCGCGCTCAAGGCAACAAGTTCGCCGAGCAGCGTTTTGTACATTGCGGCCCAATTGACGGTAGCGGGGACATCGGCGGCAGCCTGACGCCACAGATCGGCGATCCGGCGCTGCACCATAAGGATCAACTGGTCTGTGGTGGTGAACAGGCAATACCGAAGAAAGCATGCGACCTCCACGGTGCGCGCTGGCTCTTTGATCTTGGCTCCGGCTGAGGGCGGCCTGGAGACAAGTCGGCGCGCGTAGCGGCGCAAGATGAGATCGGGGATGTCTGCCAGGTGCTTATGAACGTCCAGCGTGTAAAGCAGGTCGATGCGCTCCAGTACCTCGCTGATTTGGCGGGTTGAGTGTTTCGCCGGTGCAGCCCATAGCCAACTCTGCTGGGTTTGTCCATCTGGGCGCAGCTCTGAAACTGAGGCTCGCCAGCGATCAAGTGTTGCTGGATCAACGCTGGCGGCGATGGCGGTGCCTGTTTCAACTTCAAGCTGGGCAAGTGCCGCCGCAATCAGTGTCCGAATTGCCCGCTCGTGCACGATCACCAGCTTGTTCTTGTACAGCCATTGACGCGCCCGCACGAGTAGCTGATCGCGGTCGGCGCAGCGCGCCACTTCGTCGCGCAGTTCACGTACCAGTGAGCGGCGCTGGTGCTCGCTCATCCACTGGAATCCAAGGACCGTGCAGGCTACTTGTTGGTGATCGAATAGCGTGCGCCCGCGTTCATACATGGCTCTCAGCGAGGCGACTTCTGGTGCTGCAATGCCAAGCTCGTTGCCAAGGTGGCGCCACAAGGCTACTGGAATTACCCGAAAGGCACCGAGCAAACGCCCACTCATGCGCAGGAAACCAATATGGAGCGCCAGACCAAGCTTGTGGGAATCACCTCGGCGTGCATTGATTGCGTCGCGCTCGGCACCATCGAAGGTGAAAAATGCCTTCATCTCGAAGTCGCTGATATCGCGGGGGAGCCCACGCATCCCCAAAAACGTTGTGTGCCAACCCTGCATCGTGAACCTCAAAAGTGGGAGGCCACCATACCCGTTTACAAAGCGAACAGGAAAGTCAATGAAATCAACGGTCTACCCAGACCACCCCCGCGCCAGTGCTAGCTTTGCGTACCGTCACTTATTGCACTGAAAACGAGGAGACCCCTTCTAGGAGCAACACATGATCAATGAGACCGGGCACCTTAAGGTGTCATTCTCATCCTTTGCCTCCAGCAAGCCACCAGAAGATCGGTGGATTGCTTGGCACTACCGCAATCTTGATCGGGCCTTCGTCACCCTCGCTTGCGAGCGCGGGGACGATGGATCTGAGACATGGACTTGTATCGACTCCTCTCTCACTCGCGTCAACACAGTGCTTTACGAAGCGTTCAAGAAGGGCGCGCTGTACGAGGCGGAGATTGGTGTTCGTCTGGTACGTGGCCAGAAGATGAGTGCAGAGCGGTACCTCCGTTTTGTAGACTCAATTCCAGAGCAGGACGCTTCCAAACTCAGTACGAGAGTGCTGGCTGTCGCGAAGTTTCCACCGGGTTCGATGAACGCTGTGCGGGTGTATGACCAACATACGTGGGATCACAGCCAATCGGTCATCACGGAAAGCACCTCGGGCATAACCGTTGAGATTCCCCTCTCGTCCGCAGAAGCTCTGGCTTTTGTCGAGGTCGCTTGCGATCGCGTAAGTGTCCGTGTGCAGCGTTCATCTACCAGCAGCTCCGATGAAACCAAAGCCCACAGCCAGCTGCAGGAAACTGCAGATATGTTCGAGTGAAGCGGTTCTCCGATGAGTACAACCATCTATCACGATATCCGTGTGGTCCAGGTGCCAGCTGCTTGCATCGACGATTCAGTTGACCATTTTGGTCTGATGGTCCTGGTAGGCAACAGCCGTGGAACGACACGCCGATGGGAAATGGAATACTTCGCTCCCGAGGCCACGCTCACAGCGTACGCAGTGGCTACAAGCTACTACTTCCGGAATGGATCCGCAGCCTGGAAAACACACCGCACGAATAGCGCGTTCGATCCAGGAAAGTGGATTGCCCGCGTTCGGAAAGCGATTGCCGAGGCAGAAGAAATTTCGGTTCCATTTCTGGACAGGACCATAGCGTCCAGCGGTCCATTGCTACTTGAAGGGCGAAGAGCTTTTCAAGACAAGACGATCCGTGAAGCTCTCAAGGCTGCACGGGACTTCAGCCGCGCAGACACAGGACAACCTTCACGGGATTTCCTGAGTGTGCACGGACCGAACGAGGTCAATTAGTGCTGCAGGCCGTCCACCATTCGGTGGATGGCCGTCCAGCCTAATGATCAGGTGTTTTTGGACAGGGCTTTTCAAGCTCTCTCCAAAAATTCCTGCGGTAGTCGTAAGGCTCCCCTTGATACACCCAGCTGAGGTGTTGAAAAAATCAGCGCAACCACAAATCGGCACATGCCGAACACCACCGCGTAAGCGGATTCATCAACCCATACGGGGCCAATCCCCGTACGGGTGCGGCTTCGTGTTTTTCTGGAGAAAACATGAAGGCTTATGAAGCAATCAAACTCGGCGAACACCGTGGCAGTCCCCGCCTCTGGCTCCAAGGAATGAAAGCGAAGATTGCTGGGTTCTTGCCAGGTATGCGATTCAGCATCCGCAAGGACACGGCGAATCATGCATTGATTCTGGAACTGAATCAGTTTGGCGATCGAATCGTCTCGCGGAAAGTTCAGGGCGACAAAGTGATTCCGATCATCGACATCAATTCGAGCGAGGCCCTGTCAGTGTTCGAAGGATTCAACTCGCTCCGAATAACGATTGACGATACCGGGATCACGCTGCAGCCGATGGCTGTCGAACTTGCTAAGAAGGAGCGCATTGCGCGCCTGAAAGCCAAGCTCGATTCTGGTGAGCCCATCGCAATTGGCTCTATCGCCCATGGTGGTGGGGTGCTGACTCATGCCCTGCACACAGGGATGAGCGACGCGGGGCTCAAGGCACGTCTTGCGTTCGCGAACGAAATCCGCCCAGAGCTGCTAGAGCATGCATACGAGCACAACGATGCTTGGGATTTGAAAACAATCCCACTCACGGCCCCAATGCAGGACCTGGCTTTTGACCCTGAAGCGACGAATAGTCTGCCAAAGGTTGAGATTCTGGAGGCGGGAATTCCGTGCAGCGGAGCGAGCCTTTCTGGGCGAGCCCGGAATGGTGCTGGACATGCGGAGTCACACCCCGAGGTGGGTCATCTCATCGTCCCGTTCCTTGCGATCATCGCCAAGGTCCAACCTGTGGCCATCCTGCTGGAAAACGTGAAGCCCTGGAGAAATTCCGCTTCAATGTGCATCCTCAGAAACACCCTGCGCGATTTTGGCTACACCGTTCACGAAACAATCCTGCATGCAGGTGAGTGGAACGAACTGGAGGCCAGAACTCGTCTGGGAGTGGTTGCCGTGACTGAGGGTTTGGACCTGGATCTGAGTCAGATATCCAGGCCCGCTCCGTTGGCACGCACGCTGGCCGAAGTTCTGGACCCCGTGCCAGAAGATGATCCGAGCTGGGATGAAATGGCATATCTCAAGCGCAAGCAAGAGATGGACGCGGAGAAAGGTCGCCTGGGTAGAAAGGGCACCAACTTCAAGATGCAGATTGTTTCTGCAGACAGTACGTCGTGCCCGGTCATCACCAAGGGCTTTTCGAAGCGCCGGAGCACTGATCCCAAACTGGCACATCCCTCCAACCCAGATCTTCTTCGGCAGTTCACTGTTGTAGAGCATGCGAGGATCAAGGGGGTGCCTGAGAGTCTTGTTGAAGGCCTGGGTGTCACGTTAGGTCATGAACTTCTTGGCCAAAGTGTTTGCTACGGACCGTTCCGTGCGGTGGGGAAACTCCTCGCGAACGTGCTTCTGTCTGTTCACGCCGTCAAGGAACTCTGCAAGCGCGCAGCCCCGATGCCTCAGCAAGATCTCTTCGGTTTTGAAGTGGGAGTGCCGGCATGAACCCAGCGCCTTCCGAGGCGCGCGTTTCAAGCGTGCTTTCCGTGCTCAATCGGTATGAAAAGAGACCGCTTCCGCGACTCGATGGATTCACCTTCCTCAAGGCGTTGACATCAGGTAAGCGGAAGAGGGGCATCTTCATCCTTGGAGAAGACTTGACCCGTGAGGTGTTCAAGTTGTGCATCAAAGAAGCGATCGCTGCTGGACTTGATCCCGACAAGCTGTACATCTACGGTCGTTTGGGAATCTACTCTGGACGCTCAATTGAGTTCACGAAGTTCGCAGACTTGGGGCTCTAAGCCTGTCAGCGCCCTCGCTTTATGCGACGGGCGATTCATCAACACCCCACGGGTAGCACCAGTGGGGTGCCCGTGGTTTAGCATGGATTCACTATGCCCATCCGTACCACCTTCATCAAAGCCAACGCGAATGCAGTTTGCGAGCTACTGATTCGCGCAGCTGCCCACTTGGGCAACCTAACCGAAGAAGAGCTGAAGCACCTGGAAGAAACCTCTGGTCTGCCCTCTTCAATCCGAAGTGCATTCAAGAGCGTTTCCAAGGTGAGCGATACAGCTCAAGAATCGTTGAAGCGACAGCCGCCAAAGGGGTTTGATTTGTCCTGAAGAGCAGGACGACTCGGGGTGTGCAATCTGCTCACGATTAGAATTGGGGTCTCCTTCGCGTCAAGCGAGGGGGCTTCCCAAAGCGTCTCAACTGTGGGATCCTTTGGGAAGTGATTTCAACCTGTGGCTATGCCATTGGTCGTAGCTCTAGCTGAAGAGCCAAAATACACAGCATCCAAACTGGCGATCCGCCAGACTCATCAACCCATCGGGCCATGCCCTTTGGGACATGGCCTTCAATTAGCTGGCCATCAAATGCAAACTGCATTTTCCGGAGACTGGAATTTTTCCAACGTGCACTCCTACTGCGAGCGCATGAAGCTGACCAAGGAGATCAAGTCCTTTCAGGTCAGCACTGACCCTGAGCGTGGACGCTTGATCTACGTCGAGTCTGAAAGCGGCTGGGACCCCGAACCCCTCTTCGAGGAGTTTCCGCCCATACCCGCTGATCCGATTCCAAACTGATTTTCAACCCAGACGGGCATTCGTTGCCCACATGGGTGGCGGTGCTCGTCGCATTCCCGAAAGGAAACCCATGAGCAGCGCTTCGTCTCATCCAGACGTTGACCAGGCCATCATGCCCTCGCAGCATGCGGAACTCATCGTCGATGGTGTCATTTTTGAACGCAGCACCATCCGCACAAGCGGTGAGCTGTTTGCGAAGTTGACAGGTGAGCAGTTTCTCAGTGATGAGGAACCCAGCTCGAAATTCGTTCAGTGGCTCGACTTCATGAGCATCGTGTCGTTGGTCAACCTTAGTGTCGGTCAAGCCATCCTTGTGAAAGACCATCTTGGTCAAACCACTCAGGAAGGTTTTATCGGCCAGGCAGTTGCCGACGCTGAAGAGCAAATCTAATTTTTTCAACCCGCCGTGGGCGCATCCCACGGTGGGATGCGTTCATGGATTTCTTAGGAGATCAACATGACAACGCAAGAAACCAAAATCCTTCGGTCCTTCAAAGCGCAAGCAGCCGAATCCGAATTGACGAACGTCAAGAAGGACGACTCATACAAGGTTCTCCCCGAGGACCTTCACGAGGAACCTGGATTCAACGAGCGAGATTACAACGACCCCGTGGTGATTGAGCATATTGAGCGCCTCGCGAAGGCGTACGCTGCGGGCTCACCAATGCCTCCTCTGATCGTGAGAATCGACCAGGGTACTGGCTTGAAGTACATCGTGGATGGTCATTGCAGAACCAAAGCCGCGCTTCTGGCTAAGTCACGCGGTGTACCTCTGAAGCATTTGACTTGCATGCCTTTCCGTGGGAACGATGTAGACCGCGTGGCATGCATGCTGACAAGTGCTGAAGGCCTGAAGCTTCGGCCTGTTGGTATCGCGCGTGGTTACCTCAAACTCTACCGGCTGCTGAAGGATGTGTCCCTGGTTGCCGACCAGATCCAGCGAACAACTCAGCACGTGGAAGCAATGTTGTTGCTTGCTCAGGCGAGTACCGATGTTCAGGAGATGGTCAACAACGACCAGGTTGCAGCCTCCACCGCAATTGAAGTGATTCGAGCACACGGTGACAACGCAGGTGAAGAACTTACCAAGCTGCTCGCGAAAGCAAAGGCCAGCGGCAAGACCAAGGTCAAACCCTCTGCCTTCCGTGAGTGGGTTCCTCCGCGCAAGCAAGCGACTCAGATCTACGCCTCCATCGGCAACATGGTGAAGTCTCTCGAATCCAACGGGGTTCCTGAGGAGATCATCAACGCCGCTGAAGGAGTCGATCCGCAAACACTCGCGGGCCAGGTGGTGACTGTTGACGCCTCGGCGCTGGTGCAGCTGATCCAAGCCTTCAAACAGGCCGAAAAGCTCAAAGCCAAGCGCTCTGGTACCGACGCTAACCAGGAATCGGACCGCAATTCGGAAACGGCCGGTGATCAACCAGCCTGACAGATGAACACATTCCATCAAGGAATGCCGCTGCGAGCACCTGGTGCTCGCTTTTCTTACCCAGCCGGGGAATCTCCCTGGCGGGGGAGAGGCCCGGCGAACTTTGAAGGAGATAACCATGGCCAACACCATCGGACTTCTCCTGCTCTGCTCGCCCTTCGCGGTGCCACTTGGTCTTGGAGTCTTCTGGCTTCTCGGTACCATGGTGCGCGCATACGCGCGTTCCAAGCACGCTTGGCTGGCGTCTGTGCTGCTTCTGCCGCACTTCGCCTCCAAGCTGCTGGATCGCATCGTCGATGCCTGCATTGCAGGAAACCTGCTGGATGCAGCGATCTTTTCGCTGCCTCTGGTAACCATTGTTGTAGCTCTCAAGCTGCTTCTGAACGTGCATGACAGCGTGCGTGATGATGGGCAGTCGAAGAAGCTCCCTTGATCAACCGAGATTCCTCGGTACAAAGGACACACCATGAATGCACTCATCACTGATCCAAACGCCATTTGCTTGCTGACACTTAGCTTCGTGCTGATTGTTGGCCGCTTGGCGATGCGCTGGCAGGATAAGTTTGAGCAACAGCAGCAAGCGAAAGGTCGCAAGCAACGACCCTGACGCTGCAGGTCTCTCTTGGCACATGCCAAGGGGGTTCCTCAAGTCTCACAGGTGGGATTTCAGGAACCTTGCCGTCAAGGCGAGATATTTAAGAACACAAGCTCAATGGCCCCGAGAGACCATTGGTACGCACGAATTCATGCACCGCATACTGCGGCGCACTGATTGGCAGCTGGCCACGCGTTTCTGCGAAAACAGCACTCTCACGCACCACTTGGTGTATTCAACAACCTGCGGGTACTTCATGCCCGCTGGGGCATGTGTATCTGCTTCCCCTGGAGCAATCATGCCAATGGACCCAACATCCACATCGAGCCAAACCACAGGTTCGTCCAAAAAATCCCCAATCTTTGCAAGAAAGATTGCTGACGCACTTGAGCGCTACCTGGAAGCAGCCGACACCAGCGTGCACTGGGTCACTGCAATAGGTGATGCGTCTTCCTTCAAGGCACCAACTGCCATTTGGCCAGAAGGTGATTTTTCTGTACGCATTTGCGTCTCCGAGGGCGCAAGCGAAGGCTCACGCATCGAGGTGATGTACGAGGTCAATCGCGAGCCTTTTGAGTGCCTTCCTCTTCTTCGCGTGAAGACCCTCGCGGGTATGAAGCGTGCCTTCGAAGAGGCCTTCCACGTCTACCAGTTCATGAATGCACTGGATCTGGATCTCTTCCGCGAGGAGGCGATCGAGGAGACGGCGGCTTGATGCTGCTCGCCAAGAAGTAAGTGCCTGCGTGTGATTACTCGATAAGCATGCGTGGGTCCGCACCCCAGAAAGCAGGAGTCGAAATGCGTAATGACACTGAATCACCCACTCGCCCTATGACAAACACTGAACGCTGGGCAGCAAGAATTGTTGCGGCATCACGCGCAGGTCACATGGTCTCCTACGAGGAGGAGGCTCTCACCGTCCTCAATGGTGAGCCTATTGCAGTCGATCTGGAAACCTCCCTGTGTCGTGAGGCCGCCGCTCTCAACCACCGCATGTGTGATGACGAGCACGCGGTCTACGAGGCAAATGAAAAGCTCGCATCCGTACTCGAAGAGTTCGGTCTCGCGGATCGGTGGGGGGATCAGCAATGACAACCTCGACCGTAGCGACATCCCGTGATTCATCACTTGTGACGGTTCCGCGTTCGATATCGGACGACGACAAATGCGAAGGCTGTGGTCATTGTCAGTACCAGCCTGGTGCATTAAGCACCTGTGCACGAGGCTGGCCCGGTTCTGCAGATGATGATGGTTACATCAATGTCTGTGTCGATTTCATCGCGGCTAACTAGCTGCTCAACAACCCAGGACGGGCATGCCCCTCCTGAGGTGCTGTCGGTCCTAGCTTCGAAAAGGACATCCCATGGTTGACTCAGAAGGAAACACCAAATCAGTGCTCTGCTTGGCAATTGAAGCCCTTGCACTGGCAACAACAGCTGGTAATGCTAAGGACTTGAACCAGGAGGTTTTTTCCCAAGCACATACTGCGCTCGTCAAATGTCGCGACGCTATTGTCGAGCACGATGGCCAGCTTGACTGGCGTGAAATCCCACCCACTGGCGATGACTACAACTGGCTCTTGAGCCTGCTTGGAGTACATCAGGCATAACCTGCAAAACTGTCAGCGATTTCGCATCAATATCATCTATTCTTGGCGCCTTTCATTCTCAAGATGAACCGCCAATGAAATCATCAAGTGAAGCCCCTGATTCTCCGTAAGGAGATGATGGGGCTTTTTTTATTTCTGCCATCCGTTGTAATTTCATACCAGTGATAGCATAGTGCGATGAATAAAAAACCTCCTCGTATTTTCCCCGTAATCCATCACATTGATTCGCCAACTACCCATGCCGAAGTCAATCAAGCACTTAGATTGGGTGTTGATGGTGTGTTTTTGATCTCTCATTACTCTAGTGATACAGCCTATGCCGGCATCGCAGATGATGAGACGCTTATGTGTCTGGCCTCAGAGCTGAAAGCCCTCCACCCAGGTTCTTGTATCGGGATCAACTGTCTAAGTTGGTCTCCACTTCACAGCGCTCAACGCGCTGTAGAGGCCAGCTTGGATATGATCTGGGCTGATTCCATGGGCGTTGATTCAAGCGGCCTGACAGGGGAGGGCGAGGCTTTGATGCGCTTGGCGGCAGAACATCCGAGTATTGAATTTTTTGCCTCGGTTGCGTTCAAGTACATGCCTGAGGAACCTGACCCAGTGACGGCCGCCGACAACGCTCGAATGGCTGGGTTTGTGCCCACTACAAGTGGCTCAGCGACGGGGGCTCCTCCCGATTTGGAGAAAATTCGCGCCATGGCTGCAAGAGGCCCCCTGGCGGTTGCCAGCGGCATGACCCCTGATAACGTCCATCTGTATTCGCCCTATCTCTCGGATATTCTTGTTGCTACCGGCATTGCTGCTGACGAGCATCATTTAGATCCAGGCAAACTCGCACGATTCATCAAGTGTGTCAGGACACTTTCCCTTTGATGAATTGTCCACTTCCGCCCTGATAGGTCATCCGGCTCACGTTCCCCCCTCATGGCCACCTAGCCATGACTCTAATAGTTACTCAGAGATTGGGGCTGGCACTGAACTTTACGAAGGCATTTATATTACATGACCTGGCCAATTGCTAAATCCAATTTGCTATCAAGATACAGGGGGTCCACCATTCAAAGGTGACAGAAAATCGATAGGGCCTCATAATTCAGTCGTCGATTGCCTTTGATTGACGCACCATGACTGCCAATACGCTATTTCCATTGACTGCGGATCGTCCAAGTGAAACAGAACTGCTGAAGTTCTGGCTAGCTGCTCGCGCCGCTACAGACGAAGAAGTCATCAGGGATAGTGAGACCTACCGGCATATCTGGAGTACCTGGTGCAAATACTTGCAGGGGGGCCAGGCAGGAGGAAGGTCGCGGCCAATCCCCTGGTATGAGGTAGACGCAGCGACAGTTGTGGGTTTCCTCCAGTCGGGCCCTGCTAGTCGAAAGGAAAAGCTGGAGTCCTCAAGCAATGAGACAACCAAGCGTCGTTACTGGCGAGTGCTCGACCGCATTTACAACTACGCAAAGGCTCACAACTGGGTTGATAGTAATCCTCTGGTTGGTCTGACCACCAATGACAAGCCCAAATCGGAAGACACTCTCGGCACGATACTTGATCCACATGTCTGGCACGCAGCCGAAAAGTTACTTGCTCACCCTGATCGCTTTGACCCAATCTCCGTTAGGAATCGAGCTATTCTGCAAATTCTCTTCGGGCTCGGCCTGGCGCCCCAGGAAGTCCGCGCTCTAAAAACGTCCTCGCTGCTCTATGAGGCCTCCGAGTCGGAAGAGGTGAACCCTTCGAAGGTTCACGTTGACGGCCACAATACGCTTCGGCCGCGTACGCTGACGCTTTGCCCGAAGACTTCCGCAGCCATACGTGAGTGGCTCAAAGCTCGCCCAGCCGTCGCTACGTCCAAATCAGGGCAGATCCTTTTTTGTACGCCGAAGGGCCCCCTTGGCTCAGTGAGTTTGTACCTGCTGGTCAAATCCTTCTTGAAGAAGGCAAGTAATCTGGCTCAACGGGAGGAACCTCCCCAAGCGGGGCCTCAAGTGATTCGCAACTCCGTGCTGGTTCGGTTGCTTGAGGATGGTGATCACTCATCCCCATGGGTTGCCAGGTTTGCAGGGCTGAAGAACGTGAAAGGCCTCTGGCACCTGCGAATTCACTGCAGCGATGAGGTGCGGGCCACACTCACAAACATCAGGGACGATGCTGACTGTTCAGAAGCAGTCTTCTAGCCACCTGCTGATGCCATCTCTTCAAGACGGTGTTTTGCTGCTCGCTTCCCAAGCTTCAGGAACTGGTGAATCAGCGGCAGATGACGAGCACGGGGGGCGACATTGCCTCCCTCCCACTTGTAGATGGTTTGGGAAGAGACCCCGATGAGCAGGGAAACCTCAAGTTGGGTCAACTGCAGTGCTTCACGGTGGCGCACGAGTTCTTCGGCCGAAACAGGGCGCAGAACACTGGCTGGAGCAGCTTCCGGATGATCGTTTTTCTTCCCAGCCTCACTCGATTTTTTGAGTTTCTTCAACTCACTGGTCAAGGCGGCAACGTCACGCCGTAGAGCCGCGATATCCGAACGCTGCTTCTTTGATGATTGGCGCAGCGACTCCAGCTCATCTTTGAGCTGTTGGCGAGCCACGCGGCCAATTTCGGTTTTGAGCGATTCCTGAAAAGCGTTTGCCAATTTGGTGTCCCTTCGCCATCTTCGGCGGGTCAAAGTCGCCGTAGGATACCCCACCGATTCCAACTTTCATTTTCAGTTTCTATTGGTGAGGGCGGTCCATGACTTCAGCTGATGCACGGGTTGTACGCAGCGCACGCGATTTTTGGTTGGCAACCTGCGGCATCGATACTCACGCCCGAGGCCCTGGAAACGCCCAGAACGACACACCTTGGGTCGCCTTTACTGCAGATCGAAGACGATTGGTTTGCACTGTTTGGGATGACCAAGTAGCAGAGGTCTACGATCCCGTTGTTGGGCGATACCGACGCTTCGTTGTGTTGGGTGGATCCTCGTCATTCTGGCTCAAGGGAGCTAAGAAACGTGGGCTTGCAGCTAAAGAGGCCATAGCTCACGCCCTTAGGGAAAAACTGCCTGTCTACGGCTTTGAAATTGTCGCTGCAGGGAGCCAACCAGGGGCCGTCACACGTCGAATTGATCGCCTCCACCTTGATCGCGTGTACCTGTTGAAGCCTCACATTGGGGGTAGTGCACTTGATACAAGAGAGCGTCTCAATCTCGACAAGATACTCGCGGATGCATGGAAGAGCCCTGATATTGATGCCCTCAAAAACGGGACGCTCTTTGAGCTTTCAGATCCAGCTGGGGATATTCCTGCCGCTGACTGGGTGGCCCCTTCGCCCAACGGGGCGAACCTGCAGGGTGCGCTGAAGGCACTGCCATATTTGGTGGAGCATGTACGTTTGCAAAAAGATGGAGTTCTAAATCCTCTGACCTACTCAGACCTAGCGCTGTATATCGGCAGGCTCAAGCCTGATGGTTCGCCCATGGCGCTTGGCATGGGCGAGGTCTTGGGAGTTGTGGTCGAACTCATCCACAACGCAACTGCCGATTGGCCAGTTGAGTCCAGGCCTCCGCACATCACGACCATAGTTGTCCTCAAGTCGGGGCGCGATGCTGGCCTCCCTGACGATGGCGTGAAAGGGTTTTGGCCAGGCTTCGAGTTGATGACCGCCGCTGAAAAACGGGCCAAGATCAACGACGAGTATTTTCGTATTCTTGCCTACGGTGATCTTTGGCTGAAGGTTCTCGAAAGTGTGGGTCTCTCGCCTTTGCTCCAACCTAATGAAAACGGCGACAGCTCCGGAGGTGTTCCTTGGGGAGGATGGGGAGGAGGGGAGTCTGATGCACACAAGGACCTACGCCATCATGTGCTACGAAATCCACAGCTACTCGGTGTCGTGAATCCGAAATTTTCAGCCACTGAGCATCCACTGTTGTCGGGTGACAAGCTCGATGCCTTCTTTCGCACGGAAGATGTATGGGTTGGAGTGGAGGTCAAATCACTCCTGTCTGGGGATCAGGATCTGGAACGTGGCATCTACCAAGCCGTGAAGTACCGAGCGGTCCTTGAAGCCCAGGCCCTAACCAGGGGTCATCTCGGTTTCTTGGGAATCGTCGACAAAACTCGAAAAAGAACTGAACCCTGTACGCCGGGTTCCACTACCTCCAGTGACAGCTCAAGTGGATTGGTGTCGTCATCGCGGTGCTCTGCGATTCACCGCTGACCGGTTAGTCAAGCGCAAACACAGGGCACCTGCGGCCGAGTGCCCGTATAGTGGCTCGCAATCCAGTCTTTGGAGGCGCTATGGCGAGCTATCGGTACAAGTTCCTCGGCAAGCAACAGCTTCCCTCAAAGATGACGGAGGCGGAAGCGATCGAGCACTGCAGGCTTAGTGACGAACAGCTCGCAGCGATCCCCATCGTAAGCCGCGTCGATGACGATGGCAACGCGAAGCGCGGCCGGCCACCTCTAGATTTGCGCCTAGGCTACGCCCTTCAGCTCATGTTTCTTGGACTGACTGGCAGGTTGGCCGGCGTGACGGACAGCTTTCCGGCCAACATGGTCAAGGTGCTGGCCAACCAATTGGGGACGGATGCCACGGCCATCGCGACCATCAAGTCGATCTACCGTGGCAAGGCCGGTCCCCAGGCCGAAGGTTCCGTCGAACGCCGGTTGCGCGAGCAGCGCACATGGGCACGGCAGACGCTGGGGTTTGAGGGCTTTGCGCCTGAAATAGAAAGGGAGCTGGCCGCCACGCTCACCATGCGCGCACGGGACGCAGCGAGTCAGGCCGAGTTGGTGACCTTCGCCGAGGAATGGCTCTACGAGCGCAGGATCGTCCTGCCCGGCGTCTCGACGCTGGAGGACCGAGCCAATGCAGCCTTTCGCGCGATCGAAACCCTCGCGATGGAGGTCATCAACGGCGCGGTCAAGCCGGCCCGGCAGCGCGCGATCTTGAAGATTATGTTTGACCAAGGGCCGTCGGAGGACTCCACTGTCCTCGAATGGCTCAAAACCTCGGCGGGCAAGCATGGGGTCAAGAATCTGGAGGAAGTGTCCTCGCGCGTCGACTACCTGAAGACACTCGGCGTCGCTGATTGGAACCTCACATCGCTCTCCCAGACGCGCATCCAGGCCTTCGCGCAGCGTGTTGCGCACCGACCTCCATCCGAGACCTCCCGCCGCGTGCTGGAGACGCAGATCGTGGAGGTCATCTGCTTCTTGAAAGCCACGCTCTGGGAGTTGACAGACGAAGCCATTTTCCGGATGGGCCGGCGCACCGGCGATCTGGTGCGCATGGGTGCGAAGCGCGTGCAGTCCAAGCAGGCCAGCCGCAGTGGCATCTACCGCGAGTCAGTTCAGTCCATGCTGAACCTAGCGCAGGACGCGGACAAAACCGCAGAAGAGCGGATCGTGGAGATCGTCAGGGTTGCCAGGGAGGTGTTGAATATGCCAAGGGTCAGCCATGCCGACATCGTGCGCGAAACGCTCGTGGAGCAAGGCGAGCGGGTCGCGACCGTGCTGGACACAGTGGACTGCCTCAACATCGAGGGCGACGAGAGCAAGAAGGATCTGACCCTCGTCGAACAGCTCAAGAAAATTCGCACCGAAGGCCTGAAGGAACTGCCCAAGGACTGGGACGTGTCAGGCATCGAAGCCGCCTGGCGTCCGCTCGTCGACGACGCGGATCGTGTCAAGGCGCTGAAGGCATTCAAGGCCTGTGCTCTGCTACGAATCCGCAAAGGCTTGCAGGGCGGGCGACTGTGGGTGCCGCACAGCGCCAACTTCCGTAGCCGCACCGACAGCCTCATTCCCGAGGAAGAGTGGGAGCGCGATCGTGAAACGTTTTGCACGGCTTTTGGCCTGGAGGTCGACCCGCAGGTCGCGATTGCGCGCCAGATGGCGTTGCTCAATGATGGCCTGCAGCGCGTCAAAGAAGGGCTGGCCAACGGCCTGCTTGAGATCGACGCGCAAGCTTGCGTTCGTCTGCCCGCATTGAACGCGATGGCGGAAGAACCTGAGCTCAAGAGAACGGCCCAGGCGGTGCAGCAGATGATTGGTCCCGTCCAGTTGCCAGACCTGATCCTGGAGATGGACGCCCAGACCCGCTTCAGCTCCAAGCTGCTAGGGCGCGATGCCAAAACGACCAGGGAGCTGATCGCCTTGTATGCCGCCCTGCTGGCCCACGGAACTGAGATCGATGCCAAGTCGGCTGCCGCCATGGTCAGCGGTGTCACCGTGGCCGAGGTAACTGCCGCCATGCGGCAGTTGGAAACTCCGGGCCGGTTGCGAGCTGCGAACAATGCCGTAGTCGCATACCAGCAGAGCATTCCCATCGTGAAACTTTGGAGCGATGGCACCAAGGCATCCGCCGACATGATGGCCATGGACACGACGAGGCACTTGGGCATTGCCCGCACCGATCCGCGGCGAAAAACCCCCGCTGCCGGGATCTACACCCACGTGCTCGGCAGCTACCCCGTCTTTTACGATCAGCCTATCGTGCTGCTCACGCGCCAGGGCGGCCCAGCGGTCGAAGGGGTCGAGCAGTACAACAGCTCCTGCGAGGACCGCATCAAGATTCAGCTGCTGGCGGTGGATACGCATGGCTACACGTACGGCGCGATGGCGCTGGCCAAGCATCTTCGGTTCGACCTCTGCCCGCAGCTCGCAGGACTGCCGGATTGCAAGCTCTGGGTGACACGCAAGACCGAGGTTCCCGAGGAGCTGGACGCGATCGCACTGACCAACGTGTCCGAGCGCGCCATCGTGCGCGGCTGGGACGTGATGCTGCGTTTGGTGGCGTCCATCCTGACTGGGCGGGTCAGCGTGGGCTGGGCGTTGGCGCGCAATGGCAGCGCAGCCATTGGCGACAAACTTCATCGTGCCCTGGATCATTACGGTCGGATGCTGCGGTCCGTGTACCTGTGCGACTACTTCACCAAAGAGCAGTTCCGCCGCGAGATCCATACCTTGTTGAATCGTGGCGAGTCGGTGCATCAGCTTCAGCGCGCCGTGTATTACGGTCGTATCGCCGCCGAACGCGGCCGTCGACGCGATGAGCTGCGAGCCATTTCGGGCTCGCATGTACTTCTCACAAACCTCATCATCGCGTGGAACACCAACAAGCTTAACGAGGTCGTCGCCAAGCTGAGGTCCGCCGGTGGTGGTGTTAACGACGACATTGTGCGGCGGCTGGGTCCGGTATTCTTCGGGAACATCAACTTCCGCGGTGTCATGAGCTTTTCTATCGAGAAGTACGCTGGCGTCCTGCTGAGCAAGTTGGAGGAGGAAACGCCCGCTGAAGCCAGGCGCCGCAAGCTGCGCCGGTTGCCCCAGATGTCATAGCCGTAGTTTTCGGAGTTGGTGCCATCACTCGCGCTGGTTGCTAGGTCGAGCTGATCCTGAGCTCTCGGCGTGGGCGGTGCGCAGGCCTTGCAACTTCGGCGCGTAGACGTGGCGGCTCAAGGTGATGGCGTTGAAAAGGATTCGCTGCTCTCACAGAAGCGTGGTCATTTACGGCAACGACCCCGTTTGGCTGCCTGTACACCCACCAACTCAATCCCAATGTGCATCGGTGGCGGGCTCATGAAACGAGGTTTCCCGCAGGCACGGGTTGTCTTCGGCAACGCGGCGCATGCCCTCCAGCAGCGTGCCGATCAGCTCGTTCAGCGCGTCGCGGGACGGATGAGGAATCGTGAGCTCGTACAGTGTGCTTTCGGTGTTCAGACGCTGCATGGCAAAACGTTCGAAGCAGGTCTGCTCGATCAGGCGGTGGGCGCGGGCCAGACCGAGCGACTGTTTGCTGAACCGGGCCAGGGTCATCGTGACACGCAAGATTGCCACAGGCCTTGTTTCATCGCCCGGTGGGTGCGCAATGCCCGCCAGCTTTGTCTTCAGGCTGCGGAGGCGGTATCAGTTGAGCTGCTGGCGCCGAAGCGATCAGGCCCTGCTCGAACCGAGCTTGCAGGCTGGAATCCGACGCATCGAGGTAGCGCATGGCCGATTTGACATCCTTCCAGCCGACGTATTCCATCAACTCCTTGATGTCCCAGCCGCTGGCGCGTGCCCAGCCGGCAAAGCCGCGACGCATGGAGTGGCTGCTGTATTCCTCAGGTGACTCGACGCCTGATTCGGCGAACAGACTGCGCAGCAAGGGGATCAGACTGTTGACGTGCAGGCTCTCCTCGGCAACATGGCCCCAGCGGTCAATCTTGCGGAATACCGGGCCCTCGCTCAGTCCAGCGAGGCTGACCCAGGCATTGAACGCAGTTACAGGACACAGTCGGGAGAGCGCCGGGCATCTGAAAACTCGGCCCTCACGCTGCCTGTCGCCTTTGCTGCGGCCCAGGTAGCAGGTCATGCCCTGGCCAGGGGTGACCTCGGTGTTCTCAACGCGCAGGTTGACCAGTTCGTCGGAGCGAAAGCCGCGCCAAAATCCGACAAGTATCAGGCTGCGGTCGCGCGTATGGCGCAGCGCGGCTGACTGGTCGCCGGACCGCTGCGCATTGGTGATAGCGGTATCGAGCCATTGATCGACTTGCTGAAGTACGGCCAGTTCGAGTGGGCGGGCGCGTTTTTCCCGCACGCTGTGAACGGAGCGAATGCCCTTGAGGACCTGACGCACCAAAGCCGATTTGGTGGGATCGGGAAATCCATGGTCGGTGTGCCACCGCGACAGCGCCGCCAGCCGTTGGCGCAGGGTGTTGATGGCCAGGGTAGCCGCATGGTCGGCCATGTAGCGGGCAATGGCGTCCGTTGTGGATGGCAGCAAACCCTTCCACTCAACTTCAAAATGGCGTATCGCCGAAGCATAGTTCCGGCGCGTGTTGTCGCTCTCGGCTGCCTCGATGTACTGAGCAAGCTGTGTCATTTTCCGGAATGATCGAGCCAGTCAGTGCAAGCCACGTCTGGGGAGGTGCTCCAGCAGTTCTTCCGATGCAAGTCCCTTTTGGCCATCATCTCCTTCTCTTTTGGCAATTGCTTCCAAGGCTTGAAGGAGGAACTCTGCCACTTCCCAGTCCTTCTCTGCACAAGCCAGTTTGAAAATTTTGCCTAGCTGATCCGCCAAGGCGGCATCGGTCATTACGTTCATCACTCTTACCCTGCAAGTGCGGGCACCATGAATAAGTAGGCGTTGAGCATGGACAAACCCACAAGCACCAGCACGATCCCGCTGCCCACATCGAAGGCGTGTTGATATCTCGCAAGCGGCTTCAGGCTTTCTAGCCAACCCATGGCCCAAGCTCCTGCCCCAATCGGGATGGTTCGTCCTAAAGCGAACGCAAGCAAGATGGTGGCTCCCAAGGCGGGTGATCCCAAAGCCGCCACCACACCGAGCAATGCCAACAAAGCCGGCGTGCATACGGGGCAGACAGCAATGGAAAATGGCACTCCCAAAGCAAATGCGCCCCATGATCCGGTAACACGCTTCGCCCTTAACGATAACGCCGGGAGCGGGAGCTTGATCCAACCAGTCCACAGCAGTCCCATCACAATCAGTACCGGGCCCAGCACCACGCCCCAATACCGTCCCAGCAGTTGCTCCACCCACTTGCCTCCAAGCGCAGCCATCACGCCCAAGAGGACGTGAGTCACGAGCAGACCAATGATGAACATGGTGGCGAATCGGAGTGCGGTAGGCCGCTCTCTGGCCCTGGTCACATACGCCAGCGACACAGGTATGGCCGCGATGGCGACTGGATTTACACTGAAAAATAGGCCCGCTAAAAATGCGACTCCAACGGCGGCGTACCTGGACTGTTCCACCGTTTGACGCAGCAATTCAGTGTCCACAGGCACCTCCAGCCGCACGTCGCTGCAGCTCTTTCGTTAATTGGGCCGCCGTAGGGAGCGAAGAGAAAGCAAGAGTACCGTCTACGACCACTGCCGGTAGGTTCAGGATGCCTACCTCAACTGCGTAGTCGAGCTCTGCCGCGACATCAACGTCACGCCAAATCACCCCGGGTACGGCGCTCTCAGCAGCCTGTCTGAGAGTTTCACGCGTAGCCTGGCAACTTTTGCACCCGCTGGTTTGAAAAAGCTCTACTTTCATGTGCGCAACCCGTCGATTTGGTCCATCGCACCCAGAATCGGGCAGTCGCCGATGGGGCGGCCTTGATCCGGGCAATTTACGATCAGGAACTCCAACGCATTGGACATGACCTTCATGGACCGAATCTTGGCTTCGAGCTGCAACTTCTTCTCGACGGCCAAGCGGCGTATGTCGTCGCAGCAAGCAGAGTCGTTACTGCGGAGCGTCAGCAGCTCATTGATCTCTGTTAGCGTGAATCCGCAGTGCTGAGCATGCTTGATAAAGCTCACCCGGGCTTGCGCGTCGTCACCATACAAGCGGTAGCCAGCCGGGCTTTTTGAGCTGGGCTGAAGCAGTCCTTCGCGCTCATAAAAGCGTAATGCGTTGGTACTCAAGTCAGTTAGGGTAGCTAGTTTCCCAATGGTAAGCATGGCATCCTTGTTCAAAAACCTACTTTAATCCTTACACCTAAGGCGAAGGTCAAGCTTTTTCGGCAGGGCCATCTGCCCCAGTAGCGCGTCAATGGGCCACCCTGATGCGGCAACACGTGTGGAAGTTTATTTATTGGTCGCGCTGAGTGCCAATGACTCAATGATGGGGCAACAGACTGCGGCGGGGCCGGCCTCGCATTTCTGCACCAGATTTTTCAGTGTTGATCGGATGCGCTTCAGATCGGTGATCCTTTCCTCCACAAGTTGCAGCTTGCGAACAGCCGCAGCGTGGGTCGGTCCGCAAGCGCTGGACTGTTCTAGAGCCAACAGGCCCACAACTTCCTCCAGTGAAAAACCCAGTGCCTGGGCGCGCTTCACGAAGCGGACGCGGGCGATGGTTGCCTCGTCGTAGTAACGAAAGCCCCCTGGCGATTTCGGCGGCTCCGTCAGCAGGCCTCGCCGTTGATAAAACCGAATGGTTTCCACATTCACGGCCGCAGCGGCAGCGACTTTTCCAATGGTTAGTTTTTGAGCCATAAACTTTTACAAAGAAGGTGGCAAAAGCGCTTGACTCTGTACTGTAGTACGGAGCTTACAGTTGCACATCGATTCATTTTTAGGACTCTATGGAACAAGACAAACTTGCCAAAACTACCCTCATCGGAGGTGGTCTGGCCGCGCTGGCAGCTTCCGCCTGTTGCCTCGGACCCCTGGTACTGGTCAGCGTGGGCGTTGGTGGAGCGTGGATTTCCACCCTTACCAAGCTCGAGCCCTTCAGGCCGCTCTTCATCGGCGTCGCACTGCTTTGCATGGTGCTGGCCTACCAAAAGATCTATCGGGCACCGGCTGCTGCCGACTGCGCGCCCGGCTCGGCATGCGCACTTCCGCAGACGAATTCCAGGAACAGAGCACTTTTCTGGGTGGTCTCGCTGCTTGTTGGTATCGCCCTGGCCTATCCGTACCTTGTGACGCTGTTGGAGTGATGACGGCAGTGATCAAAAACACCCTGTTTCGTTGCGCGGTTGGCGCCTTGGCTGTGGCCTTGCTCCTTTACCTGGGCATTCTGGGTTTGTTGCTCTCCATGCAGCGCCTCGGTTGCTGCCCTATTGTTCTCAACTACTAAGGAAAATTTATGTTCAAAACACTCCGTACCCTCGCGCTTGTGTGTGCCGCTGGCCTGTCGTCCATGGCAATGGCCGCCATACAAACGGTGACGCTGGATGTGCCGGGAATGACGTGCTCATCCTGCCCGATCACGGTCAAAAAGGCCTTGTCCAAGGTGGATGGCGTTCAGAAAGTCAAGGCCAGCTTTGAGAAACGCGAAGCCGTGGTCACGTTCGACGACCAGAAAACCTCGGTCGAAAAGCTCAGTCTGGCGAGCGCCAATGCCGGTTATCCGGCTACGCTGAAGGTGGTGAAATGAGCATGCAGACGCTTGATTTTCAGATCACAGGGATGACCTGCGACCACTGCGCATCGACGCTGCAGCAGGCGCTGGGCCAGGTGAGGGGGGTCCGCAGTGCAACGGTGTCCTATCCAGCGCGCCAGGCAACCGTTGCGCTGGATGCCGTAGTTCAAGCGGAAACGCTGATCAATGCAATCCGGGCCAAGGGGTTCGATGCCACGCTGCAGAGCGCAGCCGTCAAGGAGCCTGCATTTTCTGTCGCACCGCCGACGTCCGTTCCAGGTGCGGGCGCTGCACTGAAGGTCGTCATCATCGGCAGTGGCTCGGCGTCTTTTGCCGCAGCATTGCGAGCCGCAGAGGAAGGCGCGACGGTCACCATCGTCGAAGCGGGCGTGGTGGGCGGAACCTGTGTCAATGTTGGTTGCGTACCCTCCAAAATCTTGATTCGCGCAGCGCAAGTGGCGCATCAGCAGGCTCACCACCCATTTCATGCCATCGACAAACGCACGCCCCGGATCGACCGCGCGGCCTTGCTTTTGCAACAGCAGAGCCGTGTCGAGGAGTTACGCTACGCCAAATATGAAGCGATCCTCGAAACGAATGCGAGCATCACTTTGGTACGGGGCCGGGCTCGTTTTATCGATGCCCATACGATCGAGGTTTCGCATGAGGGTGCCGCTGCACAGCGGCTCATAGCCGATCGGGTCTTGATCGCGACCGGGCGCTCCCCCATCGTTCCAGGATTGCCGGGCCTGTCTGCGACCCCGTACTGGACATCGACCACAGCGCTGCTCGCCGATCGGACGCCCGAGCACCTGGTGGTCTACGGCGCCTCGGTTGTTGCGCTCGAACTTGCGCAGGCATTTTTGCGCCTCGGGTCCAAAGTCACGCTCATTGCACGCTCGACGCTGTTGTCAAAGGAGGATCCGGCGATCAGTGCCGGACTTCAGTCGGCTCTGGAAGTAGAAGGCATGCGGATTCTGACCCGCACGCAGATTCAAACTGTGAGCCACGACGGCACCGATTTCCACATCGACACCGGCACCGAGAAGCTCAAGGGCGATCGCTTGCTGATAGCGACGGGCCGGCAAGCCAATACAGCGAACCTGGGGTTGGAGCTTGCGGGCGTTGCCGTGGATAGCTCTGGCGCTGTCGTGATCGACGAACACATGCGCACCTCGGTCTCCCATATCTTTGCCGCCGGGGATTGCACCAACCAGCCGCAATACGTCTACGTTGCGGCCGCCGCAGGAACACGTGCGGCACGCAACATGATGGGGGGCAATGCGGTGCTGGACCTGACGGCCATGCCGGCAGTCGTCTTCACCGATCCGCAGGTGGCAACCGTGGGCTTGAGCGAAGACCTGGCAAGAGCCGAAGGCTTCGAGGTTGACAGCCGGACCCTGGCGCTGGAGAACGTACCGCGCGCGCTAGCGAATTTCGACACCACCGGCTTCGTCAAGCTGGTGTCCGACAAGACGACCGGACGCCTGATCGGCGCCCAAATCCTGTCGGCCGAAGCGGGCGAGATGATTCAGACGGCGGTGCTCGCCATTCGCAACCGGATGACGGTGCAGGAACTGGGCGATCAGATGTTTCCCTATTTGACGATGGTGGAAGGCCTGAAGCTGTGTGCCCAAACATTTTTCAAAGACGTGAAGCAGTTGTCGTGCTGCGCTGGGTGAATGCACATGACCACCAACAATTTCAGTTTGAGGATGCAGGGCTTCGTTGATCGCTGAAGCATGGAAAAGCACCCCATTGAAGATTCGTGGCTGCGTCGCATGGGGACTTTGCATTTTGTCCATATCGACTTCCGGGGTGTGTTCCGCTTTTCCATCGCGCGCTACGCCAGAGCACTTTTGCGACTCCCCAGCATCGCGAAAGACCGGCTGATCCTCGACCAACAAACCAAACCCATCAGAAGAGGCTCAGGGTCGTTTGCCCAAGCCCATCTGCCCTTCAAAAGACGGTTGGGGGCTTGGGAACGCGCGCGGATCAGCGGCGACCAAAAGCGATGCCGTTTAAATGACAGAACTGTAATCATTTGGTCAGAGTGCCGACGGCATCTTCTGCATACAGTCCACCACACCGAAAAAGCGAACCGTTGGTGCCCCAAAACCTGAGAGCGGTGACACCGTGAAATTGAAGAGAAAGAAGCCTACCGCCACGCTCCACATTCTGGACATCTTGGGCAGTAGCTGCTGCTAGTCTGGAACTTGTCCCGACTAGCAAGCAATGGGTTCTCACTCTGATCTTCAATCGACGTAAAGACATCCTTAGCCCAGCGCCGTTTCTTCAACTGAGAACCCATCGTGCAAGCGTTCGCCCCCGTCATTCGCGAAGTCACTCACGTCTGCGGCGTCACGTCGAGGACCGCCGTTTTGCGCGGCCGCCTTTCTGGGCTAAGGCGATGACACTATTCAGCTCGCTGCGGCGTCCAGTCATCCGCTCGATGATTGGCGTCTTGATGTTTGCTCAAATGGCCATCGCGGCGTACGCCTGCCCAAACCTACCCAAAGCAACACTTGCGGGCGCAGGCGCGGGCATGCAATCGCAAGTACAAGAGGTCATGCCCGCCGACGCCAATCACTTGATTCAGGCCAGCCCGGCCATGGGAGCAGCCAACGCTTCGCACTCCATGCCAGTGGACTGTGAGGAGGTTGATGTAGAGGCTCCTAATCTCTGTGCTGAATATTGCAAACAAGGTCAGCAACGCGCCGATCACACTCCGAATTCGACGATTGCACCGGTAATTCTCACTGAGCTGTACAGCGTGATGCAAAGCACGGCGGCGCCTATGGCCGAGGCTGCCTATTACGTACCTGGGATGCTTTTGCAGGCTGAGGGCCCTCCGCACGCGATAGAGCACTGCTGCCTTCGAACCTGATCTCCCCCGAATAGCGAGCCAAGCATGGCCCTGCGGCCTATGCTTGTCGCGCCGGTTCGGCCCTTTGACGCTTGCCTTTGGCAAGGCGCCAGACGGCTGAAGAACGACGCCCCTCATTGTTTGGAGATTGGTCATGTGTCTCAATAAAGCTATCTGTCGACGGCGGAGCCAGTCGGCCATCCGCAGTTCGTTGCTGGGCGCCTTGCTCGGTATCGCCTTCAGTACCGGCGCCTTCGGGCAAACGCCCGGTGCCGGTGCTCTGTCGCTGCAAGACGCTTTGCGGCTGGCACGGGACCGTTCGCAGCAGTTGTCCGCCCAGGATTCTCTTGCCACGGCGTCGCGCGAAATGGCCGTCGCTGCGGGTCAGCGACCCGATCCCATTTTTCGTGCAGGAATAAACAACCTGCCGGTGAACGGCGAGGATCGCTTCAGCCTGACGCGCGACTTCATGACCATGCGTTCCGTGGGCTTGATGCAGGAACTCACACGAAGCGATAAGTTGAGGGCTCGGTCGTCACGCTACGAAAAGGAAGCCGAAGCGGCCGAGGCAGGTCGTTCCCTAGCGCTGACGAAGCTGCAGGCCGGCACCGCGTTCGCTTGGCTGGATCGGTATTTTCAGGAGCGCATGCGCGAGGTGCTGCTTCAGCAGCGCGACGAGGCCAAGCTCCAAATTGAAGCGGCAGATGCCACCTACCGCGGGGGCAAGGGCAATCAGGCGGACGTCTTCGCGGCCCGCTCGGCGGTGGCGCAAATTGAGGATCGCATCGTCCAGGTGGATCGACAGATCGCAACGGCCACCACCGCGCTCGTGCGCTGGATCGGAACGCCGGCGACGGCTTCCATCGGGTCCCTGCCGAAGTTAGATCGGGTCGCACTGACCCCACAGGATCTGGAAACGCGCCTGGCCCACCACCCGCAGCTCCAGTTGATGCTCAAACAAGAGGAAACGGCGCAAGCCGAAGCAGAGATCGCCCGCACCAACAAGAAGTCGGACTGGACGGTGGAGGTCATGTACAGCCAGCGCGGCTCCGCCTATTCCAACATGGTGTCGGTGAACGTATCGGTGCCGCTGCAGTGGGACCAGAAGAGCCGGCAAGACCGAGAGCTGGCATCCAAGCTGGCCATGGTCGAGCGCATGCGAGCTGAACGCGAAGAGGCGACCCGCAGCCACGTATCGGAAGCGATGGCAATGCTGCAAGAGTGGCAAAGCGATCGCGAACGCTTGCTCCGTTACGACAACTCGCTCATTCCGTTGGCGGCCGAGCGCACGCGGGCTGCGATCGCCAGCTACCGGGGAGGCGCCGCTCCCCTCTCTGAGGTGCTGGAGGCGCGTCGCGACGAAATTGATGTCCGAATGGAGCGCATCCGCCTCGAGATGGATGCCGCGCGCCTGTGGGCGCAGCTGAACTATTTGATCCCCGAAGGCCATGCAGCGAGCGCAACGAGCCCTTGAAGACCTGAACACCGGAGAAATTTCATGAAACTCAAACTCCTCGTCCTTGGACTCGTCACCACCGGTGTGCTCGTCGCAAGTGGCTACGGGCTGTACTCGCTTGGCAAACGCCAGGGCAGCGATGGTTCGGCCTCACCGACGCCAGCGGTCTCCAATGCACCTGGTGACAAGATGGACCCCTCTTCAGAAAAGAAGGTGCTGTATTGGCATGACCCGATGGTGCCGACCCAAAAGTTCGACAAGCCGGGCAAATCGCCATTTATGGATATGCAATTGGTACCGGTCTACGCAGGTGAATCCGGCGACGAAGGAACGGTTTCCGTAAGCCCTCGCGTTCAGCAGAATTTGGGAATCCGCACCGCCGAGGTGACGCGTGGCGAAATGACGTCGCGCGTGGAAGCTGCAGGCAGCATCGCATTCAATGAGCGAGATCAGACGTTTGTGCAAGCAAGATCGACAGGCTTCGTCGAAAAACTGTTTGTTCGTGCGACTCTTGACCCTGTCAAGAAGGGGCAGCCCCTCGCTGAGCTGTACGTCCCGGACTGGATCGCTGCGCAGGAAGAGTTTCTCTCTGTGCGCCGCATGCAGGGAACAGATCTGGCGGTGCTCGTTGACGGCGCACGCCAGCGCATGCGACTGGTGGGTATGACGGACGACCAGATCAAGCTGGTTGAGCGCGCTGGCCGGGTTCAACCCCGCATCATTTTGGTCGCGCCCACCAGTGGCGTGATCGTCGAGCTGACGGCGCGTGAGGGCATGACCGTCATGCCGGGTTCACCGCTGTTTCGCATCAACGGCCTGTCGACGGTGTGGGCTATCGCGGATGTGCCAGAGAGCCAGTCGGCGCTGTTGCGTCCAGGGACTGTTGTGGAAGCTCGTTCGCCGGCACTGCCGGACACGGTGTTCAAGGGCAAGATCCAAGCAGTCCTACCGGAAGTCAACCAGGGCACACGCACGATCAAGGCCCGCATCGAACTGGCGAACCCCCAAGGGCGGCTTGCCCCGGGCATGTTCGTGAGTGTCGCTCTGAATGCAAAGCCTGAGCAAGGGCTGATGGTCCCGACCGAGGCGATCATCCAGACCGGACGCAGGCTGGTGGTCATGATCGCGGAAGGTGATGGCAAGTTCAGGTCGGTGGACGTAGAGATAGGCAACGAATCCAACGGTCAGACCGAAATCACGCGGGGCTTGCAGGCGGGCCAGATGGTGGTGACCTCCGGCCAGTTCCTAATCGACTCCGAGGCCAGCCTCCGGGGTACCACCACGCGCATGGAAGGCACAGGCCAGCCTTCTGGTGGTGAGGCCGCAGGTAGCACCGCCGCATCCAGCGAGCACAGCGGCAAGGCCAAGATCGAATCCATCGAGAAGGACGCTGTCACGCTGTCGCATGATCCGATCCCTTCTATGAAGTGGAGTGCCATGACGATGGACTTCGGCAAGCCGGCTGGCGGCATTCCTGATGGCCTCAGACCTGGCCAGACCGTTGACTTCGCGTTCACGATGAACAAGGAAGGCCTCCCGGTGCTGACGCGGATAGAACCCGCTGGCGCAGGCGCAATGTCCATGCCCAGTTCGGGCACCAAGGACACGATACCGATGGGCGCAATGGGACAAAAGCAATGATCGCCAAATTGATTCGCTGGTCGATCGTCAACCGGTTCATGGTGTTGCTGGCCACAGTGATGATCAGCGCCTGGGGCGTGTACTCGGTGATGCGTACTCCGCTGGATGCGCTGCCCGATCTCTCGGATGTGCAGGTCATCATCCGAACCAGTTACCCGGGGCAGGCTCCTCAGATCGTCGAGAACCAGATCACCTATCCGATGACCACAACGATGCTCTCAGTCCCCGGGGCAAAGACGGTGCGTGGTTTCTCGTTCTTTGGCGACTCGTTCGTCTATGTTCTGTTTGAAGACGGCACAGATCTGTATTGGGCCCGCTCTCGGGTGCTCGAATATTTGAACCAGGTTCAATCCCGCCTTCCACCCAGCGCGAAGGCGTCGCTTGGCCCCGATGCAACAGGAGTGGGCTGGATCTACTCCTATGCGCTGGTGGACCGAAGCGGCAAACACGACTTGGCGCAACTCCGCGCTCTTCAGGACTGGTTTCTTAAATACGAACTGAAGACCGTTGCCAACGTCGCAGAAGTGGCCTCGATCGGGGGTATGGTCAAGCAGTATCAGGTGGTGCTCGATCCGGATCGGCTGCGCGGCTACAAACTGACGCACAGCGAAGTGGTGGAAGCAATTCAAAAATCCAACCAGGAAAGCGGAGGCTCGGTCCTCGAGTTGGGTGAGGCCGAGTACATGGTCCGCGCCTCGGGCTATCTCAAAACCCTAGAGGACTTTCGCAAGATACCGCTTTCGACCACCGACGCCGGCGTGTCCGTGCGTCTGGGCGATGTGGCCCGAATTCAAGTCGGTCCAGAAATGCGGCGTGGCATCGCTGAGCTCGACGGCGAAGGCGAAGTTGCTGGCGGCGTCATCGTGATGCGCTCGGGGAAAAATGCGCTGGAGACAATTCAGGCGGTGAAAGACAAGCTTACAAGCCTGCAGTCCAACCTGCCAAAAGGCGTAGAGATCGTGCCGACCTACGACCGCTCTACCCTGATCGATTCAGCAATCCAAAACCTTTCGTTCAAACTGATCGAGGAGTTCCTTGTTGTCGCGGTGGTGTGTTTCATCTTTTTGTTTCACCTGCGCTCGGCCTTCGTTGCCATCGTGTCGCTGCCCATCGGCATCCTGGTCGCTTTCATCGTGATGCGGTATCAAGGCGTGAATGCCAACATCATGTCCCTGGGTGGCATCGCAATTGCCATCGGTGCCATGGTCGACGCGGCGGTCGTGATGATCGAGAACGCCCACAAGCATATTGAGAAGTGGCATCACGAGCACCCCGAGCAAAAGCTCCAAGGGGAGACGCATTGGCGCGTGATCGGCGATTCAGCCGCTGAGGTCGGACCGGCACTGTTCTTCTCACTGTTGATCATCACGCTGTCGTTTATTCCCGTTTTCACGCTGGAGGCGCAGGAAGGCCGACTGTTCGCGCCGTTGGCCTTCACGAAGACCTACGCGATGGCGGCCGCCGCAGGGTTGTCGGCGACGCTGATCCCAGTCCTCATGGGCTATTTGATTCGGGGAAAGATCCCCGACGAGAACAAGAACCCGCTCAATCGCTTCCTGATTGCGGTCTACCGTCCGCTTCTCGATGCGGTGCTCAAGGCGCCGAAGCTAACGATCGGCGTGGCGGGGGTGCTTCTGGTGGCCAGCCTCTGGCCGCTGCAGCACATCGGCGGCGAGTTTATGCCTGCGCTGGACGAGGGCGATCTTCTGTACATGCCCTCGGCACTGCCCGGACTCTCGGCGGGCAAGGCGTCTCAGTTGCTGCAGCAGACCGATCGCCTGATCAAGACCGTCCCGGAAGTGGCCACGGTGTTTGGAAAGGCAGGGCGGGCCGAGTCCGCGACCGACCCCGCGCCGATGGAAATGTTCGAGACCACCATCCAGTTCAAACCGCGCGATCAGTGGCGTGCTGGCATGACCCAGGACAAGCTGGTGGAAGAGCTGGATCGCATTGTCAAGGTTCCGGGCCTGTCCAACATCTGGGTGCCGCCGATCCGTAATCGAATCGACATGCTCGCCACAGGTATCAAGAGCCCGGTGGGCGTAAAGGTTGCGGGTGCCGACTTGGCTGAGATCGATCGGGTGACCGCACAGATCGAAGCCGTCGTGAAGAACGTGCCCGGAGTATCGTCCGCGCTCGCTGAGCGTCTGTCCGGTGGCCGGTACGTCGACATCAACATTGATCGTGATGCTGCGGCTCGGTTCGGAATGAACGTGGCGGATGTGCAATCCATCATCGCATCTGCAATCGGTGGCGAAAACATAGGCGAAACGGTCGAAGGCTTGTCCCGCTTCCCGATCAATGTGCGGTATCCCCGCGAGTACCGAGACTCGGTTGAGCGGGTGCGGCAGCTGCCGATCGTGACCAAACGTGGTGCCAGCATCTTGCTGTCGGACATCGCGAAGATCGAGGTGGTCGATGGCCCGCCGATGCTCAAGAGCGAGAACTCACGCCTTTCGGGCTGGATTTACGTCGACATTCGCGGTCGTGACCTGCGTTCGGCCGTGAAGGACATGCAGCGTGCCGTGGCCGAACAGGTAACGGTGCCTGCGGGCTACTCGGTCTCCTGGTCGGGGCAGTTCGAGTTCCTCGAACGCGCCACTGCCAAGCTGAAGATCGTGGTGCCATTCACGTTGCTCATCATCTTTGTGCTGCTGTACCTTACCTTCAAGCGTTTTGATGAGGCAGCCCTGATCATGGCCACGTTGCCTTTTGCGCTCGTGGGCGGTATTTGGCTGCTGTACCTGCTGAGCTACAACCTGTCGGTGGCGGGTGCGGTGGGCTTCATTGCCCTTGCAGGCGTGTCTGCTGAGTTCGGCGTGATTATGCTGCTGTATCTCAGGCAAGCTTGGGATGAGCGAATTGCAAGGGGTACGACCAGCAACGATGACCTCCTGGATGCGATTCGCGAAGGTGCAGTCCTGCGCGTGCGCCCCAAGGCAATGACCGTCGCCGTAATTCTGGCTGGGCTGTTCCCAATCATGTGGGGATCGGGCACGGGCTCGGAGGTGATGCAGCGGATCGCTGCCCCCATGGTCGGCGGGATGATCACAGCGCCCCTGCTGTCCATGTTCGTGATTCCGGCGGTCTATTTTCTGATGCGCAGAGAGCGGGAAAAGCGAGAGAAGCGCGCGGCGAAGAGGGGATTCTGGAGGCGCAGCGGTGCTGAGGCGTGAATCTCGCAGGGCTTGTTCCACCTGCTTGGCTGCTGGGGTATCTCTGTTCCTGGTCTTACGCTCAGGTACGCGTCAGGCATTCCAATCGCGCGCTGTTGAGGTGCGGACGATGGCTGAGACAGTGCCGCAATGGGGGATAACGCGAAATCCGATCTCTACAGTTTTGGAGGTCATGTTTTGTGCGCGGTGTGATGCCGCTTCTGCAACAGTCGTACAGAACATCAGCGGGCAGGGAGGATGGCCGGAGAAAGCTCCGTGGCAGGAACGCTCGAGTTCGTTTCCCGACATCACTCTGCTCGCAGCCACCGGAGGTGGGCGGGCTTGATTGCCTGTGCACATAGCGTTCTGCCGGTGGCTCCATTGATCAACGGTTCGTTTTTATGACATGAGCACCACGATGTACCAACACTTCCAAAGAAAGGAAAAAGCAATGAAAACCAAACACATCGCATTTGCCGCCGTGTTGTGCACGGCGCTTGCACTGCCCGCGCTGGCACAGCCCTCCGCGCCGATGCCCTCAGGCGCGCGCGCCGTAGGTGCGAGCGCATTGGCCGTCGGCACGATCAGGGGAATAGATACCGCTCAACACATCTTGACCATTGAGCACCAAGCCATCCCCCGTATGAACATGTCCGGCATGACGATGGACTTTCAGTTGGATAAAAGTCTCTCACCTGAGGGCTTGCGCATTGGTCAGCCGATTGCCTTCATCCTCAGTCCGTCGAGCGACGGAATTGCCATCACCGAGATGCAGGTCATCCGTGCTTCGGAATCCACGCTGGGCGCATCGATGCCTCGCGGCAACATGAAAGATCACGACATGTCCGGCATGAAGATGAGCGGCATGGATAAAAAAATGATGACCAAATGCCACGAGATGATGATGAAGGCCCAATAAGCAACTGCCGATTCGTTTCAGCACAGGCCGCCGAACGGCGGCTTCAACCAATTCACCCCAACTTGCATTCAGTCAGGAGTTCTCATGAAAAAATTCACATGCAATTTTCTCGTCGCCGCCGTCTTGGTCCCCGCCGCCGTGCTGGCGCAACAGAAAATGGATGACATGAAAGGCATGGACATGTCCGGTTCAAAAGACATGAACATGCAAAAGAAGGCCGGGGCAGTGGGTGCCACTCACATAGCCATGGGCGAAGTCAAGACCGTCGACGCCAAGAGTCAAGTGGTGACGGTTGCGCATGAGCCGGTCAAAACGCTCAAGTGGCCGTCGATGACGATGGGCTTCGTTATTAGAGACAAGATGCTGATGGAAAAAATGGTCGTCGGCTCAAAAGTTCAATTTGAGTTCGTTCAAGAAAATGGCAAGTACATCGTCACCTCAGTGAAGTAGAGGAAATGTCAGAGCGATGATCCGCCGGGGGGCTGGCAAATGGGCATCGTCGCAATGATGCTCAACTCGCTCTGCGGGTCGATCCTCTCCTACTGGCTTTTCGGGAGTCTCACCTGGTCTGAAAATGATCTCTTCAGTTACATGGCTCTCACGTGCACTAGAAGAGATGCAGAGACGGTGCGGCCGGTTGGATCCTCACTCGTGCCAGAGCGTGATACCGATACTCCACTTTCGCAGGCCACGTCCGCCTTGGCCATGCCGCCCCGTCGGTTGCTCAAGCAGAGATATCGCCATTTTCACACTTTATCTTGGTACTAATGCTCGAGGATGCGCCGCATCCTTGGCAGGATTGGCTGCGACTGAGGTCAGAGAAGCAAGCTGCTCTGCCGGAAGAGTGACGGATACGCTCCGGTGGAGCTGGCACATCCCATTCCCATGATGATCCATTCAACGCCTCCGAGCCGATGACCATAAACGGAAGGAAGCCATCACTGAACAACATCAGGAACAAAAGGCATAGGTCCCGGGAGCCACACCATTCGGAGGCACTGGGTTATCTTGCGTAAATAGAAGCTCTCGGTTTGGAGCTTCCGCAAGACCCTTCAAAATCATGAAAATACTGTTGATCGAAGATGAAGCGAGTGCTGCGGCATACCTTAAACAGGGCCTTACCGAAAGCGGCTTCACGGCAGAGATTGCAACCAATGGAAGCGACGGCCTGCACGCGGCCATAAACGGAGACCACGATCTGGTAGTCCTGGACGTGATGCTGCCCGGCATTGATGGCTTTGCGGTGCTCTCTGCACTTCGAACGTCCAAGCAAACGCCGGTGCTGATGTTGACTGCGCGTTCCAAGGTCGATGACAAGGTCAAGGGATTCGATCTCGGCGCCGACGATTACCTTGTGAAGCCATTCCAGTTTCCAGAGCTGCTGGCGAGAATCCGCGCGCTCCTCAAGCGGGGGACTAAAGTGGCGAGCGACGACGTGCTGCGCGTCGCGGATATGGAAGTTGATTCCGTCAAACACCGCGCGACGCGTGCCGGCCAGCGCATCGACTTGTCGGCCAAAGAGTTCGCCCTGCTGGTGTTGTTCGTTCGCAGGAGCGGCGAGGTGTTGTCGAGAACGCAGATCGCTTCGCTGGTCTGGGACATCAACTTTGATTCCGCTACAAACGTGGTAGACGTGGCAGTGCGCCGTCTTCGCATCAAGATCGACGACCCCTTCCAGACGAAACTGATCCACTCAGTGCGTGGCGTGGGCTATGTCTTCGAGCCTCGGCCATGAGGATCAAAAGCCTTTCTGTTCGGCTCGCGCTGTGGGTCGGCCTGTTGGGCCTAATGCAGGGTGCCGGCGTTCTGTGGTTTTCCTATCTCACGATGCAACAGGAGTTGGGTTCACAACGGCGACTTGTGCTGCGTGACAAGATCGATCACGCCCAACAGTTGGTCGGCAATATGCCCAACGATGAGGCCATTCGCGCAAAGGCCTACGAGCTTGTGGACCTCGTCACTGGTCACGCCGAATTGCATCTTGCAATCGCCCGCCAAGGGTCACACGAGCTGACGGTTGCGTTCAGCCCTGAAGCCGCTGAATCGCTGAAGCGATTAAGGGAAGACACCTGGGGCACCGACGCATTCCTTGAATGGCGTTCGCAGAACAACGACGCGCCGATGCTGTCGCAGGCCGCCGCCGTGCAACTCAAGAGCGGTGAAACATACGAGATTGTTGTGACAGTCGAGCGCAGCGAGGATCAGCGTTTGTTACGCAATTTGCTGTTCACCGCGATGGCCGCGGCACCCTTGGGCTTGGCGTTGGTGGTTGGCAGTTCGCTGGCGATTGTCGTTTTTAGCCTGCGTCCGTTGCGACGCTTTCAACTGACCGCCACCGACATCACTGCCAGCAACCTTTCGGCGCGCATTGATTCCAAAGGCCTGCCGACCGAGCTCCAAGGACTTGGCCAAGCATTCAATGGCATGCTGGAGCGCCTGGACGATGGAGTGCGCCGATTGTCCGAATTTTCAGAGGATCTGGCGCATGAGCTCCGTACGCCGCTGGCAACGTTGCTCGGGCGCACCCAGGTGGTGTTGTTGCAGCCGCGCTCAGTCGAGCAATTGACGGACCTGCTTGAAGACAATGTTGACGAGCTTCAGCGGATGGGACGCCTTGTGTCTGACATGCTGTTTCTGGCGCAGGCCGACAATGCGCAAACCGCCCTTGAACGCGACGAACTCGATCTGGTCGAACAAGCGCGCACCGTCGCGGAGTTTCTGCAGCTGCTGGCCGACGAGCGCGGCATTGAGATCTTGGTGGAGGGTGGTGCGCGCGTATTCGCTGACGGCGGTCTGGTGCAACGGGCAATCACCAACCTGCTGTCCAACGCCGTGCGGCATGGTGCGCAGGGCATTCCGGTGATCCTAAACGTGTTCCATTCCGACGATTTTGAAGTTGCGCTGAGAGTGACCAACTTCGGGGAACCGATCCCGCGTGAACATCTGGAGCGGCTCTTCGACCGCTTTTATCGCGTTGACATTTCGCGTGCCCGAGATCTCGGCGGCACCGGACTAGGGCTGGCCATCGTCAAAGCAATCATGAGTCTTCATGGCGGGCGGGTTACGGCCAAAAGTAGTGTCAATGGCGAGACATGCTTCACCCTCTACTTTCCTCGAGGTCACAAGAAACGCTGACCAAACCCAGGGCTGAAGTATTTTGCGCGACAGTCCTGACCCCTAGTGTTCTTACCGCCGAGCGAGACAAAATCGCCCGCTCGGAGGTTGCGAAAAGGGCCGTTTTAGTTTGGTCAGCGTCGGATGTTTCAAGGACGATAAAGGGCGTTGCGGCCAACATAGACCTTATAGTCTGTTGCGCTGAATCCAGGGGGTGCAATTTTTGCCAAATCCAACGAGCGGTTTTGAACGCCATTGAAGGTCCACGCAAACTGGTTGGTCCCATCTGCCCGAAAAATCACCAGGTCACCGAGACGCTGGTGGCTCCACGGCGAAGATCGATGCGGATGTCTGGTGCAGGTACACATGCCGTCGGCGGCAGCGGCACCGGAACGAATGCGGGGGCCTCCAGTGCAGGCAGCGCCCTGCCATCTTGGCGGCGCCACTTATGCACGACATTGGCGTTGATGCCGTGCGACAAGGCGATGCTGGCCACCGATGCACCTGGCTCGGCGCACTTGGCAAGGATCTGCTGCTTGAGCTCGGCGCCGTACCGCCGGCGGGTCTTCTTCTTGGCTTCATTCATGGTGTCCACCTAATTGTTTGGTAGACACCATCGTTGCCGCTTACGCCAATGCATTCAAGGGTGGGATGGCCGCGCGTACATGAACGCCCCCTATGCCAGTCTCTCAATTCGTGACAACGCGAAGGTGAAGATTGCTCCCGTACATTCGGACTGTGAGTGCAGCTTTTGGCTGCGGTCCCTGATGGGATCTGCTGGTTGACGCCTCGATCGCTTACACGCACTCTGGGTGCCTCGCGCGGCGCGGGCTTGGTCAACCACGGTCTTACCTGTCTTGCCATCACTTCATGATCGCCTGAGCAATCGGTGGTATTTCTCCCTGAAGTTGTTTTACCTCTTCCGCGATTGGCCTTCGATCACGCGACCTCGGCCGCCTTCCTGTAACCCGTCTCGTAACGTCGATCATGGGCCAGCAACGCCCAGACGATTCGAGCATTCTTGTTGGCCAACGCAACCGCCGCGACATTCTTGTTGCGTCGCTGCACCACTGCGTTGACCCAGCTGCACGGGTCTGCCTTCTGTCCCGCGCGATAGATGACCGATCGCGCACCGTGTATCAGCAAGGTGCGCAAGTAGCTGTCGCCGCGCTTGCTCATCCCCAGCAGGTTCGACTTGCCTCCAGAAGAGTGTTGCCGGGGCACCAGGCCCAGCCAAGCCGCCAGTTGGCGGCCGCCGTCGAAGTTCTTCGCGTCCCCAATGGAGGCAACCAGCGCGCTCGCCGTGATGGGGCCGATGCCGGGCACTTGAGCGAGCCGGCTGCTGAGGTCGCTGCTTCGATGCCATGCCTGGATCTGTGCTTCGAGCTCTTCGACCTGGCGCCCGAGTTCCTTGAAGTGGTCGAGCAGTCGCTGGACGAGCACGCGGAAGGAGCCGGGGAGCTCGTTGTCGGCGTCTTCGATCAGTTCCGGCACCCTCGAAGCGATATAGCTGTTGGCGCCGACCGGAAACTGAGCCAGTTTTGTAGGTGGTGCCGAAGTAAAAGTGAGCCAGGTGTTCAACCTACCCTGCTGTTTATTTAAGCAGCGGGGTTCGAGGAGTGATCACCATGGACATGATTGGCAGGATCCGGCGGCTGCACGTGAGGGACAAGCTGTCGGAGCGCGAGATAGCGCGCATGACGGGGCTGTCGCGCAACACGGTGTCGAAGTGGCTGCGGGCACCGGTTGCCGAGGCACCGAAGTACCGGCGCGAAGCGCGCCCGAACAAACTCAGTGCGTTCGAGGCAACGCTGAAGCAGGCATTGACGGCCGATGCGCGACGGGCCAAGCACGAGAGGCGCACGGCACGTGCGCTGCACACCGAGATCAAGGCGGCGGGCTACGACGGCGGTTACTCGGCCGTCACTGACTTCGTTCGAGCGTGGCGCCAGGGCGAGGGACAGGCAGTCAACGTCACCGCGTTCGTTCCACTGACCTTCGAGCTCGGCGAGGCCTTCCAGTTCGATTGGAGCGAAGAAGGCCTGGTCGTCGGCGGCATCTACTACCGCATGCAGGTGTCGCACCTGAAGCTGTGCGCGAGCCGTGCGTTCTGGCTGGTGGCGTACCCGAGCCAAGGTCACGAGATGCTGTTCGATGCCCACACGAGGTCGTTTGCAGCGCTGGGTGGTGTGGCGCGCCGCGGGATCTACGACAACATGCGCACCGCCGTCGATAAGGTTCACAAGGGTAAGGGTCGCACCGTCAATGCCCGCTTCGCCGTGATGTGCGCGCACTACCTGTACGACCCCGACTTCTGCAACGTCGCCTCGGGCTGGGAGAAGGGACGCGTGGAGAAGAACGTACAGGACAGCCGTCGGCGCATCTGGATCGAGGCGGGCCGGCGCCGCTTCGGCTCCTTCGTCGAACTCAATGCCTGGCTGGCAGAGCGATGCCGAGCACTGTGGAACGAGGTGCGCCACCCCGAGCACAGCCAGTTCAGCGTGGCCGAGATGCTCGAGCACGAGCGGCCCCACCTGATGCCCATGCCGGAGCCCTTCGATGGCTATGTGGAGAAGCCGGCGCGGGTGTCGAGCACCTGCCTGGTGTCGGTGGCCCGCAACCGCTACTCGGTGCCCTGCGAGCTGGCCGGGCAGATGGTCAGCACGCGGCTGTATCCGGGCGGCATCGTGGTTGTTGCCGATGATGCGGTGGTCGCGCGACACGAGCGCCTGAGCGACGCGGGCGGCACCCGCTACGACTGGCAGCACTACATTCCGCTCATCCAGCGCAAGCCTGGTGCATTGAGGAACGGTGCGCCCTTCGCAGACATGCCCGAGGCACTGCAGCAACTGCGCCGCGGCCTGCTGCGCCAGGCCGGGGGAGATCGCGTGATGGCGCAGGTGTTGGCCATCGTGCCGACGGCGGGGCTGGACGCGGTGATCGTGGCGGTCGAGTTGGCGCTGGAGAGTGGTCCGCCATCGGGCCGGGTCAGCGTGGAGCACGTCGTCAATGTGCTCGGCCGGCTCACCGCACCGGCAGCACCGCAGAGTGCGCAGACGGCGCTGCAGATCGTCACGCCGCCGCTGGCCAACACGGCCCGATACGACGGCTTGCGTGGACAGGAGGTGGACCATGCGTGACGTGACAGTCGAACTCAAGGCGTTGCGCCTGCACGGCATGGCCAGTGCCTGGTGCGATCTGGCGGAGCAAGGTGCCGCGTCCGGCTTGGATGCCTCTCGCTGGCTGGTCGAGCACCTGCTGCAGGCGGAGACTACAGACCGTTCGATGCGTTCGGTCCAGCACCAGATGAACTCGGCGCGCTTCCCCGTGCACCGGGATCTGGCCGGCTTCGACTTGGGGTCTCCTCGTTTTCAGTGCAATAAGTGACGGTACGCAAAGCTAGCACTGGC
>NZ_JBMDJH010000039.1:0-7500 GCF_057809085.1 Acidovorax sp. FG48 | reverse complement strand
GGAAACAGGTCAATATTCCTGTACCGATCAATAGTGCGATGTGGGGACGGAGAAGGTTAGCTCAGCCAACTGTTGGATATGTTGGTTCAAGCCTGTAGTCGTGCTCGGTAGGCAAATCCGCCGGGCTTAGATGAGGGGTGATAACGAGTCTGCTTGCAGACGAAGTGAGTGATACCCTGCTTCCAGGAAAAGCCACTAAGCTTCAGCTATTGACGACCGTACCGCAAACCGACACTGGTGCGCGAGATGAGTATTCTAAGGCGCTTGAGAGAACTCAGGAGAAGGAACTCGGCAAATTGATACCGTAACTTCGGGAGAAGGTATGCCCCAAGTAGGTGAACTCGTACAGAGGGAGCCCAACGGGGTTGCAAAAAATCGGTGGCTGCGACTGTTTAATAAAAACACAGCACTCTGCAAACACGAAAGTGGACGTATAGGGTGTGACGCCTGCCCGGTGCTGGAAGATTAAATGATGGGGTGCAAGCTCTTGATTGAAGTCCCAGTAAACGGCGGCCGTAACTATAACGGTCCTAAGGTAGCGAAATTCCTTGTCGGGTAAGTTCCGACCTGCACGAATGGCGTAACGATGGCCACACTGTCTCCTCCTGAGACTCAGCGAAGTTGAAATGTTTGTGATGATGCAATCTCCCCGCGGAAAGACGGAAAGACCCCATGAACCTTTACTGTAGCTTTGTATTGGACTTTGAACAGATCTGTGTAGGATAGGTGGGAGGCTTTGAAGTGAGGACGCTAGTTCTCATGGAGCCAACGTTGAAATACCACCCTGGTGTGTTTGAGGTTCTAACCTAGGTCCATTATCTGGATCGGGGACAGTGCATGGTAGGCAGTTTGACTGGGGCGGTCTCCTCCCAAAGCGTAACGGAGGAGTTCGAAGGTACGCTAGTTACGGTCGGACATCGTGACGATAGTGCAATGGCATAAGCGTGCTTAACTGCGAGACTGACAAGTCGAGCAGATGCGAAAGCAGGACATAGTGATCCGGTGGTTCTGTATGGAAGGGCCATCGCTCAACGGATAAAAGGTACTCTGGGGATAACAGGCTGATACCGCCCAAGAGTTCATATCGACGGCGGTGTTTGGCACCTCGATGTCGGCTCATCTCATCCTGGGGCTGTAGCCGGTCCCAAGGGTATGGCTGTTCGCCATTTAAAGAGGTACGTGAGCTGGGTTTAAAACGTCGTGAGACAGTTTGGTCCCTATCTTCCGTGGGCGCTGCAGATTTGAGGAAGCCTGCTCCTAGTACGAGAGGACCGGAGTGGACACACCTCTGGTGTATCGGTTGTCACGCCAGTGGCATTGCCGAGTAGCTAAGTGTGGAAGAGATAACCGCTGAAAGCATCTAAGCGGGAAACTCGTTTCAAGATGAGATCTGCCGGGGCCTTGAGCCCCCTAAAGAGTCGTTCAAGACCAGGACGTTGATAGGCAGGGTGTGGAAGCGCAGTAATGCGTTAAGCTAACCTGTACTAATTGCTCGTGCGGCTTGACCCTATAACTTTGATAGCCAACACGCACACCACAATGGTTGTGTGAAAAGCTCAAAGTCTGTTATGCCAAGTTAGACGCAGTCAAATACACAAAATCTGATTCCAGACTCTATGAATTCGTTGTGTTGCCCCAAAAGCAGCACAACAACAAGTTATGCCTGATGACCATAGCAAGTTGGTCCCACTCCTTCCCATCCCGAACAGGACAGTGAAACGACTTTGCGCCGATGATAGTGCGGGTTCCCGTGTGAAAGTAGGTCATCGTCAGGCTCTTACAGCAAGGGCACCCAGTGTTGGTACTGGGTGTTTTCTTTTGGATCATTAAATAGATGGGCCAAAAGAAAACAAGATTTTTAACAGTTCTTCAAAAACTGTGCTAGAATTCAAGGCTTCGCTGATCGCAGCGAAGTTTGCAAAATGAAGAAGATTTAGGTCTGCTTTGTTTTGCGGGGTCTTTAAAAATATACAGCCGATAAGCGTGGGCGTTTGATGGCGAGTGCCAAGTTCTTTGGAACTAGTGCTTAGCACTACAAACGCTCATGAGAGAGAAGTGAAGTTCACTTCAATTCTTAATTATGAGTTGCTCGAAAGAGCGAAAAAATCAAGATCGAACTGTAGAGTTTGATCCTGGCTCAGATTGAACGCTGGCGGCATGCCTTACACATGCAAGTCGAACGGTAACAGGTCTTCGGATGCTGACGAGTGGCGAACGGGTGAGTAATACATCGGAACGTGCCCGAGAGTGGGGGATAACGAAGCGAAAGCTTTGCTAATACCGCATACGATCTCAGGATGAAAGCAGGGGACCGCAAGGCCTTGCGCTCACGGAGCGGCCGATGGCAGATTAGGTAGTTGGTGGGATAAAAGCTTACCAAGCCGACGATCTGTAGCTGGTCTGAGAGGACGACCAGCCACACTGGGACTGAGACACGGCCCAGACTCCTACGGGAGGCAGCAGTGGGGAATTTTGGACAATGGGCGCAAGCCTGATCCAGCCATGCCGCGTGCAGGATGAAGGCCTTCGGGTTGTAAACTGCTTTTGTACGGAACGAAAAGACTCTGGTTAATACCTGGGGTCCATGACGGTACCGTAAGAATAAGCACCGGCTAACTACGTGCCAGCAGCCGCGGTAATACGTAGGGTGCGAGCGTTAATCGGAATTACTGGGCGTAAAGCGTGCGCAGGCGGTTATGTAAGACAGATGTGAAATCCCCGGGCTCAACCTGGGAACTGCATTTGTGACTGCATAGCTAGAGTACGGCAGAGGGGGATGGAATTCCGCGTGTAGCAGTGAAATGCGTAGATATGCGGAGGAACACCGATGGCGAAGGCAATCCCCTGGGCCTGTACTGACGCTCATGCACGAAAGCGTGGGGAGCAAACAGGATTAGATACCCTGGTAGTCCACGCCCTAAACGATGTCAACTGGTTGTTGGGTCTTCACTGACTCAGTAACGAAGCTAACGCGTGAAGTTGACCGCCTGGGGAGTACGGCCGCAAGGTTGAAACTCAAAGGAATTGACGGGGACCCGCACAAGCGGTGGATGATGTGGTTTAATTCGATGCAACGCGAAAAACCTTACCCACCTTTGACATGTACGGAATCCTTTAGAGATAGAGGAGTGCTCGAAAGAGAGCCGTAACACAGGTGCTGCATGGCTGTCGTCAGCTCGTGTCGTGAGATGTTGGGTTAAGTCCCGCAACGAGCGCAACCCTTGTCATTAGTTGCTACATTCAGTTGGGCACTCTAATGAGACTGCCGGTGACAAACCGGAGGAAGGTGGGGATGACGTCAAGTCCTCATGGCCCTTATAGGTGGGGCTACACACGTCATACAATGGCTGGTACAGAGGGTTGCCAACCCGCGAGGGGGAGCCAATCCCATAAAGCCAGTCGTAGTCCGGATCGCAGTCTGCAACTCGACTGCGTGAAGTCGGAATCGCTAGTAATCGCGGATCAGAATGTCGCGGTGAATACGTTCCCGGGTCTTGTACACACCGCCCGTCACACCATGGGAGCGGGTTCTGCCAGAAGTAGTTAGCCTAACCGCAAGGAGGGCGATTACCACGGCAGGGTTCGTGACTGGGGTGAAGTCGTAACAAGGTAGCCGTATCGGAAGGTGCGGCTGGATCACCTCCTTTCTGGAAAACTGCATTCAATATTGAACGCCCACACTTATCGGTTGTTGGAACAAGCCGCAGACCTGCGAAGGGATTCGCAAGAATGTGGAATGGGTCTGTAGCTCAGCTGGTTAGAGCACCGTCTTGATAAGGCGGGGGTCGTTGGTTCGAGCCCAACTAGACCCACCAAATTCCGATGACTGGATACGGTAAGAGGACACTGGGGGATTAGCTCAGCTGGGAGAGCACCTGCTTTGCAAGCAGGGGGTCGTCGGTTCGATCCCGTCATCCTCCACCAACCACACTTCGGGACTTCAACACCAAAGCTGCTTTGCAAAAGGCTGCTTTGTTGTTGATCAATATCGATTGATCAATCGGCTGTTCTTTAAAAATTCATAGAGTCGAAATCAGAGTTGCCAGGGGAAACTGCACATTCGTAAAGGTTTAGTGCAGACCGTGCCCCTGGTGACAAATTTTTGATTGCGTCAAAACGAATGTTCAATGAGCAAACGTGATTGCGAAAGTGATTGCGAAGTAATTTGAACTCAGTAATGACGAATGTTTCTTGATAGTGATATCGAGGAATTATTCACATTACGGCATAACGCGTCAGGTGAAAGACCTGACAAGTCCTTGAAGATGATGGCGATATCTTGAAAGAGATGTCAAAGTTATAGGGTCAAGTGACTAAGAGCATGTGGTGGATGCCTTGGCGATTACAGGCGACGAAAGACGTGATAGCCTGCGATAAGCTTCGGGGAGCTGGCAAATAAGCTTTGATCCGGAGATTTCTGAATGGGGAAACCCACCTCGCAAGAGGTATCGCATACTGAATACATAGGTATGCGAGGCGAACCGGGTGAACTGAAACATCTCAGTAGCTCGAGGAAAAGACATCAACCGAGATTCCGAAAGTAGTGGCGAGCGAAATCGGAAGAGCCTTCTAGTGATAGCACGACTGTTAGCAAAACGGGATGGAAAGCCCGGCCATAGCAGGTGATAGCCCTGTATGCGAAAACAGACGTGTGGTACTAAGTTAGAGAAAAGTAGGGCGGGACACGAGAAATCCTGTCTGAATATGGGGGGACCATCCTCCAAGGCTAAATACTCGTAATCGACCGATAGTGAACCAGTACCGTGAGGGAAAGGCGAAAAGAACCCCGGGAGGGGAGTGAAATAGATCCTGAAACCGCATGCTTACAAAAAGTAGGAGCCCGCAAGGGTGACTGCGTACCTTTTGTATAATGGGTCAGCGACTTACATTCAGTGGCAAGGTTAACCGAATAGGGAAGCCGTAGAGAAATCGAGTCCGAATAGGGCGAATCAGTCGCTGGGTGTAGACCCGAAACCAAGTGATCTATCCATGGCCAGGATGAAGGTGCCGTAACAGGTACTGGAGGTCCGAACCCACTAGTGTTGCAAAACTAGGGGATGAGCTGTGGATAGGGGTGAAAGGCTAAACAAACTTGGAAATAGCTGGTTCTCTCCGAAAACTATTTAGGTAGTGCCTCAAGTATTACCTGCGGGGGTAGAGCACTGTTTAGGCTAGGGGGTCATGGCGACTTACCAAACCTATGCAAACTCCGAATACCGCAGAGTACAGCTTGGGAGACAGAGCACCGGGTGCTAACGTCCGGACTCAAGAGGGAAACAACCCAGACCGCCAGCTAAGGTCCCTAAAATTGGCTAAGTGGGAAACGAAGTGGGAAGGCTAAAACAGTCAGGATGTTGGCTTAGAAGCAGCCATCATTTAAAGAAAGCGTAATAGCTCACTGATCGAGTCGTCCTGCGCGGAAGATGTAACGGGGCTAAGCCAGTTACCGAAGCTGCGGATTTGCAATTTATTGCAAGTGGTAGGAGAGCGTTCTGTAGGCCTGTGAAGGTGTCTGGTAACGGATGCTGGAGGTATCAGAAGTGCGAATGCTGACATGAGTAGCGTTAAAGGGGGTGAAAAGCCCCCTCGCCGTAAGCGCAAGGTTTTCTACGCAACGTTCATCGGCGTAGAGTGAGTCGGCCCCTAAGGCGAGGCAGAGATGCGTAGCTGATGGGAAACAGGTCAATATTCCTGTACCGATCAATAGTGCGATGTGGGGACGGAGAAGGTTAGCTCAGCCAACTGTTGGATATGTTGGTTCAAGCCTGTAGTCGTGCTCGGTAGGCAAATCCGCCGGGCTTAGATGAGGGGTGATAACGAGTCTGCTTGCAGACGAAGTGAGTGATACCCTGCTTCCAGGAAAAGCCACTAAGCTTCAGCTATTGACGACCGTACCGCAAACCGACACTGGTGCGCGAGATGAGTATTCTAAGGCGCTTGAGAGAACTCAGGAGAAGGAACTCGGCAAATTGATACCGTAACTTCGGGAGAAGGTATGCCCCAAGTAGGTGAACTCGTACAGAGGGAGCCCAACGGGGTTGCAAAAAATCGGTGGCTGCGACTGTTTAATAAAAACACAGCACTCTGCAAACACGAAAGTGGACGTATAGGGTGTGACGCCTGCCCGGTGCTGGAAGATTAAATGATGGGGTGCAAGCTCTTGATTGAAGTCCCAGTAAACGGCGGCCGTAACTATAACGGTCCTAAGGTAGCGAAATTCCTTGTCGGGTAAGTTCCGACCTGCACGAATGGCGTAACGATGGCCACACTGTCTCCTCCTGAGACTCAGCGAAGTTGAAATGTTTGTGATGATGCAATCTCCCCGCGGAAAGACGGAAAGACCCCATGAACCTTTACTGTAGCTTTGTATTGGACTTTGAACAGATCTGTGTAGGATAGGTGGGAGGCTTTGAAGTGAGGACGCTAGTTCTCATGGAGCCAACGTTGAAATACCACCCTGGTGTGTTTGAGGTTCTAACCTAGGTCCATTATCTGGATCGGGGACAGTGCATGGTAGGCAGTTTGACTGGGGCGGTCTCCTCCCAAAGCGTAACGGAGGAGTTCGAAGGTACGCTAGTTACGGTCGGACATCGTGACGATAGTGCAATGGCATAAGCGTGCTTAACTGCGAGACTGACAAGTCGAGCAGATGCGAAAGCAGGACATAGTGATCCGGTGGTTCTGTATGGAAGGGCCATCGCTCAACGGATAAAAGGTACTCTGGGGATAACAGGCTGATACCGCCCAAGAGTTCATATCGACGGCGGTGTTTGGCACCTCGATGTCGGCTCATCTCATCCTGGGGCTGTAGCCGGTCCCAAGGGTATGGCTGTTCGCCATTTAAAGAGGTACGTGAGCTGGGTTTAAAACGTCGTGAGACAGTTTGGTCCCTATCTTCCGTGGGCGCTGCAGATTTGAGGAAGCCTGCTCCTAGTACGAGAGGACCGGAGTGGACACACCTCTGGTGTATCGGTTGTCACGCCAGTGGCATTGCCGAGTAGCTAAGTGTGGAAGAGATAACCGCTGAAAGCATCTAAGCGGGAAACTCGTTTCAAGATGAGATCTGCCGGGGCCTTGAGCCCCCTAAAGAGTCGTTCAAGACCAGGACGTTGATAGGCAGGGTGTGGAAGCGCAGTAATGCGTTAAGCTAACCTGTACTAATTGCTCGTGCGGCTTGACCCTATAACTTTGATAGCCAACACGCACACCACAATGGTTGTGTGAAAAGCTCAAAGTCTGTTATGCCAAGTTAGACGCAGTCAAATACACAAAATCTGATTCCAGACTCTATGAATTCGTTGTGTTGCCCCAAAAGCAGCACAACAACAAGTTATGCCTGATGACCATAGCAAGTTGGTCCCACTCCTTCCCATCCCGAACAGGACAGTGAAACGACTTTGCGCCGATGATAGTGCGGGTTCCCGTGTGAAAGTAGGTCATCGTCAGGCTCTTACAGCCCAGAAAACCCCAGTCTCATAAAGACTGGGGTTTTTTGCTTTG
>NZ_JBMDJH010000038.1:0-12072 GCF_057809085.1 Acidovorax sp. FG48 | reverse complement strand
CGCCAGTGCTAGCTTTGCGTACCGTCACTTATTGCACTGAAAACGAGGAGACCCCATGCCGCCTCTACAGCCGGCTGATGTGGGCGCTGAGTTCGCGCGACCATTGACGCAGGAGCAGGAACAGCTCTTTGTTGAAGCGTGCGGCGCCGAAGCTCACGGTTATATGGCAACCGAGCAAGAGCCTGCGCTGGTTACCGGGCGCACGCTGACCACCAGCGAGCAAGCCAGGGCGCGGGAGCGCAAGTCTGATGCTGCGCGAATGTCGCCTGTTTCACCCGAGCCAGCTAAGCAGGAGACCGCTGATGCTGGGCTCTCCGTGCCGCCGCGATTGGGGGCCATGCAAGCGCATGTACTAAAGCTTGTAAGGGCGGCAGCCAGGCACCAATACACCGAGCATCTGTTGGCTCGACTTGATGAACGGGCGGCCGAACTCGAGCCCCCCGTCGCCGCAGTGCTGCTTCTATATTCCCGGTTAGCGAAGATGGTTGTCGATGATCTCGATCCCGTCGAGCAATTGACCAAAGAATGCGCCGGGATTGTGCTTGGCACTGATCTTCCGCAGTGGTGGGTAGATGTTGAGCGCGCGACCGGTCTGAAGAGGTGAGCATCCACAGATCCTGCAGCATCCAGGGATTAGTCTGGCGAGCGCATCGTCTTAATCCGTTCGCGTAGCGCCCCTACGCTCCACGAAGTGACTCGGCCCACCCGAGTGGGGCGTGGAAGGCGGCCAGATTTGCACCATCTCCAAACGGTTACCGGTGAGATCGAGAAGAGCGCTGCGACTACGGGTAGTCGAACAAACGCGCTATCGGGCAACTGGTCGAAGTCTCGAATGTTTGCTGGATCGGCCATCGCAGTTCCTTCTCGTGACCATCGGCTGTGCGAACCTACTGATTGATCTCTGTTGTGAGCGATCGGCACTTTCGCCGGCGAACAACGGTGCCAGCCCCGGCGAAATCCGAGCGAAAAGGGTTGTGGGATGGCATAAATGAACACTATAGATTGTAGTGCTATAGGGTTCAATGTCGGCTAATCGGCCGATGGCAACTAAGAAAAGCGCGTACAACGAGATCGGCGTGGCGCTGAAGACACTGCGCGTCGCCAAGCGTCTTTCCCAAGAGAGCTTTGGCCTTGTTTCCAGCAGGACCTACGTGAGTAGTGTCGAGCGCGGAATCAAAAATCCTACCGTGACAAAAGTCGACCAGCTTGCTGAACAGATGGGTGTGCATCCGTTGACGCTTCTGACAGTGGCATATCTTGGTCGTCCCACTTCTGCGCATCTTGCGCGCTTGCAGGATCAAGTCGCTGCCGAGCTTCTGAAGCTTGCGGTCCTCGATCGCTAGCTCTTTTCCGGCTTTCTCCTTGGCGTACTTCGCGTTCGCCAACCTGTCAGGCGAGCTGTCAGGCGAGCTGTTGAGTCTTCGGTTATGACTACCCTGCTCTTGATATCCGCTCCCGCCAAACGCGGCTACTTGGGCCGCACTGCCTGACGCGCCGTCCTGCGACCGCCTGCAAGGTGGCGCCTTCTGCACCATGGTGCGGTTCGAAGAATAGGCGAACATTAATACTTGCTCGCTCAGAATGGTCGCTCATTCTGAGTGAGTCCTATAGTGTTCAAATTGCGAATTCACCTCAATTCGCAACTTCTCATGTTTCTCACGTGTGCCCAGAACGAAGTCAACCCACCGGAGAGCCTCATAGAGGGTCTTCGCATGTGGAGCGTTGTCGAACTCGTTATTGAAGTCAGTTGGTTCTACATCGTGGTTCGTCGGCCGGACGACGAGGACTTAGGCATGCTGACGGTAGACCCCGGCTACCTATACGGAATCGTCAGCGATGCCACGTTGAGTATCAAAGCCATCTTCATGGCCGTGCCGCCGGCGTTGAACGGTGGACCGACCTGGCAGTTCGAGCCTGTGTCGGCTATCTGGGATGGGGTCCGAGAGGATGCCGATATAAAAGTTGGTGTTGTGGAAACAAACTCGAAGCGACGCTACGTACTGGCCGCTGAAGCGCTCTCCGCCAGTCAGGTCAGCATCAAGTCCTGTCTCTACCCAGCTAGCCATGTTTGAGGTCTCGGCCAAGGCCACAAGGATGAGCCCTGGCCACCGCGGCACGACCCCAACGCTGCAGCCACCTGTCAGTGCTCCCCATCTTCAAGCGATCCCGAACAACGGAACAACGCGATGACCCGCCACGACAAGCCTTCAAGGTCGCATCTGGACGAGATGCGCCAAGCGTTTCCTCGATTGTTCCAACGGAATGGAGGACGCCCGGAAATCATTGGCTGGAGCCCTGCAGGCTGGGACGACATTGTCCGTGACCTGCTCGCCCAGATCGATGCAGCCCTTTCGGACGAGCTGGCCGCAGCCTTCCTGATCGAGCAGGTCAAGGAAAAGTACGGGACCCTTCGTTTCTACTATTGCTTCGACCGTCTTGTGCGGATGCGGATCAGCCTCGTTGCGCCCGACGGCATTACCCGGATCGAGAACATTCCCGAAGGCGCCGAGGGCTACCCCTACAAGGAGATCGACAAGCTCGTCTCGGCGGCCGAAGACCGAAGCGAGGTCACCTGCGCGATCTGCGGGAACCCCGGGACCCTTCGAAACAATGGCTGGATCGTGGTCAAGTGCGACGCGTGCGATTCCAAGCATGGAAAAACTTGAACGGTGCAAGTTCGTGAAGGCCCTCATCCTCTCCGATTTGCACACCGAGTTCTACGGCTTCGTGCCGAGGGGTGAGGTGGTGCGCGACGTCGACCTGGTGGTCCTTGCTGGGGACATCGCAAAAGGTACCTCGGGCATCACCTGGGCGCGTATCGCGTTTCCAAGCACCCGCATCGTCTATGTCGCTGGCAACCACGAGTTCTACGGTGGCGACTGGGAACGCACCTTGGACGACTTGCGCTATGCGGCCGCCGCGCTGGACGTGGACTTCCTAGAGAACAATGAGATCGAGCACATGGGCGTCAGGATCCTCGGTTGCACGCTTTGGGTTGATTTCGGCTACTTTGGACGGGATCGCATAGCCGCGGCGATGCGCGAGTACGAGCTGGGCCTCAACGACTGCAGCGCCATTCGAACTGCAAGAGGTCGGCTGACCGCTAATGAGGTGCTGCAGCGCCACGTGCAGAGTATTGGCTGGCTGGGTAACAAGGTGGCCGAGCGGCAGGTGCCAACCATGGTGGTCACCCACCATGCGCCGTGCATCCAGTCGGTGGAGCCTCGCTACGTGGACGACGACTTGACGCCGGGCTTTGTCAGCGAACTGCCCTTGGCTTTGCTGTACGGCGCGGACATCTGGGTTCACGGACACATGCATCACTCCGTCGACTACGTCCTGACCGAGGGAAAGCCGACGCGCGTCGTGTGCAACCCGCGCGGTTACCCGTTGGGCCGCCGCAAGCCAGAGAACGACGCCTTCGACCCTGGGATGGTGGTGACGCTATGACATTGCCAGTCGTGGCCCGTCCAGGCACTCACCGGTTTCAACGGTTGAAAGGTTGCAGCACACAAGTTGCAACTTACTAGTCAGGTTGCAACTGAATGGTCGACTACCTCTTCCTCGCCTTCGACGGTGTCCTGCATCACGCGTATGGGGGCCACGTGTTCCGCTTCCTGCCGGAGATGGAGGCGGCCCTGAAGCCATACCCGCAAACCAAGATCGTGATCAGCAGCAACTGGCAGGCCACCTGCTCCAAGGGCAAGCTCCTTAAGCTCCTGGGACCGGTCCTCGCGCAGGGGTACGCGGGCAAGACGGGCGACGCCAAGCTCTCCCGTGCGGTCAAGGCTTCCCTGAACCTGCGCAACCACGGCGTCATAGCGTGGATCCGCCAAAGGACCGAGGCAGATCTCTACATCATGGTTCCCGGCGCCCGACAGCGGGAGATCGAGGCCTGGCTGGCCAAGTTCGCCGCGCCTTCATCGACCTGGCTGGCGGTGGACGACATCGCTCCGAATTTTGACGAAGGGTGCCGGCAGGTGGTGCTGTTCGATCTGGAGACGCGATCGGCCAGCGTTGAGTTCGCGCGGCTAGCCGCGGCGCTTGACGCACCTGACACGGTTTCTCCGTTAGCCGACCCCTACTTTGAATGGTGGCGGCTTGCGATGTCAGTGCCGATCCACGAGCCCGCTGAAGGTGAAGTAGCCCGCCAGTACGTCAGGTTCGCCGACATCCCAGAAGCCTGGTGCGACGAGGTGGAGGCCAACACGCTTGGCGGCCTGCCTCCCGGGTACATCTGGATTCGGGACTGGGCGGCTGCGGTGAGCAGGAGGTTCGACGAACTGTCTCGGGGCATCGCGGCGCCGGCGGCGCCTGGTCACCAATGAAGCAGTACGAACTTCGTCCTGAGCCCTATGTGGCGAGCGTGCGCTGCGACCGCTGCGGCGTCGAAGCGCGGCCCGATGAAGGGACTGGCTTCGGCAACATGGAGAGCCTGGAGTTCAGCACCGGGTGGGGGTCAGCCTTTGGCGACGGCAATGAAGTCGCGGTCGACTTGTGCCATGCGTGCCTGAAGGAGACGCTTGGCCCCTGGATGCGTGTGAGCACCGCGCGCTGGGCGCGGCCGCACACGCATCCGCAACTACCAACTCCACGACCCAAGCATGAGAGCTCCTGATTTCCTCTTCCTCGACTTCGACTGTGTCTTGCACAAGGCGGGTCAGTTGCCGTTCGAGCATCTTCCGGAGCTGGAGGCCGCATTGGCACCGTTTCCGGCGCTGAAGATAGTGGTCAGTAGTTCTTGGCAGGAAGTTCACGGGAGCGATGAGATCGTGGAGTTTCTCGGTCCTCTTGCCGGTCGCTACGCTGGACTGACCAGTGATGCGACGCCTGACGACGAGTTTCTTCAGGCAAGGCAAGAGGCCGAGGCAGCACGGCAACTGCCGGTGTTTAAGCAGCTTCAGAACTGGCCGATCGGCCGCTATCTGTACCCGCCTGGATTGAGGCAACGTGAGATCGAGCTCTGGATGCGTCAGCGTGCAAAGCCTAGCCAATCCTGGCTGGCGGTCGACGACGACGTCTGGAACTTCGATGAGGGCTGTCGGCGCGCGGTGATCGTCAACCTCGAATGGAACTCGGCAGCGGCCGAATACGAGAAGCTGCGCTTCTCAATTGAAAACCCATCGATCACCCCCCCGATCGTGGATCCGGCCTTCGCGTGGTGGCGTCTGGTCGTCGCCGTTCCGGTGAGCCCGGTCGGCGATTGTGATCGGTTGGACAAGGTGAAGTTTGCAGACATTCCCGATCTGCTGCACGGGGATCTAGACGCGATGCTGCGGGGACGAAACTTCCCAGGAGATGGAGTTTGGTTGACTGATTGGGCCGAGTTCCTCGTTCGCCATCTGGTGGACCTCAGGCGAAGCGCTCAACAACATGGCGATGCCGGTAGCTCGAGAATTTCGCTGTGAGATTCGTGGCAACCTACCGCGTCAGTGCCCATGGGTACACTGCGCAGCTCAAATTCACCACCTGCCTTTTGCCCGTCGAGAGCGCCTCGGCTTCCGCTCGCCATCGCGGACGCTAGACGTTCTGAGATCTGCCCAAACTCCAGTCCCAGGCCCAGATTTCAATCGTCGCAAACAGGTCGTGACGAGAATACGGATCGTCTGCAACGAACCGCTCCACAGCCCGTAGATCGGCTGCCTCCACCACCACCAGCAGCGTGCCGTTCATCGCGCCCTCCAGGTCACGCGTTGGACCACCAAGGCACACCCTCACGCGGTGCTCACCGGCCGCACGCACCCATCGTCGCAGCCCGGGCAGCAGCCTGGGTCGAGCTTCGGTGTGGCGCCCTGATGCGAAGGGGTTGAACCAAGCCCCTTTTTCTGGCGCGGCAAGAGCGGCCCGGAAATGGCCGCCGTGATTACTCGCGTGACGACCAAGGCAAGTCGTTCACCTCTCATTGGGCAGAAGCACGCATTTCGCCTGACTGCCGTGCGGCAAGCATGGGCGCATTCGCAGGAGGCATTGGCCCTCGGCGACAGAGCCCCCTACGATCGGCCGCATTCGTGCAGTGCTTCCAGAAAAACTAGCCAGGAGACAAACACCATGTGGACCCGCTTCACCGCCGGCATGCTCGCTGCGTGCCTTTCGTTCTTTGCTGCTCACGCGAACGCTCAGGACGCCTACCCGAACAAGCCGCTTCGGTGGATCGTCGGCTACGCCGTTGGCGGCGGATCTGACCTGATCGCCCGGGTACTGGCCGAGCAAATGAGCCAAAGCATGGGTCAGCCCATCGTGGTCGTCAATCAACCTGGCGCTGCCGGCGCAATCGCAGCCGCCACCGCGGCGAAGTCGGGTGCGGACGGCTACACGCTGCTGAGCGTGGACAACGGCATCCTGGTCTACAACACCGCGCTCTACAAGAAGCTGGCCTACGACCCACAGGCCGACTTCGCGATGGTAGGCCTCACGGCAAAGCTGCCTCTTATCCTGGCCGTAGGGGCACAAACACCATTTCAGACCACCGAAGAGCTTGTCGCCGCCGCGCGCAAGCCCGATGCCAGGCTGGCCTATGCCGCGGGCGGCGTCGGGAACCCGCACCATCTCGCGACGGAGCTCTTCAAGGATGAGGCAGGCCTTCAGCTGCTTCCTGTCATGTACCGCGGCGGCGCGGCGGCGCTCAATGCCGTCATGGCAGGCGAGGTTCCGATGCTGGTTATCGACACGGCCTCGGGCCTGCCCCTGATCCGTGGTGGCAAGGTGCGTCCACTCGGCGTGTTCGGCCCAACGCGCCTGCCTGCACTTCCCAATGTCCCTTCGCTCATGGAAAGCGGCATGCTGAAAGTGGAAGCAACCGCATGGCAAGGCGTGGTCGTCCCGACCGGCACGCCTGAAAAGGTCATCGAACGGCTGAACACGGAAATGGCTCGTGCCCTGGCCTCGGATGCCGTTCGCAAGCGGTTTGAGGACATGGGCCTGATCCTCACGCCATCGACGCCGTCCCAGATGGCGGCCCTCGTAGACAAGGAACGGCGCTTCTGGCCGCCGTTCGTCAAGCGCATGAACATCTCCGCCGAATGACTATGGTAGACGCAAAGCCACCCACCTACCCATTTCGGGTGCCCCCAGAGCTCGCTGGCGGAAGCAGCCGCGCACGGGTGGTTGTGGTCGGTGCCGGCATTGTGGGTCTGACCGCCGCCCTTGACCTGGGACGTCAAGGTGTCGATTGCATCGTCCTGGACGATGACGACACGGTGAGTACCGGGAGCCGAGCCATGGGTTACCACCGCAAGACCATGGAGGTCTGGGCCCGACTCGGCTGTGCGGGCGACATCGAGCGGCAAGCCGTCGGCTGGAACGAGAGCACCCTGCTGTGTGGCGATGCCGTGGTACATCGCACCCGCATGGCGCCAGCCGTGGGCGCACGCTTCGCCGCGCACACCAACCTGCCGCAATCGCAGGTGGAAGCCTTGCTCGTTCGGGCATGCGAGGCCCAACCGAGCGTGGAGTTGCGTTGGCGCAGCAAGCTGGTCGGCCTGCAGCAAGATGCCTCCGCCGTGCAGATGACGGTCGAGACGCCAGTGGGCACCTATGCACTTCGCGCCGACTGGGTCATCGCAGCAGATGGCGTCAGGTCGACGACGCGCGCCCTGTTGGAAGAACCCTTCGACGGAGCGCATTTCGAAGAGTGTTTCTTGATCGCGGACATCCGAGCGTCGCTGGGTGATCACGCCGGCCGCCAGTTCTGGTTCCGCCCTCCCTTTCACGACAACCAGACGGCCCTGCTGCATCGTCAGACCCAGGACATCTGGCGGCTTGATCTTCAGTTGGGACCACAGGCCGACCGCGAAACCGAACTCGATCCTGCGCGCCTGCATTCCCGCATCGCGAACGTGCTCGGGCCGGAGGTTCCGTTCTCGATCGAGTGGGCCAGCGTCTACCGCTTCTCGGCCAAGTCCGTGGCACGCATGCGCAGGCAGCGCGTGTTCTTCGCTGGCGACGCTGCACATCAGCTCTCCCCGTTCGGAGGAGGCCGTGGCGCGAACTCGGGCGTCCAGGATGCCAACAACCTCATCTGGAAGCTCGCCCACGTCGTACAGCAGCGCGCCCCCGACGCACTGCTGGACACCTACCATCAAGAGCGGTGGCCAGTTGCGCAAGCCAATGTGCGCGCCTCCTGCCAAAGTGCGGAGTTTCTGTCGCCGACGTCCGCTGCCTCCATGGCACTGCGCGACGGCGTCTTGGCACTCGCTCATCGCAACGGCTTCGCGCGCTCATGGATCAACAGCGGCCGCGTGGAGGCGGGTCCACCGCGCTACGGCAGCCATGCCTTTGAAGGTACCCCGCTCGCGGATGCTCCACTTGGCCGGCCAGGCGAGTGGCTGCTAGACGTGCTGGGGAACCGGTTCGCCCTGTTGCTGTTCGACGCACCGGGTCAGCGGATGCTCGATGCGATCGACGCTCTTCGCCCCGCGCTCGACATCTTCATTGTCACCGCGGACGCACCCGCGCGAGGTGACCTCGGTTCGGCCCGATGGCTCGACGAGCCAACGGGGACATTGCGCGATCACTTCGAGGTCGGCTCAGCCGGTGCTGTCCTGGTGCGCCCCGATCAGTACATCGGTGCCTGCACGCAACGCTTCAGTCCCGAGTGGCTCACCGCATCGCTCGATCGCTGCGTCGGCCTCGTTTCCTCCCGAGAGGAGCACGCACACGCATGACGACCTCGAACACTATTTCCTCAGATCCGCACCCGGACGCTCTTTACGAAGTCCTCGCCGACTTCGCGCGAGAACTGCCGCAAGAACAAGCGTTGCTTGGGCTGGGCGCGCTCGTGGTGCAGCTCGCGCACGAGATCAATGACGTTCCCCGCCTGCAGCACGCCACGCACGAAGTGCGCTTGGCGCTGGGTTCGTACGAAGCGAGCATTTCGCGCCGGGGTCCCCTGTCCGTCAATACGCCTCCCCCCCTTTTCAATCACCCATCTGGAGCAACCGAGCCGTGACTTCGATCCCCTACGTCCTACCCAAGCGCCGACTCGGCCGAAGCGGCCCCGAGGTGGGCGCGATCGCCCTGGGCTCCTGGCACATCTTCGACCGCCTCACATTCGAGGCCGGTGCCGAACTTCTCGCGCAGGCAATCGCCTGCGGTGTGAACTTGTTCGATGTCGGCGTCTACGGCGAGTACCCACCCCTGCCAGACGGCAGCCTGCGCAAGCCGAGCTGGACGGACGTCCTGTTCGGCCAAATGATGCGGGCCGCCGGCGTGCGCCGCGACCAATACCTGCTGAGCGAAAAGCTCTGGCTCTGGACCTACCCGCAACGGGATCTGACCAGCCAGCTCGATGCCGCGTTGCGGCGTGTGGGCAGCGACTATGCGGACATCGGTATCGTTGGCGAGATGCGTCGCCCCGAGATCGACATCGTGCAAGTCACCCGCGAGGTCGGCTCGCTGCTGCGCAGTGGGCGCCTGCGCCATTGGGGAGTCAACAACTGGTCCGCGGCGCAAATTCTTCGCGCGCACCAGGTAGCCGAGGAAGCAGGCTTCGACGGGCCGGTACTCGTCCAGCAGAAGTACAGCGTGTCCCGCCGATCCGTCGTTGAAGGGAACCCGTACCAAGAGCTGGTTCGCCGCACGGGGATCTCCGTGGAGGCCTCCGACGTGCTGGAGAGCGGATACCTTGCTGGGCGCGACAACGTGGAACGGCAGCTGGCAACGGACACCGGCGGTATCCGGGAGCGCATCATCGCTGATATGCCTCGATTCCGCGACGCAGCCGCATCGTTGGACGCGACACCCGCGCAGGCCGCGATTGCGTTCTGCCTCGCGCATCCACATGTGGCCACCGCGCTGGTGGGATGCAGTTCGCTCGAACAACTGCGCGACAACGTGGAGGCCTGCCGGCTTCTGGATCGCAGTCCGCAGCTGCGTGCCCGGTTGGAGGACTTCTGGCTGGACCGCGAGGTCGTGCACCCCGAAGCGTCTTGGAACGTGGAGCCCGCCTAGCGTTGTCGCGCCCCAGGCGATCTGGGGTACGCTCCTGGGCCTGCCACGTCGAACGCGGAGAGTGATTTGGAGCTTCGTCAACTTAGGTACTTTGTCGCAGTCGCCGAAGAGCTGAGCTTCAGTCGTGCCGCCGAGCGGGTCCACATCACACAGCCGCCGCTCAGCCGGCAGATCCAGGAACTCGAGGCAGGCCTGGGCTGCGCTCTCTTCGTGCGCGCGGCGAACCGCATCGAGCTGACCCAAGCCGGCGAGGCCTTTCTGCGCGAAGCACGAAAGACCTTGCACCAGGCAGACTGGGCAGCTCGATCGGCACGGTTGGCCGCGACCGGCGACGCCGGTGAACTGCGCATTGGCTATGTACCCGTCGGCCTGCACACGGGTCAAGCCATGGAGCTACTGAGCAGCTTTCGTCGCCGTTTCCCGTGCGTGACCATCGAGCTTGTTCACGTGGCGGCATCGGCGCAACCAGCGGCGCTGTTCTCCCACGAGATCGACTTGGCGATCTGCCACACCGGCGCGGCAGTGACTGCCGGCATCGTCCGCCAGTCCCTTTGCGAGGACGAGACGGTCTTCGCAGTGCCGAACGGTCACCGCTTGGCTCGAAGCGATCGCTTCCGGCTGGCGGACCTGGCGGACGAAGACTTCATCGCACCGCCACGCAGCACAGACCCGGAATTCCACGACGACTTGTTCAAGCGCTGGGCGCTGGCCGACTTCCGCCCGAGGATCGTTATTCACGCCGACAGCTTCGTGGCCATGCTGGCGCTGGTCGCTGCAGGTGCGGGCATCTCCTTCGCTGCACGCAAGGCCGCGCAGCTGCTTTCAGCCCCAGTTACCTTGCGGCCGGCCGAGGACTTTCATTTCAACTCGGGCGCCGAGCTTCGATGGCTGGAGCACGAGGCCCCACCTGCCGCTCTTCGATTCGCAGAGCTCGCTTCTACCGATCCGGCCTAAGTCTTCGGCGGCGACTTGAGCGGCAAGAAAAGCTCCGCCACGGTCTCTCGCTCGGAGACTTCGGGAAAGAAGCTCAGCCGTTGACAGTAGAGCGGGAAGTCGCGCACCTCTTCACCGCTGGCCGGCAACCATTCCCGGTAGAGGAAAGTCGCCGCCGGCTCCAGGTTCTCGGTGTCGCCGACCACACGAAGCACTGCGCAGCGACCACCAGGAATCTGGCCCGCCTTGATGTTTTCGCCGTGGGCCTGGATCGGCTTGTCGGTACCCACGCAGAGATCCACCGCGTAGTCGGCTGGCGATTCCGGACGCCGCTCCGAGTACCAGATATTGAAGGTCGGATGGGTTCTGGGCGGTAGATTGGCAGCCTTGCGCCATGCAATGAACCGTTGGATGCTGGCCACGAGCGTGGCGGGGTCACCCCGGTGTTCGAAGATCGCCACCGGCGTTGCCGACACCTCGCGGATGGTCACCTGGTCCTGGCTGAACGTCCTGTTCATGAGTTGATTCCTCGCGTTGTCGAGCGCTTCCAAGGCAGCAAACCAAGGAAGCAGGTCGGGGGACTCCCGGAAGGCCGAAGGCGACTGCCCGAACCGTTGCCGAAAGGCTCGTGAGAATGCGTCTGGTGCCTCGTAGCCCGCATCCATCGCGATCTCGGCAATGCCCTCGGTATCGCGGTAAAGCAGCTGGTAGGAGGCGCGCTTCATCCGGGCCAGCTGAACGTAGCGGTGAACTGTCATCCCGAAGACCGCGGCGAATTGCCGATGGAAGTGAAACTTGGAGAAGGCTGCAATGCGGCTCACTGCATCCAGGTCCAGGTCATCGTCCAAGTGGCGGTCAATATGGACGAGCGTTCGTCGCATCCGATCCAGGTAGTTGGCCAGCGCTGCTTTCATTCTGCTTCCGTGTCAGCGGTAGTCTGCAACACACGGGCGCAACAGGCCCGATCGATCTTGCGCTTTTGTAGCGAGGTCGAGCGATAGCCGCCGGATGACGACGGCGCCGTGCGCGCGCTGTTCGACACCTTCGATGAGGTCTGGGCTGTCGACGCGCAGGCGACAAGCGACGCCGGGCAACGTGCCATACTTGCGTTTCACGTGCAGGCGGTTGGTGCCTCCAGGGGTCTCCTCGTTTTCAGTGCAATAAGTGACGGTACGAAAAGCTAGCACTGGC